>NZ_CP049158.1:304395-608790 GCF_011493005.1 Caballeronia sp. SBC1
TCCCTCCGACGCGTAATCGATCGCGCGATCGAACAGCGACGACCACGTGCGTTGGCCTCCCCATGACGTCTGGCTGATTGAATGCGCCTGATGCCAGGTATCCACTGTTGCTCCAGTGGTCAGCGTAGAACCGGCGCCGCGCGACGGAATAGCGGTGGAGAACGCGGGCAATGTCTGCGCTGCCTGCCCGATGCCCGACAACGTTCGCAGCATGCCCGTGCGGTCACCGATCACCCAGAACGCATCGCCGCCAAGACCGGTGAAATGCGGATAGGTCACGCTCAGCGCCGCGCCGATCGCGATGGCTGCTTCAATGGCGTTGCCACCCGCGCGCAGCACTTCGAGTCCCGCTTCGCTTGCAAGCCTGTGGGGACTGGTGACCATACCTTCGGTGGACGTCGCGAGGGTCGTGTTGCGCATGATTGCTCCGTGGTCGGTCAGCCGAGCGTGAAGCGCTCGCGGGTGGTCACATAGTCGCTCGCGCCGAACCGTCCGACCGGGAAGTAGTGCTGCAGGCGCACGCGCCAGGTTTCGGTATCGATCAGTTCGTCGCGTGCATGCAGCCGGTGAACGCATCCAATGAATATCTGCCGGCTCGTGGTTTCCAGCGTCTCCCACAACGTACATTCGAATGCCACCGGCGCTTCTGCGATCCGTGGCGGCGCGACCCGCGAGCTACCAACCGGCGTGAGCCCGACCTTCTCGAGCTCGCTGACATCGGGCGGCAGACGTTCCCCGCATTGATGCATTTTTTCGGCCATCGCTTCGTCGCAGAGATGCACGACGAACTCGCGGCCGCGTGCAATATTCACGGCTGTGTCCTTGAGCGAGCCATCGTCGAGCCGGTTGATGCTGATCATCACAATTGGCGGTTCCTCGCCCAGCATGTTGAACATCGAGAAGGGCGCGGCGTTGATCGTGCCGCTTGCGCTCAAGGTGGTGACCAGTGCGATCGGGCGCGGCACGATCAGGCTCGCCATGAGCTTGTATCGCTGATATTCGGTGATGGCTTCGAAGTCGATTTCCATGATGGCCTGGATTGGTGAGCTTGCGCCAGATGGTCTGGTTCTAAGTCATGCCAAGCAGTTGCCCGAGGCTCTTTTCGCCCAGCATGCGCGAGGTCTCAATGCGCTCTTCCAGTTCGCGGAGATGCGCTTCCATGCGTGCAATGGCGCCTGCCGCATCACGCGCCTCAATGCAGTCGACAATCGCCGCATGCTCCTCGTGCTCGCACGGTGCGTTGCCCGGCGGCTCATAGACGCCCACGATCAGCGAGCATCGCGACACCAGTTCGCTCAGGTAGCGTTGCAGGATCGAATTGCCGGCAAGCGCCGCAATACGCAGATGAAAGTCGCTTGCAAGCCGCGCCCAGGAAGGCTGGTCGAAGCGATGCATGGCTTCATGTTCATCGGCTAGCTGACGGCGCAGTTCCTTGATGTCGCGCGCGGTTGCACGCTGCACGGCCAACTCCACCAGCACGCGCTCCATCGAGCGGCGCGCTTCAAAAATCTCGCGTGTCTCCTCGGGCGTCGGCTCGGCGATTACCGCTCCCTTGTTCGGCCGCAATGCAACGATGCCGTCGTAGGCGAGCTTCTCCAGCACGCGTCGCACGACCGCTCGGCCGACGCCGAACAACTGGCACAACTCTGGCTCTGGAAGTTTGGTGCCGGGCGTCAGACGATGGTTGAGCACACCGTCGAAGATGGCTTGGTAGAGGCGAGCGTCGGCATCCTGAGCGGTATTCCGTCCGGCTTCTTTTTGGGGCTTTGCAGCCGGCTTCAATGTGGGTTTCGGCGTCATTTGTCTGCCGCGAGCAGGGTCTGTTGCCGCGTGCCGACGAGGCCCAGGCGTTCCATCTCGTCCATATGGCGGGCGATTGCGCCGGGCGTTGTCATCCACACGTCGCCGTTCGCGCGGGCGGCGGCAATGTGCTGTAGCGCGCGACGCAAATGGCGCAACCGGTAGGGCTGTCCAACGAGGTAAGGATGCAGCGCGATGCCCATCACGAGCGCCTGTGGATGTTGGCCGCGGTTCGCCTGTTCGAGCATTTCGTCGAACTGGTCGATGATCATGTCGGCGAAATCGCGGGCGTCGAGATGGCGGCCGACCATCATCGGCAAGTCGTTGAGTTCTTGCGGGTAGGGGATGGACCATAACGACCCAGAGCGCGTTGCCATGCGCACCGGGCGGTCGTCGTGGCACCAGTTGAGCGTGTAGCCGTAGCCGGTTTCCGCGAGCAGGTCGGGCGTTGCGCGAGACTCGGAGATCCAGGGCGAGAGCCAGCCCGAAGGCGGCGTGCCGGCATGCGCCGCGATGCGTTCGCGGCAGTGCAGTAACAACGCGCGTTCGCTGTTCTCGTCAAGGTCGCTCTGACGGTGCGCATTCGTATGACCGTGCGCGATCAGTTCGTCGCCGCGTGCGAGGCAAGCGTCGATGACTTCCGGGCAGTGGTCATAGAGCGATGTATTGATCAGCGTGCCCGACGGCAGGTCGAGCTGATCGAAGAGTTCGATACAGCGCCATACGCCCACGCGGTTGCCGTATTCGCGCCAGCTGTGATTGAGCACGTCGGGCTGCGGCGAGACCGGGCCGAGGGCCGCGCCAAGTCCCTCGCCGAACGCAAAGTGTTCGATGTTGAAGCCAAGATAGACCGCGAGGCCGGTGTCGCCCGGCCAACGAAACGCGTCGGTGTCGGTGATCGGCCGGTAAGGAAAACGGCCATGCGTGGCGAGCGGGCCGAACGCAGGAGCGTGCGACGCGCAAGCGTTGCGGATGGTGTCCATGTGCAAAAAGCCCTGAGTGACAAACGTGCCGCGCGTGAACCTTTTTGGGGGATCACGCCCCGTGGCGGACCCGCGGCGCACCGCGGTTGTGCGGGTTGACGGGCTTGATCGCCGACGGTTGGATTTCCAATTGTGTGCAATTTACACGCCATATCGTCTGCGTTCAATAGGCGTAATGGCCTGCGATGTAATAGTCGGTATGAGAACGAATTGGCATACGTCTTGCATTTGGCGTCTTGCGGAGCCGTTATCGCTGACGTTGATTGCCGCTCGCCGCGCCCTTATCAAGAAAAAGGAAACGCCCCGCATGAGTTCTTGCACGAGTTCCTACTAATGAGCCAGCCCACTTCAGCCGTGCTTAAAACCGAGGCCGCCGATATCGAACTGGTGCATGTATCGAAGCAATATGGCGACTCGCTCGCCGTCGATTCGATCGACCTGCGGATTCCCGGCGGCCAGTACTGCTGCCTGCTCGGGCCGTCGGGCTGCGGCAAGACATCGACGTTGCGGATGATCGCCGGCCACGAGTCGATCAGCGACGGCGACATCCTCATTGGCCAGCGCAACGTCACGCGGGCGCAACCCGCCACGCGCGGCACCGCGATGGTCTTCCAGAGTTATGCGTTGTTCCCGCATCTGTCCGCGCTCGACAACGTCGCGTTCAGCCTGAAGATGCGTGGCGTCGCCAAGGACGTACGCCGCCAGCGGGCGGGTGAACTGCTGGAACTTGTCGCGATGAGCGCCTATGCCGAACGCAAGCCGTCGCAACTGTCGGGTGGCCAGCAGCAGCGTGTCGCACTCGCCCGCGCGCTGCTGAATGAACCGCGCTGCCTGCTGCTAGATGAACCCCTTTCCGCACTCGACCCGTTCCTGCGTGTTCAGATGCGCGCCGAACTCAAGCGCTGGCAGAAGGAATTGGGCATCACCTTTGTGCACGTGACCCACTCGCAGGAAGAGGCGCTCGCGCTCGCGGACATGGTCGTTGTCATGAGCCACGGGCGCATTGAGCAAAGCGGCTCGCCGCACGAAGTCTTCAACCGGCCGCGCACGGAATTTGTCGCGCGTTTTCTTGGCGGACACAACGTGCTCGGCGCAAACGGCCGTGCGTTCACCGTACGCGCCGATCATCTGCGCATAGCGCCGCACGGCTTCACACCGGTCCAGCCGCCCATGAGCGAAAGTGGCTTCAGCCGGATCGGCGGCATCCCTTGCACGGTCCGCGAAACCGAATATCAGGGTACCCATTTGCGCATGACGCTGGCACCGCTGGACGGTTCACCCGACCTGGTTTCTCTTCTACCCGATAACGAATACGACCCGCAGCGCCTGGGGCCCGATGCGCGTGTCGTGGTCTGGTGGAACGAACAGGACGCCCATGCATTGGCAGCATAAGAGACCGCTTTGCGTTGTAGTGAACGACAATTTCAACCAAGGAAGATGGCCATGACCGAGCGTTACGAACACCCGTCCGAACCCAGCACGAGCGAGACGCCGGCGAGTGCCGCCACGACGGAATCCAGCCTCGCCACGGGCAAGGGCATGTCGCGCCGTACGTGGCTCAAGGGCGCGGTAGCCGCGGCCGGTATTGCCGGGTTTCCGTACGTGCATGCGCAGGAAAAGATCACACTTCGCTATCTGGGCACGGCGGTGAACCAGAGTTCGGATATCGCCAAGAAATTCCAGGAAGATACCGGCATCCAGATCCAGTACATCCCGGTGACTACCGACGACGTCGCCAAGCGCATCATCACGCAGCCCAATTCATTCGATATTGTCGATACCGAATACTTCTCGCTGAAGAAGCTGATTCCCGCCGGCACGCTGGCGGGCATGGACGCGAAGAAGATCAAGCTCGCCGACAAGATCACGCCGGTGCTCACGCGCGGCGAGGTCGACGGCAAGAAGATCGGCGACCAGGGCACGGCCCCCAGGAAGGTGATGTTCCTGACGGGCGCACGCTCGACCGAGTTCTCCGCGACGCCCACCGAATGGATGACGCTGATCCCGACCACCTACAACGCCGATACGCTAGGCATCCGTCCTGACCTCATCAAGCGCCCGATCAATAGCTGGGCCGAGTTGCTCAACCCTGAATTCAAGGGACGCGCCGCACTCCTGAACATTCCCGCGATCGGCATCATGGATTCGGCCATGGCGATCGAGGCAATGGGGCATGTCAAGTACGGCGATAAGGGCAACATGACCAAGGCCGAGATCGACCAGACCATCAAGATCCTGATCGAAGCGAAGCGCGCGGGCCAGTTCCGCGCGTTCTGGAAGGACTTTAACGAAAGCGTCAACCTGATGGCGTCCGGTGAGGTCGTGATCCAGTCGATGTGGTCCCCGGCCGTCACGAAGGTCCGCACAATGGGAGTTGCGTGCAAGTTCCAGCCGCTGAAAGAAGGGTATCGCTCATGGGCGTCGGGCTTCGGGCTGCCGCGTTCATTGCAGGGCCGCAAGCTTGACGCAGCCTATGAGTTCATCAACTGGTTCCAGGACGGCTGGGCCGGTGCTTACCTCATGCGCCAGGGCTATTATGCGGGTGTGCTCGAGACCGCCAAGACCCATATGCAGCCGTATGAATGGGACTACTGGATCGAAGGCAAGCCGGCGGCGCAGGACATCAAGGCGCCTGACGGCCAGTTGCTCGAGAAGGTCGGCACGGTGCGCGACGGCGGTTCGTACAACCAGCGCATGGGGGCGATCGCGTGCTGGAATGCCGTGATGGACGAGAACATCTACATGGTCCAGAAGTGGAACGAGTTTATTGCAGCCTAGCGCGGCTTAGTGCACAGGGTCGGCGTGCTGAACATCATGCAAGCCGGCCGCTTCTGTTTATCCGATAGGTAATCCACGATGGCATCGATCGAGCTTCCCATCCGACCGCTGGAGGCGATCGTCAAGCACCGGCGTGCGGCCGCCTGGCTGCAGGCGACGCCGCTCGCGTTGACCTTCGTCCTGTTCTTTCTCGTGCCGCTGGTCATCACGCTGATCGTCAGTTTCTGGGACTTCAATGAATACCAGATCATCCCTGCGTTCACGTTCAAGAACTACGCGGCGATCTTCGATGGCTGTTCTTCGATGACCGATGTTTGCGTGACCTTCAAGACCTACTGGTCGACGATCAAGTTCTGCGCGATCGTCTGGGCGGTGACGCTGGTGATCGGTTTTACAATCGCTTACTTCCTGTCGTTTCACGTCCGGTCATCAGGTATGCAGACGGTTTTGTTCCTTGTGTGCACGATTCCGTTCTGGACTTCCAACGTGATCCGGATGATCTCGTGGATACCGCTACTCGGCCGCAACGGGCTCGTCAATCAGGCACTGCTGTCATCGCATATGATCGATCAGCCGCTCGAATGGCTGCTCTATTCGAACTTCTCGGTCGTGCTCGCCTTCGTGCATCTTTATACGTTCTTCATGATCGTACCAATCTTCAACGCCATGATGCGCATTGACCGGTCGTTGCTCGAAGCCGCGCGCGACGCAGGTGCGAGCGGCTGGCAAGTGATCCGGGAAGTGGTGTTGCCGTTGTCGAAGACGGGGATTGTGATCGGCTCGATCTTCGTGATCACCATCGTCATGGGCGATTTCCTTACGGTAGGTGTCATGGGTGGGCAGCAGATTGCGTCGGTCGGAAAAATCATCCAGGTGCAGACCGGCTACCTCCAGTTTCCCGCCGCCGCGGCCAACGCGATCATCCTGCTGGCCGTCGTGCTGATGATTGTCTGGGCACTGACACGCGTAGTCGATATTCGCAAGGAGCTTTGACATGGCCGCGATTCTCCGCAGTCTGAAGCAGCACCGCGAGCCGCGTCCCACCAGTTTCTACTGGCTCGCGCTGGTGTTCGGCCTATTCGTGCTGTTCCTCTATGGCCCGGTGATAACAATCTTCATCCTGTCGTTCCAGGGACCGGAGGGCGGCCTCACGTTCCCCATGCGCGGTGTTTCGCTGCACTGGTTCGCCGTGTTGCGTCAAGGCGTAGGCGACATCGACATATGGGCCGCGTTCGGACGCTCGGTGCGTCTTGCCGCAGTCGCCACGGTGCTGACAGTGCTGTTCTCGGTCGCGGCAGGGCTCGCGTTTCGCAAACGCTTTCGCGGTGACACGGCCGTGTTCTACGTGTCCGTCGCGAGCCTGATCATGCCGTCGATCATTGTGTCGCTGGGAATCGGCCTGACGTTCCGGCTGCTCGATAACGGCGTCAAGTATCTTGCCGGCGCGTGGGGGCATCAGTCATTCGTCGACAACTACACCACCTCGATGGGCCTGTATACCTCGGCGCTCGGTGCGCATCTGACGTGGACGCTGCCATTCGGACTGCTTGTGATGTTTGCCGTCTTCAACCGTTTCAACCCGGCGTATGAAGAGGCGGCTCGCGACCTTGGCGCGTCGCCCTGGCAGAGCTTTCGCCACGTGGTTTTGCCGATCATCGGGCCGTCGGTGATTGGAGTCGGGATGTTCGGTTTCACACTGTCGTGGGACGAGATCGCGCGCACGTCGCAGGCGATCGGCGACCAGAACACGCTGCCGCTGGAACTTCAGGGGCTCACGACTTCCGTCACCACACCCGTGATCTATGCGCTCGGCACGATGACCACGATGTTGTCGCTGACGGTGATGGTGGTGGGGCTTCTGGCGGTCAAGTGGCTGAGCCGCCGGCGTTCGAGGGCGCTTGTGAGCTGAACCCCGAAAGCCGGCACGTGCTCGCGCAAATCAAGCCGCCGATAACGACCGCTCCAGCGCGGCCACGCCAGCGGGAAGATCCACCGGCACGCCGAGGTCGATCATCGTGCGGCCAAGGGCATGGATGGTCCTGAAGAGATGATGCTCGCGGCATTGCTCGCCCATCTGACCGATCCGTACGATCGGCGCGCCGAACGAGCCTGCAATCTCGACATGATGATGGCGCGAGATATGGGCGCATACGTCTGAACCGCTGATGCCCTGCGGCAACGCGATACCCACGACCGAATTCAGCCGGCTCGGTTTCGGAACATAGAGTGAGAGCGAGAGCGCTTCAACGCCCGCTTGCAGCGCGTTCGAACATCGATGATGCCTTGCGAACCGGCGCTCGAGCGTCTCGGCGCACACCAGTCGCAGCGCCTCATGGAGCGCGAGCACGCCCGACACTGGCGCCGTGTAATGGTAGGACGCGTTGTGCCAGAAGTTCGTTGCCAAGGACGCATCGAGGCACCAGTGCGTGGGTGGGACCGGGCGCGACATGATGCGTTGCCAGGCCGTTTCAGAGAACGCGAGCAGCGAAACACCGGGGATTGATGACAGCCCTTTCTGGCCGCCGGTGATCACGGCGTCGATACCCCATGCGTCCATTGGCAATGGCATGGTGCTCAGCGTGCAGACCGCGTCGACAATCACCAGCGCGCCGGCGGCGCGGGCAACCGAGGCAATTGATTCGAGGCTGCGATTCCAGACGGTGTTGGACGTCTCGCCATGCACGATCGTCACGATCTCCGGACGAAACCGGTCGATAGCTTCCGCCGCTAGCTGCGTGTCCGCGGCGGTGCCGTCGACCACGTTCAGCGTTTCGACTTGAGCACCGGTTCGCCTCGCCATCTCCGCCATGCGCTCGCTGAAAAAGCCATTGCAGATGCAGAGTACGCGCGAGCCTTTCCATGCAAGGTTCGTGATAGCCATTTCCATGGCTGCCGATCCCGGTCCCGCCACGCCCATCACCCATTTCGATTCGGTCTGGAACACATACCGGGCCATTGTCTTGACCTGCCCGATGACCGCGGCCATGGTTGAGCCAAGATGGTTGATCACGACGCCGTTGGCTTTGGCTACGGCGTCGGGAATCGGTACGGGGCCGGCGCCCATCATCAGCAGAGGTTCTTCAGGAAGAATTGAAGAGAGTGGCAGGACCGTCGGACACGCGATGCTGAACGTATCCGGCGTGCCGGAATCTGCGGCGAAGGGGTATCGGTCGTTCATCAGGGTTCGCTTAATAAAGGCGTTGTCGGGTGGCTAAGCTGCAGTACACGGCCGGGACCCGCTCACATTGCCCGTGTTCTGCGCTGGCCGAAACGCATCAGCAACCAGTAGAACGCGAATCGCCACGTGGGCGAGAATACCGGTGCAGAGGCCAAAACGAAACGGCTATTTGGCTCGGATGCGGTGATCCAGACCTTCGAACGCGGCGCAAGCTCGAGCGTTTCGCCTGCCCGCAGCCACCAGTCTTCCGGTTCGCCTTCAATGGTCAGCCACACTGTACCCCGGCAAACCGTCAGGGTATGAGGCCGATCGATGAGCCAGCAGGCTGGCTCATCATGGGGTTCTTGCTCCAAGGTCCGGATTTCGCGCATGTCCCTCTCCCATCACGGCCACTCACAAAGAGACGGCCTCTTGACTGCATTATTTATTTAAACTTCAATCTTAGGAATGTACAGTCGCGAACAGTTGTGCCGTACTGTTCAGTGATTTTCCCTGCACACTTCAAGAGATCACGCGATGAACCTCGTCATCGATCCACAAAGCGGCGTCCCCATGACCGACCAGCTTGTGACCGGCATTTCAGGTCTGATACGGTCGCGGCAGCTTTTGGCCGGCGTGAAGCTGCCGTCCATCCGGGCGCTGGCGGCCGCCCAGCGGATTAGCCGCTTTCCGGTTATTGAAGCGTACGACAGGCTTTCGTCGCTGGGTTTTATCGTGCCGAAGCATGGTTCGGGCTTCTACGTGGCGAACCACATGGGAGGCGAGGACAGCGCGTCGGGTGGCTCGGATCCTCGTCTTGCCGAAGAAGAGTCGCATCAGATCCTGCAGCAGTTCAACTATCCCGGTGAAACTTTAAAGCTGAGCAGCGGGTTCGTGCCGGAAGCGTGGCGAGACATTGAGGGCATTGCCCAGACCGTGCGCCAGGTCATGCGAATGGACCCAAGTTGCGTGATCGACTACGCCATGCCGCATGGCGATGCGAATTTGCGGCACCAGATCCAGATGCGCCTCGGGATAGTCGGCATTGAAGCGGACATCTCGAACGTCATTGTCACGAGCGGTGCGAGCCAAGCGCTCGATCTGGTCGTCCGGTTCATGCTAAAGCCGGGCGATACCGTGTTCGTGGAAGACCCCGGCTACTACAACCTGTTCGGCTTGCTCAAGCTGCAAGGCGTCAGGATTGTCGGCGTTCCGCGCCTGGCGAGCGGGCCCGATGTGGATGTCGCGGAGCATTTGCTCAAGACCATCAAGCCGAAACTGTTCTTCATCAATACCGTCTTTCATAACCCGACCGCGACGAATGTAGCGCCGCAGGTCGCGTTCAAGTTGCTGCAGCTCGCGCAGCAGCACGACTTCATGATCGTGGAAGACGATATCTATGCGGACTTCCAGGCGACGCCGACTCAACGGCTTGCGTCGCTCGATCAACTCGATCATGTGATCTATGTGGGCGGGTTGTCGAAGACGCTGTCGTCGTCGTTGCGGATTGGTTATCTGGCAGCCAAGCGCGACCTGATCAAGGACCTGGTAGACGTGAAGGTGCTCACCAGCCTCGGCGGTTCGCGCTTTAGCGAATGCGTGGTGGCGGCGTTGCTTGAGCGAGGCACGTATCGCAAGTACCTCGAGCGCTTGCGGCGCCGGATTCACGATACGCTGTCAACGGCCGTTCAGCGTCTTGAGGAAAACGGCTGGGAGGTCTTCGATGAACCCAGCGGCGGCAATTTTGTGTGGACGCGAGTGCCGGGCATAGACGATTCGATGGTCCTCGTCGATCACGCGCTGAAGTTTGGTATCACGCTCGCGCCGGGGAGCTACTACCGCCCGAATGGCGAGGTGTCGGCATGGGTGCGGATCAACACGGCCCATACCCACGATGCGCGCGCTATCAGGTTCTTTGAACACATGGGACGGACGTAACGTTCGCTCGCGCCGGTGGGCGGGGTTTGGTGGTTTGGGGCGTAGTGGGCGGAGTCGATCCCAGGTTGCCAGGTTCCCGGGTTAGCGGTCGGGGTCAATGCCGGGTTGCTGCTTTCGGCACCTGGCCCGCCGGCACTAACCCAACCGCTAACCCCTACCCGCCAGGATCCAAAACCCGTCCACCGGCGCGAGCGAAAACCTTCAGACCTCCACGTCTTCCAGGCTGAACAACTCAGTCTGGTCGTTGTACGAAAACACCTCCCCGAAACGCCCCCAGTTGATCACCGAATCCAGCGTGTCTTCCGCGGCGCCGTCGGTCAGGAAATCCTCCAGTTCCTGTTCAAAGCGCACGCGCGGAGCCCGATGCCCCGGCCGCTCATTCAACACCTTCTTGATGCGGGCGGCCAGCGGCACGTGCTTCAACAGATGATCGGCGAACATCATCTTGCGTTCGTGAGTACCCAGATCGGCAAACACATGGGCCGCGGGCGTCAGATAGATATCCCCTTCGCGCAGTTCGGCGAAACCCAGGTGCTGCAACGTTTCCGCGATCGGGAACAGGTCGTCAACTTCCAGATGCAGCGAACGCGCAATCTCCGGCATGTCGGCGCGGCCATGGTACGGATCGGCGGCAAGCGTTTCAATCAGGCCGGCCAGCAAGTTGGTCGACACATGCGGCAACCGGCTGCCAAACTCGAGCGTCTGCTTGGTCGCCTCACCGGATTGCCGCGCCGTCATCTTGGCGTAGATTTCATCGACGAGCGATCTGAACGCCGGATCGAGACGATTGCGAGGATGCTTGAACGGCACCTCGATCTCGGCAATCACCCGACCCGGATTCGACGACAACACCATGATCCGGTCGCACATGAATACCGCTTCTTCAATGTTGTGCGTCACGATCAACACCGACTTGATCGGCATCTTGCCCTGCGTCCAGAGGTCAAGCAGGTCAGTACGCAAGTTCTCGGCCGTCAGCACGTCGAGCGCGGAGAAGGGCTCGTCCATCAGCAAGAGCGTCGGGTCGACTACCAGCGCACGGGCGAAACCCACCCGCTGGCGCATCCCGCCCGACAGTTCACGCGGATACGCGTTCTCGAAACCGTCCAGCCCGATCAGATCGATTGCGGCGAGCGCCCGCGCCCGGCGCGGCGCAGCACCCACTCCCTGCGCCTCCAGCCCCGCTTCCACGTTCTGAAGCACAGTCAGCCACGGGAACAGCGCGAACGTCTGGAACACCATGGCGACGCCATCGGCGGGACCTTCGAGCGGCTTGCCTTTATAGGTGACGTCGCCGGTGGTCGGCTCGATCAAGCCTGCGATGATACGCAGCAGCGTTGACTTGCCCGAGCCCGAGCGTCCTAGCAAGCCGACGATCTCACCCTCTCGCAATGAGAGGTTGACGCCGTCGAGCACGAGCAGGTCGCCCTGGCTTTTCTTGAAGCCCCGCGACACACCCTTGACGTTCAGGATCTCTTCGGCAGCACGGGAAGCAGGGCTCGCCGGCGTCACGGGGGAAACCACGTTGAAGTCTGAATTTGGCATGTTGATAGGTCCTCAATCGACTCGAAGCTTGGCTTCGGCAAAGGTGTACATGGGGCGCCACAGCAGGCGGTTGAAAAGGGTGACGAACAACGACATGACGGCAATGCCCAGGATGATCTTCGGATAGTCGCCCGCAGCGGTGGTTTGCGCGATGTACGCGCCCAGGCCATGCGCCACGACCTTGGTGTCGCCCCACTGCACGAACTCGGCGACGATACTGGCGTTCCACGCACCCCCTGAAGCGGTGATCGCGCCCGTCACGTAGTACGGGAAGATGCCTGGCAGCATGGCCTGACGCCACCATTGCCAGCCACGAATCCGGAAGTTGGTGGCCACCTCGCGGTAGTCGTTCGGGTAAGCCGTCGCGCCCGCGATCACGTTGAACAGGATGTACCACTGCGTTCCGAGCACGATGAGCGGCGACAACCAGATATCGGGGTTCAGGTGAAAGCGGACAATCACGATCACGAAGATGGGAAACAAAAGGTTCGCCGGAAACGCCGCCAGGAATTGCGCGATTGGCTGCACTTTCTCGGCAAGCGCGGGACGCAATCCGATCATCACGCCAAGCGGGACCCAGATCACCGATGAGATCGCGATCAGGATCACCACGCGCAACAACGTGATCAATCCAAGGACAACCACGTGACCTACCTCATGCAGGTCCACGCCGGTGCGGACGTAGGTGACCACGCGCCACACCACATAAAGCGTAACCGCGATGACCACGATGCTCCAGGCAATGTCGCCGACACGTGACGGCGTCTTGCGCTTCGTCATGCGCAAATTCACCCGGTCGAACGAAGGCAGTCGCATCGGGATGCGTGCCGCGCTGGCGAAGACCCAGCCGGCTGGCACGAGCAAGCGGTGAATCAGGCGCGTGCGTCGAACCAGGCCGAGCACCCAAGACTCCGGGGCGATACCGGAACTGGACGTTTCCATGCGGAATTTGTCGGCCCAGGCAACGAGCGGACGAAACAGCAATTGGTCGTAGCCAAGGATCACAATGGTCATCGTGAGGATGACCCAGCCGACCGCGCCCATGTTCTTTTCGGTGATCGCCTGCGCGAGATACGCGCCGATGCCCGGCAGCGTGATCGTGTTGTTGCCGACCGTGATTGCCTCGGAGGCAACCACGAAGAACCAGCCGCCGGACATCGACATCATCATGTTCCAGATGAGGCCCGGCATTGAGAAGGGGACTTCCAGCTTCCAGAATCGCTGCCATGCCGTCAGGTGGAAGCTGCGGGCGACTTCCTCCAGGTCTCGCGGCGTTGTGCGCAACGACTGGTAGAAACTGAACGTCATGTTCCACGCCTGGCTCGTGAAGATCGCGAAGATCGCCGCGCATTCGGCACCTGCCACGCGCGTCGGAAACAACGCGATGAAGAACGTGACCGTGAACGAGATATAGCCAAGTACAGGAACCGACTGGAGGATGTCCAGGATCGGCACGAGCACCTTTTCTGCCCGACGGCTCTTGGCCGCAAGGGTGCCGTAGATGAGCGTGAATACCAGCGAAGCAATCATGGCGGCGAGCATCCGCAATGTTGTGCGCAGCGCATATTCAGGCAGGTTCGACGGCGCGAGCGAGATCACTTGCGTCTTGAGCGTGGCGATGGGCGCCATGGTCTGATGGAAGCCGATGGCGGCCATCGCAATCACGCAAATGATCAGAGGGAACGCGACAAAGTCCCATCGATTAGGCAACAAGCGCCAGGCAGACGCGTTGGCCGTGCGGTTCAGGTTGAATCCGAAGTCCATATATTCTCCGAACAGCTATGCATGAAAACATGGCGGCGTGCCCTTCGAGGTCCGAGCCTTGGATGCCGCCATGCGTTGATTCACCGATGCAAACATATGAGGGCATCAGCATGCGACTAAGCCGCGATAAAAACGTGAACTGTAAGCTTTGATCGTCGTTGGTGGTTAAGGGATGCGGCTAGGCAATGGCATGCGCGCGGCTAGTCTGGACACGATTTTGTCCGGGTAATTTCGACCGTTCTTTCTGAACGGCCCGACACTACTACAAACCGTGTTTCAGGCACAACCTCGGAGGTGAAACAGTTCCGTTTTTTGCCGCGATGATCCGGTCTATGGGGGTGGTCCGCCGGAGATCACAGGCAAGCGGGTGCAGCAACAGGGGCCCGGGACAGGTCAGCATCTGCTTAATGCATCTTGATGCTGAACGTGCTTGTCGGCTTTTTGAAGGTTTTTGAGAATTTTTGAAGGGCTAAGGCGAACCGGAAATATTTCGTTTCCCTTACGGATGCCATGCGAGCGCAATGGACGGGCTACACCCGCTTGGCGTCCGCCAGCGTGGCGATGGTGAGCGCGCACGTTGCCATAGCGCCACGGCGAGGATTGCCCAGGCTCTATTCAGAACACGGTTTGATTCCGTACCCTGTTGATTGAAAAAGTTAGTTATGCTTTATTATTTGAAAGCTTCAATTCAATTGTCGACGTAAATCAAAGCCGCGCTGGTTCCCATCACAAGTGATAGAAACCGGCGCGGTGAGGCCAGGATGCTCCCGACTTCTATCAGGCGCTCATGTGCAGCGTACCGTTGACGCCTACCGGGAAGAAGCCGCCCTGAGTCACTGACGCATTCGTCAGGTAGACGATGTTCAGGACATTCCCGTAATTGCGGCTGAACGCGATGCCGTTGGAATCGAGCGGCACAATGTTGGAGATGCTCGGCGTCGCTCCTGCAATGCCCTGGTCGTCGTTGCCCACGTTGTCGAGCGCGTTGCGTGCGTTGGAGATGGCGCCTGCCGCTGCAATAAGGCCAAGCGACGGGGTCGCAATACCTTTTGCATAAAGCGTCGTGCGTACCAGACCAGCGTGATAAGCCTCGGCAGCGAGGATGCCCGCGGCAGCTGACAAATAGGTCGAGTTCGAGATCAGCGGCGCGGCCCCCTTGTAAGCCGTCACACCAACATCTTCAAAGATGAAGGCGGCGAGCAAGAACGTTTCGTCGTTCAGGTAAGGGTCGAACGCCGTGCCCGCAGGAACCAGTCCGGCTGCCTGCGCTGCTTTGGAGAAGGCGCCGTTTGGATTCTGGTAGCCGACATCGAGGGCAGGCATGGCTACCGCCGACGCACCGAGCGCCGTGCGCAGGAACGTGACATGTTCAAGTTCGTCTTTAGCGATCTCGTTGGCATAGGCCTGAACCACCGGGTCGGAGAACGTTACTGCATGGCCTGGGATGACTGTGCCCGCAGTGCCCGCACCGCTCATCAGGCTAGCCGGAAGGCCCGCACCGGTCGTTGCATACGCATAGAAGGTTGCTTCGAGGTATTCGAGGTTAAGCGCGAAGTTGAGGATCTCCGGATCGGTCGGGCCGCTTTGCGCCGATGCGCTCGACGAGCCGCCGCCGCATGCGCCAAGGATCGTGCCGCCGATAAGTCCAAGACCGACGCCCCCTGCGCTTCTGAAGAACTGCCTGCGTTTTGCGAGCTTGTCGGAACGCTGGACGAGCACATCCATGACCTTTGAATCTTCTGACATGATATCTCCTTGAACCGTTCTGTGAACTAACCAATACGGCGACTGTGCCCGATGAAAACCAGAGTCAGAAGAGCAGCGGACAACAGACGACGAGGCGCCAGGCGAGCTGCCTGTGTCAAACGTGAATCACGAACTCGTGACGAAGCATGACGCGCAGCAGCAGGGCTGATCTGGCGTCTCTCATGTCACGTACGGGTGGATACGCATGTCGACCGTGAGACGGATGCGTACGCGATCAAAAATATTTCGAGTGATTACCCGATGGAAGACGGTGAATCTTTTCAGATGGTCGTTTTGACGGACTACAGAGATGTGATCCGGAATTCAATACCGACTGCGCGCCACACAAGGCATGTAGTGTGGCAATCAAATACGGAATTGACGCGAGACAGTGCAGTCGCTTATCAGGAGAAAAAGCTCAGGGCGGCACCCAGGACACCAGAGGCGGACACCAGCGCGGCAATGCCGCATACAAGCCCTAGGTAGATGCCGCGAGGCCGGTGCTGAGGCGGTAGCGCGGTCACGCTGAGCGCAATCAGCAAGCCGACCACTAGTGGCAGCATTAGCGCGTTGACGACTTGCGCGGCAACGTTCAGCGAAACGAGGTTGGGCGCGAGCCAGACGACGGTCGCGCTGCCAACGACCGAGACTACGTACACACCGTAGAACCATGGCGCATTCGCCGGTCCGCCCTCAAGCGAGCGCTTGTATCCCGCCACTTCACCCAGCCCCCACGCGAGCGATAGCGAGCAGACAATGGCCGCTACCATTGATGCCCCGAGGACACCCGCGCTAAACAGAAAACGTCCGGCGCGCGGTCCTACGGCCATTGTGAGGACATCGCTGATTTCGCCTACGCTTTGAAAAGAGTGCCGCTGACCGTCTCTCGACAGCGTCGCCGCAACGGCAACCAGCACCGCTGCTGTTAGCAACTGCGTGAGAACCGCACCGGCGGCAGTTTCGATTCGCGCCGCGGAATAGTCCTGGGCGCCCAGCTTTTTATCGGCGACCGCGGCTTGCTGGTAGAAGATCATCCAGGGATTGAAGGTCGCGCCAATCAGTGCAGCCGCGAGATAACCGTAATGATGGTCGGAGAGAGGAAGCTGGGTCATCTGCCGGAACATGCCGGGAATGTCCGGGTGGGCATGCCAGGCGACCGCGAAGAATGACAGCTCGAAAGCGCCAATGACGATGGCGAGCTTGTCCACGCGTTTGTGCGAGCCAGTGAACACAATGCCCACCAGGAATGCGGCGGCGAGCGGCAACGTGACGGACCGCGAGACGCCGACCATTTCCCCTATGCCAGCGACCCCGGTGAACTCGGTCACCAGAGAGCCGAGCACGGCGACGCCCAACCCGACTGCCGAGACCCATGCCCATGCGGGACCGAAGTGCGAGCGAACGAGCTCGCCATGACCCTGCCCGGTGAAAATACCCAACCGGACGGTGAGTTCCTGGACCATATAGAGCAGGGGGATGAGCGCGAGCAGAACCAGCAGTAGCTGAGGGCCCCATTGCGCGCCGCTCTGCGCCGCTGTCACCACATTACCGGCGTCGCAGTCGGCGAGCATGACGAGCAGGCCCGGTCCCCACAGGGTGAGCCAACGCAGACTGGGTGAAACCTTCGGTTTGAGCAGCGAGGAACCAGTCATGCGTTTTGAAAGGATGCGAAGAGTGTTGGAGGGTGACCGATTGTATCGAGATTTCGGTCTTCCCAAGTCAGCGCGCCGCGTCCTTCAGCGGTCGTGGTTCATGCCGGAGCTTCAAATACTCTTAACGAACGCCGCGATCGCGGCATCGAGCATGGCGGGGCATTGACGATGCGGAGAATGTCCGCAAGCCGGCAGCTTGGCGAGCTGTGCTTGCGGCACGTGCGATGCAATGGCGTCGATCTGCGCCATCGTTGCGTACTCGTCGTCATATCCTTGCACAGCAAGCAGCGGGCACCGGATGGAAGGCAGCAGGGCCGTAATGTTCCAGTGCCTGAAGTCGGGATTCAGCCAGATATCGTTCCATCCGTAGAAAGCTGAATCGACGTCGGCGTGATACCGCGACAGCCTGGCTCGCAAATCGCCTTGCGTATATAGAGCGGTTGCCTCCGCTATCGCCTTGACTGACTTATCTTCAACAAATACATGCGGCGCAATTGCGATCACGCCACACAGCGCGTCAGGGAAAGCCACCGCATAAAGCAACGCAATAGAACCGCCGTCGCTATGGCCAATAACCCACATCCGGGCACGTTCGGCGCTGCCTATGCCGAGAACGTCGAGCATTGCCGGCAGAACGTCATGAGCCTGCCGTTGCATGAAATCGAGCGGCCATTTCACGTTCGCTGCACGCGCGGTCGAGCCGCCATAACCCGGCCGCGAATAGACGAGACCACGGAACCCCAGTTGTTCGCATAGCTTCTGCGGCCAGTCCTTCCACATTGAAATGGAGCCGAGCCCTTCGTGCAGGAAGACGGCGAGAGGCGCATCGGTCTGGTCGGCGTTCAACCATTGATACTCAAGACGAAGCGATTCCCGGTCGTCTGTTGCGGGCAGATTGGCCACACAGATTGCAGGGATGTGCTGTACTAATCGTTCCATGACTCGCAGCCAGACAATGGAGGGGGACGTTCAGGCATCGAGTGCCGGTTCGCGTAATTTAAACCTCTGGATTTTACCAGTCGCGGTTTTCCAGAATCTCGCAGCCCGCATGGACCGCAAAATGCTCGCCGATCTCGCGCGGCAACGCTTCTCCCGCTGACGTGCACATCCGCCAAGCGGAGATCGGCGCGCGCCGGCATCGCGGGCGAAGCAAGCATGCCGGCGTAGAGCATGGGCACGCCGCAGAAAATGGCCGGCTTGTGTTGGGCGAGGCGTGCGAAGACGGCAGCTGGCGTGGACCGCTCGGCCATGAGGATTGCCGTTGCGCCGACTGAAAGAGGGAAAGTCAACGTGTTACCCAGCCCATCTGCAAAGAACAGCTTAGCCGCGGAAAACACGATATCGTCTTCACGGATACCTAGCCCCTGCTTCGCGTACAGTTCCGCGGTCCAGTACAGGTTCACGTGCGTATGGATGGCGCCTTTAGGCTTGCCCGTTGAGCCTGACGAATGCAACAACAAAATTTAATGTGCATTGCTTACGAATGGTATGAGCTGTGGCCTGGCTTCTGACACAAGCGTTTGAATACGCCTTCGCCCGGAAGGATGTCGTCTTGCGCGTGAGAAACGATCAGCGCGCAGCCTTCGTTGGAAGTATCGGCGAGTGCTTGCGCGATGGTCGGCAATAGCGACCCCGACGCAATGACCGCGCGCGGACGGTCCGGAAACTCGACGCCCGCCCACGCGGGCGTTTGCATTGACGTTCCTCGAGTTCTGAGGCTGATGCCCTGAAAACCGGCCGACGTGCTGGTCTTTCGTCGAATCGATGATTCCCGATCAACGAAAGGCCCCTGGTTTTGCCGGGTCAGTCGGCTGGCCGTTTGTCGGCGAGCGCGCGCTTGCATTCATCGAGCACGCGCAACACCAACTCCGATTGATAGTTGAGGTCGTCGCTGTCCAGGATCTCTTCCACGGCATCACGAGCCCAGTCGGCATCCACGAGTTCTGAGTGGCGCTGGGCGAGGTCGGCTGCAATGGCCGATAGCTTCGCAATGGCGAGCCATTCAGCTTGGCGCTTATGCCTGTCCAGCCACTTGTGAGCCGCTTGCACGTGAAAAGCTGAAGTGGGCCAGGAGCCGTTCAGATAATAGGCACCGAGGCTCCCGCACGTAAGCCAGCAGAGCAATTCCACGCGGTCGGTCGGGCTGAGATTGTGGCGTACATCGTTCATGGCGGAGCTCACGAAGATGATTGACATGTGCCGGACGTTCTGATTCCGGCATGAAAACGATAGCATGCCACGGTGCAATGCGGAATCCTCCATTTCCGCCGTGCGTTCGGCGGCGAACAGGCGCGGTAGCGAGCTGGGCGGCTGCTGGCTTGGCGGGCTGAACCGGACTGCCTCTGCCGGCTTTTGCACTGCGGGTGCTGGGCAGGATGCTTAAGCGGGCCTCTCCGTCGACCCTTGGAGGGCCCAGCTTCCAACCGCCGGGGTCCTAAGCCTGTTCCGGCCGACGTTACGTCCGCAGTTACGTCCGCAACGTAACGCGGCGCGACATGCGCATGCCACCGGCGTCGTCGCGCGACGCTTCAGGAGGCCATTGCTGCAGTGATTTCTCCATAAGACGACTGCAGCCGGTCGATCTTTTCCCGCAGATCATCGAGCCGGTACGCGGCTTTGTTGGCCAGTTCCCGCACGCTTTCCAGCAAATGCTCGCACAAGGCGGAATGTTGGGCCGTCATTGAATCGAACATCGACGCTTCCGACCCTTCTGAGTGACCCGGCACCGCCGTGACGTGAACCGGAAGTGCAACTCTCTGGAGCAGCCTCATACGTTCCGTCACTGCGGCGAATTTCTCGACAGGGCCGATGGCCGTGCGAATGGAGGCGTCGACTTCATCGAGCGCGGCTTTCAGGTCCAGCGCGTTCTCTTCTATCGACAAGGTCAGCCCTTCCACCTTTTGCGGCGTCATGTACCCCCGCCTGGCGAGGGTTTCACTTGCATTGACGATCGCGGCTGTAATAGCCGACACCGCGACGCGCTCCGTCTCAACACGGGTTTTGAGGTCGGTGCATTCTGCAATTACTTCATGGAAGGCACTCAGGTGTGTTTCGATCACTGGAGTAGTTAGCATAGTGATAATCAAGGGTGGACAAAAACTGACTGTGCCAATTCAGTACAGCAAGCATGAAACGGGCCAATCATGAAAGCGGGACTTACCGATAGGCCGTTACAGAGTTCGACGCTATAACGCTCAGGTAGACAGGAGGAGGAAACAATGCGTCTGGATGGATCCCATTTCGGACGCTTCAGAAATTCCGGTCAATTTTGCTCATCCGAAGCAGATAATTCATGTCGAAAGGATAAAATTACCGATTCGAATGCCATAACGTTTACTGCGTCGAAATAGATTTCTGAGACGTTGCAGCTTATAAATTGTCTCCATTCACGGTAATCGCCGAGATTTAGTAATCGTCATGTAGGGTTCTGGAAAACACACTCGTGTCTAAATTTCCGAAACGTGTAAATTATTCGCAGATGCCATGAAAATTCTCCAAACAAGAAACAGTTAAATTGTTTGCATGTTTATTTCACTGGTTTGACGGGTTTGTGTGTTGTGACGAAGAGAATCAAATCCGCAGGTCGTTGCAGAATTGAACTCGCTTAGCAGGCTGCGGAAATAGAGGCCGACTTTACTGAGCCGTGAGCTTAATCAGAATTTTCAGCGAGGAATTTCTCATAGTTTGAAATGCGGACCGGTTAATTTCGGTTTTCGGACCTGTTTATGACGCTCTCTTGGGCATTTTTGGCTCACAGCGGCTGCAACGGCCGGATCTCTCCCAAGGTGCGCATGCGCACGAGGTTGTACGCGGCCATGGTCAGCACAAACATCTGATCGACCTTCTTCAAGCCGCGCACCATCACTTGACGCATACCGCCGATGCTCTTAGCCCAGCCGAAACCTTGTTCGATGAGCTTGCGCTTTTGCTGGGAAACCGCATAGCCCGCACTCTGGGCGATTGACTCGGGCACCGCCGACTGGCGGCCTGAGTTGTTTTGCGCCACGTGAGGCGTGACTTTCATGGTCTTGCAGGCCTCGATGAACTCCGCCGCGTCATAGCCTTTGTCTGCCCCCAGCGTGATCTCGCGCGTCGGATCGCCAAGCGCCTGACGGGCATCGTCGATCATCACTTTGGCCGCTTCGCGTTCGGCATAGCCGTCGGCCAGCGTCACCACGGCGCTGGCGATCAGCCCATGGCGGTTGTCGCTCAACGTGTGGCCCATGTAGCGTAGCTCGCTTGCCGTTTTGCCCTTACGATACAGCCGCGAATCGGGGTCGCTCTTCGATTCATGCGTCTCATTGCTGCGCGTCTCACCCTTGAAGCTCCCACCGTCTTCGGGGTCCTGATCATCATCGCGGCGCACAAAGCTTTTATGGCCGGCCCATGCTTGAATTAACGTGCCATCGACGCTGAAGTGCTCACCGCAAAGCCAGCACTTCTTCTCGGCAATGCCCACAACCTCGTTGAAGAACTCGATGACCGCGTCATGCTTGATCAGGCGCTCGCGGTTCTTGGTGAAGACAGTGGGCACCCAAACGGCATCGTCCATCGACAGCCCGATGAACCAACGAAACAGCAGGTTATATTGAACCTGCTCCATCAACTGGCGCTCCGAGCGAACGCTATAGAGCACTTGTAATAGCATCGCGCGCAGCAACTTCTCCGGGGCAATGCTGGGCCGCCCACCTTTGATATCAGCCTCGTACATGCCGGCAAACAAGCGATCCATCTTGGCCAATGCTGCGTTGGCCATCTTGCGAATCGAGCGCAGCGGATGATCGGCTGGAACAAAGTCCTCCAGCTTACGCAACGTGAACAAATTCTCGGTAAAGGTATCCGCGCCGCGCATCGCATCGCTTCTCACAGTTGTGGGGTCTTCACTAACAACGTTTGAACTGACCTTTTGGGTGACTCCGGGGTGAGGTATTTCCGCAGCCTGTTAGAGCAACTGATGGTGCAGGTATCGCTTTTGGCGGAGTGGCGCGTTATTGCGCCGGGGGAGCGGGTGGTCCCCTTGAAAAAGGCCGCACGAGGCGGCCTTCATGGATTTTAACGTGCGGCTATATATATGGTGATTTCAAGGCCAAAACGCATATTGGTGTGCATCTTGGTAGAACCCGGCGCGATCCATTGCATGGGTCGTCCTTTGGCGTGATGAAATTCGCATGAAGGATTAGTAGCTTAAATCGAAATTCGAAACAATTCCGGAAATTGACAGCTTGCGAAGAGAATTGCATTTTAAACATCAGACAATTAATTTGTTTAGTTCAGGTTCGCAATTACATCGTAGTGACGAAAAACTGCTCAGACCGTTTGCCGGACAATTGGCTTTCGGGCCGCGCTGACTTGCAAGCAGCTCGTCATGCACGCTGCAGATCGTCCAGTCCGGGAGTCCGGGTTCAACGCGTCGGGCCGTTCTGCTCTATCTTGTTCAACTCGGCGGCACCCACCGGTGCCCTGAGTGTTATCCATGAGAATTCTCCAAACACTTGCGTGACCAACGTGAATTGCGCAAGGATCATTCTCTTGAGGTTTGGCTCGCGTGGGCGCTACTGCCTGCCACCTGTATTCACCTCATCCAAGGAGCGGAAAATCAGTTATTCGAGCATGTGCCGGGTGAACCTCCAGGTGAACCTATGATGCAGCGCGTGCGTGCAATCTGGCGCCTCGCGACGCTATTCGTGCGGGAAAGCCGCGTAAAGTCCGCCGCCGACGCCCCGCTCCATCGCGTCCTGCGCTCGTTCGCCGCCGGCGTGCGTAGCCGTGGCGCCACCAGTCTGGCCCAGCGGGTGCCGGTGTTGCAGAACCTGTCCGGTGTGCTGACCATGACGTCGAGCTTGCTGGCACAACATCCGGGGTTGGCCGAGACAGCGGTGCGCGTCGCGCTCGCCGAATTGGACACCCTCAAGGCGCCGCTGAAAGACGCGCCGCTGCGCCAGGCGCTGGCGACCGCACTTCCGCCGGGACGGGTTGCCGCGTTGACCGATGTGGACGCCGAGCCTGAACGCTGCGGAATTGCGCAGCAGACGCACCATGCGCGGATCACGCTGGACATGTCCCCCGGCATCAATGCGAGCGCAGCGCCGGTAGCTGTGCGTGTCACGTTGATTCGTACCGATACCCGCGCCGAACTGATGCAAGACCTGGACGTGGCGAACGCGGCGGCGCGTTTGGCCGGGCGTTTTTCACGTGAGGTTCGGGGGCAGAATGTCGGCGCGCTTATCGCACGCCTGACGGAATCAATTACCGGGATGCTTGATTTGCGCCAGCGTGCTGCCGATCAAAGTTTCCTCCGTTACCGGTTGCGCGAGGTGAACCACGACTCGCGCGTCGTCGTGCCCGAAGTACTCTGGGATTTTTGCAGCGACACGGCGCTCGTCACGCGCGCCGTGCGCACCGTGCCGCTCTCGGACGCCAAGGCGCTGCGCGCCCATGGTCTGGACCCGGCACAATTGATTGCCATGTGGATCGAGGTTTTTTTCGAGACGGCGCTCGGCGAGGGCGTGTTCCACGCCGGTCTGGAGGCGGCGGGCGCCGCGGTCAGCATTGAGCCGGACACCTTCGGGGCGCTCGTGCTTGACGGAGATTCCCCGCTCACGTTTTTCGCCGCACACGAGCGCAGTTTCCTCGTTGCCGGATCGAACGCGTTGTTGCACGGCGATCACAAGGCGGCTGCGCGTGAACACATGCGGCATGGCCGGCCCGACGAACACGAGTCGCAGCATGCGGTGCGCGTGGAAGCGACTTATCGGCGGGAGGCGGAGCGTTTTGCCGGCGATGCCCATCGACATCGGACAGCGGCCGATCTTTTCACGGCACTGGGCAAAGGACCGCTGGAGCACGCATTTGGCGACGCCCATACGGGCATTGCGTCCCGGGCGGCGTTGCTTGCGCGCTCCGCGCAGAGCATCGAGGAAATGGCACGGCGGATTGCTCCAGATATCGACGTGTGGCCCATCGCGCGCCGGGTGATCATGCGTCTGGCGCTGGATCAGTTCAGTTCGCATGGCCTCGTCGCGCAACTGGCGAAGGAAGCCGTGCACTGGCCGCACGCGCTGCCACGTGTGCCGAATCTGCTGGCGGATTGGGTGACACGGCAAAACCGCCGCAATGCGGATTCGCGCTCCGCGCGGTAGTTGCGCTTTGAGACCCCGGTCGCTCCGAGCGGGAAAACGCCGGGGAAAGCGCGACGAGGAACGTCTGTTGCTCGAATGATGGGACCTCAAACCATCAGGACAGGAGCACATAATGACTACACCGACCACAACGCAACGCGACCTCGATAACAGCAAACCGCTTGGCGACTCCGGCACTGGCGCGAGCGGCGGCGGCTCCGGAGGTAATCTGCCGGGCGGGGCGGCAACGGGCGGCGATGCGCGCCAAGGGGTGAGGCCGGCCGACGCGCCGCAGCCATCGAGCGCGAAAGCTGAACCCGGTGAGCCGGACGACCGCAATCTTACGCAGCATCCAGAGCAGACTGCCGAAGTCCCGCTGGGCAGCGGCAACACGCCCGAAGCGAGTGGTCGCGGCGGGTTTGGATCGCACAGTTCGGAGCCGGTAGGGGTATCAAATCAAAGGCGGGTGGATCCGATGCCCGCGACTAACGACAAGGACCAAAAGCCGTCGAAGTAACTGAACCTCCAACGAAAACCGCGCCCCGATCCGTGAAGCTCGCCTGAAATCCCGCTGATCAAGACACAAAAAAGCTGGCCGTGCTTTTCAGCATGGCCAGCCGTTTTTCACACAACTTCACACAACCCGTGGCGTCCAACTTACCGTTGCCGCGCCCAGATTGCGCCGAGCACGAATCCGATTGCACCTGCCACGAGCACGCCATTGATCGGCTTTGCGATGACCGCCTCACGGACGTTGTCGATGGTTTCGCCGTAGTTGAGCTGAATCTTGCCGAGCACTTGGCGCGCCTTGCCTTCAGCCTGCGTCGCCGTGTCGCCGGTCAAACCGCCGACGGCATCCTGCACCTTGCCCACGACGGTTTGCGCCGCGCCTTCTACCTGATCTTGCACCATGGTGCCTCCCGTTCTAGTTGAAGCGGTTTATCGAATAATCCGGCTAACCGGAGCGTTTGATTCAGCAGGGATCGTGCCCAGGAGGAGAGCCCGTACTACGCGGGCCGCCCTCAAGCCGTGCCGAGCAGGCGCGCGACGATTTCTACGAGCTCATCGATGGAAAGCGGCTTTCGGTGGAATTCGAGATGCGGGTGCGTGACCGTCGGCGTGCGCGCGGCGGCGCTGGAGAGCACGACGGGAATCTGTGCGAGGGTTTTGTCGGCGGCGAGTGCGTGGCATAACGCGACGCCGTCCATGGTCGGCATCATCCAGTCCGTGATGATCAGGTCGGGCGGATTGGCACGCACAGACTCGAGCGCCAACAAGCCGTTTGACGCCGTGCTGACCTCGTATCCTTCCATCTGGAGCACGAGACGCCAGGTGGTCAGGAGGTCAAATTCATCGTCTACGACGAGGATTTTTTTCATGTCCGCGTGCCGGTGTCCGGGTCGGACAGCGAGAGCGGGATTGTGCCGCGCGCCGATAACAACGTGGTCGTGCCAATGAAAGCGTCCGTGAGATGCAAGCCATTTTCATCGATGACGAAGCGGCGGATGGACGGATCGTGGGCGCTTTCGCGCTGCTTGACGACAGAGACAATGCGGTACAGCGACGTGCTTGTCTCCACGTATCGCATCAACACGATATTCTCGGTCATCGCCGACGCGCGGATCGAACCTCCATGCGCCATGTCGGCATATAGCGGCAGTTCCTCGGTGAGCAGCGTCGTGACGCTTTCCTGACGCAGACGATGCGTCAACGCGTTCAGGAACAGCCCGAAGCGCTCCATGCGGTTCGCCGAATCGTGGAACCCTTCAATCCCGTCCACCACCAGCCGCGACGCGCCCGCGCGCTTCACCACCGCAATCAGCTCGGCCGCCAGTTCGTCGATGGCGAGTTCCACCGCCGGTCGCCATTCGACAATGAGGCGACGGTCGGCGACTGCATCGGCAAGATGAATGGACACGGACTCCGCCTTGGCGACCAGCCGCTCCGGCGATTCGTAAAAGCCGAAATACACGCAGCGTTCGCCGTTAGCGACCCCGGCTTCGAGGAATTTCAGTGACAGCAGCGTCTTGCCGATCCCCGACGGCCCGATCAGCGTCGTGGTCGAGCCTTTCACTACGCCGCCGCCGAGCATGGTGTCGAAGTCGGGGAGGCCGAACGACAGCTTCGACTTCAGGTCCGGTGCTCCTTCGAGCAGCATCGAGCGCGCTTCCAGGCGTGGGAAAGTGACGAGGCCATCGGCAGTGATCTTGAAGAAGTGGCGTCCCAGCAGATGATCGCGGCCGCGCAGTTTATGCACTTCGATTTCCCGCGCGCGGCGCATTCCCGTGGCGAAACGATTGAGTTCGACCAGCCCGTCCACGAGCGTGTGTTCCGGATGCGGCTCGTTGCCCGAGAGCGGCGCGAGGATCAACGTGGTGCATCCCGCGGCCGTCACGAACGCGCTCAATTCGTGGATGAACTGTGACAACTCCAATTCGGTGGAACTGAATTCGCGAGCGCTGCGAAAACCGTCGATCACCATGAAACGTGGGCGGCTTGTCTTGATGGTCGACGCGATCAACGCGAGGAAACCGTTCAGGCCGTCGCGCATCAGTTCGTGGTAGCCGGAGACGAACAGCATTTTGTCCGAGATGGCGTCGGCGTTGTAGAACGACAAGCCTTTCAGGTGCGACAGCAGCTTCGAATGCGACTCCGCGATCAGTGTGATGTACAGCACCGAGTCACCCTCGGCCACGCGATGAAAACCGATCTGCGTGGACAGGATGGTCTTGCCCGCGCCTGCCATGCCTTCGATCAGGTACAAGCCGCCCTTGATCAGGCCACCGCCGAGTATGTCGTCAAGTCCCGGCACGCCTGTTGTCACGGTAGTCACGGAGCGTGGGTCGGAATCGGTCTGGCTGGATGGAGTTGCTTGGTCGGTCATGGATATCTCGTGTGCCGTCGCCCGGCTCGTGCCCTTGTCGCGTAGAAACGGATTATCGCCGAGATGGCGGGCGATGTTGGTATTTGTAAAGTTTTATGGCGGCGTCGATTGAATCCGTCGATCAAATCCACCGAAAACGGGAGTTGAGGGCTTGATCCGAGCCCGCGCCGCATGGAGTTCCGCATTAGCCCCCGTCGCACGGGCTGATGGCGTGCACTTTTCGCGCCCGGTCGCCCTGGTCAGCGCGCGAGCCGCTCGGCGCGATGCCTGGCGTGATGCGACGTCGTCTCCCGGCCTAATTTTTTTCGCTCGTCAAGGGATGGCGCGCGCTTTCCAGGGCAGCGATGGAAATAGGCGCATTCGCCGGCCTTGGCATGGGCTTGAACGGATTGTTCACGGCATTCGTGGTGCCGGTCCTGTTGCCGGTGGGTTTTGCGCTGGATCAACTGACCCGCAAAGGATGGAAACGATAAGCGCCATCCAGGAGAAATTCGGAACTCGCTCATGGTCCGGGCGGCACCGTGATGGTCTCATGCTGGTTGGTTGCGAGCGCTGGTCATTCGGCGCGCGCAGGTTCCATCTCTGGTTCACGCCTGTCACGAGTACGCGGTTCAATGGTTGTTCGCGCGCAGGCATTTTTTGCGGCGAGTTCTCCTCATGTCTTCGCATATCCGTTCAGTTTTCTTCATCGCCGGCCTGATTGGGTTGGGCGGTTTGTTGCAGGTCTCGCCGAGCATGGCGGACACCTCCGTCGATCCGGGTATCTACTCCGACGCGCCACTCGTTTTCAAGGCGGATCGCGGCATCTTTTCCGGAGTGCCGACACAACCAGTAGACGGGCGCATCTTCTCGCCTATCGACATGCCGGGCGACGCGCGTGCCCCGAAGCGCGTTCAGGATCACGTGCGCTTGCGTCACGATCTATAAAAGCAGCAGGAATACCGATGAAGAGCGTTGATGAAATGCGCAAATCGCTTCAAGAATCGTTTCAAACCGTTGAGTGTTTTCAGTCAATGGTGAGACTGTAAAAAAGCCTCTTCACGCATTTGCCGCTTTAGCTTTTCTATCTGCCATAATTCCGGTGCTTTCGCATTCTTAATTGCGTTCAACCCGGAAATTCCATGAACTCCAACATTACAACGAGAGGCGGGGCCCTGGTCTTGGCATGGTTCGTCCTGTGCGGCGCAGCGTGTGCCGCCGGGCCCACAGCGCCCATGCAAGGCAGTGCCCCGGCAGCCGATGCACTTGGGGACTCAAGCGCGCGTCGCAGTCTTCTGACCAACGGCGCAGCCGACGAACCGCAGGCAACGGTGAATGGCAACATCGCGGAACTGCAGCAAATGATTCGCGACGGAAAGGTAAAGGAATTGCGCACTACGTATAACGGCAGCTATGGCGCGAGCATGCTGTTTTACCCCGATGAAATGACGTTCTATATCGCATTGTTTCAGCAAAAGAAATTCTGGCGCGTGGTCAAGACCCAAGTGGATTCGCGAGCGGAAACCATCTACGCGGACTTTGCCAAGAACAGTGCGGCGCTCGCCGATACCGAGATCCGCCGGACCAAGCTCGAAGCCGAGAAAAACTTTGCTGACCGGCTGATCGCGGTTCAGCAAGGGCGCGCAAATCGCCTGCAGGCGGACCTCGACGTCGCGCGGGCGCAGCAAAGTCAGGTCGCCGACCGGCAGGCGGAGCAACAGGAAGCGATCCGTTCGCTGCGCGCGGAACAGGACGCCGCGCAAGCGCAATTGCGTGCATTGCAAACCAAGGTGCAGGATTTGCAACGCCAGTCGGATGTCGACATGATGCCGTTGCCAAAGTGAAGCGCACCTGACGGTTCAGGCTTCCCAGTTCGCCTTTCACCTGTGCTTCAATCGCACGCAGCGCGTTTCAAACTGTGAAAAAGCGGCCGCATTCGCGGCCGCTTTTTATTTCCCACGCGGTAATGGCGTCGCAAAAGTTTTCTGATTGTTCATGTTTATCCGTTATTTCAAAAATCGCTCAAAAGTGTTTCGCTAATTAGGAATTATCCAGTTAGGAATGCTAGTTTGTGCGTGCTAACATGCCGCGCGATTTCGGATTCCAGATCATTTTCAAGATCCGGATCGAAGGCTTGAGGCGAATAAGGTGGCTGTGAAAATCGGGTAACTGTCTGATGACCCATCCAGTACGCATTTGTCTCGATATCTCAGTCACACGTCAATTTAAGAATGGTAAACACGATGTCCAATAAACTAATCGCTGCAGGTCTTTTGTCAATCGGTGTGCTCGCTGGCTGCTCCAGCGCTTCGGGCCCAACTTTCAACGCCAACGAGATCCAGACGTCCAACGGCGCCCAGGTTTATCGCGTTGAATGTCATGGTTTGTTCGAAAGCGTGGCGGCATGCGTGAAGCAGGCCCAGAAAATCTGCGGCGACAAGCCCGCATACAAGCTCGAAACCATGGAACGCCTGCGCGCACCGTCCGAAGATTCGGCCGATCCGCGCGTCCTGACGTTCCAGTGCGGCGCGCCCGCTCAGCCTGAAGTCGCGCCGGCGCCCGTGCCAGCTCCGGTCCCGCAGGCCGCGCCGGAAATGCCCCGCCAGATCGATTTGAGCGGCGACGCTAACTTCGCTACCGACAGCGCTACGCTGACGGCGAAAGCGAGCGACACGCTCGACGAGTTCGTGTCTGCCGCCCAGGGCGTGACGTTGCGCCAGGTCGCAGTCGCGGGCTACACGGATTCCACGGGTTCGGCAACGCACAACCGTCAGTTGTCGCAACGCCGTGCGGAATCGGTCATGCAGTATCTGAAGAGCCATGGCCTGCATTCGCAAAGCTACACGGCACAAGGTTTTGGCGCGTCGAATCCGGTCGCGTCGAACGCGACCGTCGCCGGCCGCGCCAAGAATCGCCGCGTGGAAATTCGCGTCAGCACGCAGCAATAATCGATGTAGTAGTTTCAACGCCCCGGATGATGTTGCCAAGCATCCGGAAGCGTAAAACCCCCGCAGGCGCGTCGCGCCTGCGGGGGTTTTTTGAGGCGTGTACCCGATCTATCGGTTGCTATTCAAGAACATTCAGAACAACGTGAGTTGCGCGCGTCCTGGGCCGCCTTCAAGCGTCAGCAGATGTTGCTTGCGCTCTACGCCGCCCGCGTAGCCGGTCAGCTCTCCATCGGCGCCTATCACGCGATGACACGGCACGATGATCCCCACGGGATTGCGCCCGTTTGCTCCGCCCACGGCGCGCGATGCCCCCGCGGCGACGCCCATCCGGCGCGCAAGGTCACCGTAGGTCCAGGAGGTGCCGAACGGGATCTCTTGTAATGCCGCCCATACACGCTGCTGGAACTCGGTGCCATTGAGCCGCAGCGGTACGGAAAACACCGTGCGCTCACCGGCGAAGTACTCGGCGATCTGTTCCTTCGCCGCAATGATCGCACGTGACTTCGGCGGACCTGTATCGAGGAGACCGGCGGGAAAATGTTTCTGGCCGACGAAAAACAATCCCGTCAGGTAGTCGTCCTCCGCGCGATACGCGAGGTGGCCCAGCGGACTCGGTGCAATGTGGCATTCGATCAAGATACGTCTCCAGCCAATTTTTTAACGCTCAGATAAACGGATTATCCGTCTTGCCCGCGGGCTTCGGCGGTTCATCGGCGAGTTTCACGGGTAGGCTTGCGTCATTCTGCAACGCATCGACGATGGCGTTTACCGCCTTTTGCAGTGCAAGCGCCGTGGTCAAGCCAGTCTTGTCGCGTGCTATTTCCAGGTCGCCGGAAATGGAAAGCCGCGCGGTGTCGTTGGCGATCACGAGCGCGTCGCCGTTGATGTTGAGGGTATCGGTATCGTTGGCAAATGGCTTAAACACCTTTCAGTCCTCCAATGCGTTGATCTTTCAGCGTGTCCGGAATGCCTGGAAATTGCAGTCCGCTCATGGCCTCAAGTTCATGGACCGTCTTGACTGTGTATTCGTTCGTCGGCGTGTTGTCGACCACCACGGCGAACGCCAGGTCACGTCCCGGCAGATACACCACCTTATACAACTGCGTGGGTACGAGCACGCGCGACTCGCCAATGGTCTGCAACTGCCGTCCGGAAAACAGGGGGCCGGTGACCACGTAGGCATCGCCGGACTGCTCCACCAGCCGCCGCACGGACTGTTCTATACGCGACCAGATGCGCCGGTTATTCGACGGATTTTGCGGCACGACGTTCGCCAGCGAAAACGATTCCGCCATGCTTTTCTTGTCCCAGCGGTCGCCAGCCGGGCTCATATGGCCGCGATCGTAGCCACTCTTCTTGTAGTCCGAGAGCGTGGCGCTGTCGCCGGGCGGCAGTTTTTTATCGACGAAGAAACGATTGGTGCGGGTGTTGTCGCGGGCATCGTCCATGTGCTCCGCCGTCAAGTGTTCCGCCGACCACAACGGCCCGTGCGTCACGCCGGAATGCAGGACAGCGAAGTCGGAATAACAGAGTTGCTGCGTCGAGACGCGCATCTTCGCGTTTGCGACGATAGGCGCGCGGCCGCCTGGGCTGAACTGGGGACAGTCGCTGGCCGCGAGGGCATTGAGTGACACGGTAGCGCCGAGCGCGGCCAACAAAGATACTAAAAACGTGAGGCGGATTTTCATGCGGCGTGCAGGGTCGGGTTTCGCGGGTTTCGTCGAGGCGGGAGTATAAGGCGCTGGGGTCCATCACGTGGCGATGAGATCGATGCTATTGACGGCATGCATGCTGCCGGCGGCCAAAACGCGCACGCGATAAAATCCCTCGCCGTTGCATGGTGCATGCTTGCATCGTGGGGCCGCGACGATCCTTGTCCGATTTGCTGCAACTCCGCTGCAACTCCGCTGTGACTTTGCCGCGACCGTGCTGACTATTCCCTTGTTTCCATTTGCGAGCTTCCGCGCCCATGACTTCGATTAGCCGCATGCTTTGCGTTGTTCTAGCTTTAGCCGTATCGGTTGCATCGCCCGCTTTTGCCGCTTCCAACGATGAGGCTGCTTCCAACGATGAGGCCGCGTCCTCGCCATCGGTCGCTTCATCTCCGGCACTGTCCGACAACGACGGTCCTGCGTACGGCCCAGAACTCCAGGGCTTCGACTATCCGTATCCGGTCAGCCAATTCGCGATTTCATCGCAGCGGCAAATCGTGCGCATGGCTTATATGGACGTCGCATCCAAGCGTCCTAACGGACGGACCGTGGTCCTCCTGCACGGCAAGAACTTTTGCGCGGCGACCTGGAAGGAGAGCATCGACGTGCTCACCGAAGCGGGGTATCGCGTGATTGCGCCGGACCAGATCGGCTTTTGCAAATCGACCAAGCCGGTGCGGTATCAGTACACATTCCAGCAACTGGCGCGCAATACGCACGCGTTGCTTGCGGCGCTTGGCGTGAAAAAAGCGACGCTCGTCGCGCATTCCACTGGCGGCATGATTGCGGTGCGATATGCGCTGATGTATCCGCAGGAGACCGAGCAGCTTGTGCTGGTGAATCCGATCGGGCTGGAGGACTGGAAGGCGAAGGGCGTGCCGTCCATCTCGATTGATGACTGGTACGCGCGCGAGCTGAAAACCAGCGCGGACGGCATTCGAAAATACGAGCAAGCCACGTACTACGCGGGTCACTGGGACCCACGTTACGAGCCGTGGGTGCAGATGCTGGCGGGAATGTATCGCGGGCCGGGCAAGGACGTTGTTGCCTGGAATTCTGCCTTGCTCTACGACATGATTTATACCCAGCCGGTCGTGTATGAGTTTGGGCAGATCAGGACACCCACTTTGTTGCTGATCGGCGATAAAGACACGACCGCGATTGGCAAGGATCTCGCGCCGCCGGAGATCCGGCCGACGCTCGGGCGTTATCCGGAGCTGGCTAAACGCGCGGTGGAGGCGATCCCGGGTGCGAAGCTGGTCGAGTTTGCGGACTTGGGGCATGCGCCTCAGATGCAGGACCCGCGCGCGTTTCATCAGGCATTGCTCGCAGGGCTGGCAGCGCTTGGTGAGAATGGCCATTGAGACGGCGCTTATAGAAACAGCTCATAAAAACCATCTCGTGCGCACGAAACCCCGGCTCCCTATATGAAGACGTTCCTGCTGTATGTTGTGACGGCCATTGCCGAGATAGTGGGCTGCTATTTCCCCTACCGATGGCTAAAGGAGGGCGGGTCCCCTTGGCTTCTCATCCCCGGTGCCGTGGCGCTCGCACTCTTCGCATGGCTGCTGACCCTGCATGCCAGCGCTGCCGGCCGCGTGTATGCCGCGTACGGCGGCGTCTACATCGCCGTGGCGATCATGTGGCTATGGATCGTGGAACGGATTCGCCCAACGAGCTGGGATCTCGCCGGCGTCGCGATCGCGCTGGCCGGCATGAGCGTGATTGCGTTTCAGCCGCGCGGGTAGGCGCGGCTGAAACGCGCGGGCGTCGGTTTGCTCAGGCTTCTAGCGCCAGCAAGGCGAACGTCGCGAGCCAGTGCTCGCCCATGTAATCGCCTGCCACATGCGCGAGGCCCGCGGTCAGGTGAGCGTTCGCCGTGGCGTCGAGCAAGCCGATACGCACGTCGCCCGCCGGCAGTGCACGCGCGAGCGAACGCTGGCACCACGCACGGCTGAGGTTCAGGCCGTCGAGGTGGGCCAGTTTGCCGTCGCTGCGATCCGTCACGGTGGCCGGGGTGAACAGCGTGGCGGGTTCGCCCGCGCCCAACCGGGGCAGGAAGCTGTCGAACCAGCCGGCGAATTCGGCCGGGGGCAACACCCGCCGCATCAACTCGGCTTCCATCAGCGACGACGACAGGAATTCATCGCCGCCCGGTTCCCACGCCTGGCAACCGGCATCGTTCAGATACCAGCGGCGCGCGGTATTGATGATCAGCGTTTCAAACGCCGTATCACCCACTTGCCGCGCATAACCGATAGCCAGCGTCAGCGCGAACGCCGTATTGAAATGCGTGCCCACCCGCAGCGGATACGTCAATTTCGGCAGGTACTCCGTGAAACGCTCGACAAATGCGTGCGCAAGCGGCGCCAGCGCCATGGACCAGCGTTGGCCTTCGCCTGACTGCATCGAATGGAGCTGGCCGGCAAGCGAGAGCAGCCAAGCCCAGCCGTACGGACGTTCAAAACCACGCGCCTCGGGACGCTGCAAGTACGCGACTTCGGCGGCGACATTGGCATGGGTGAAATGCGAGTCGATCAACGCGTGAATTGCAGGCGCTTCCGGCAAGGCGGGGAAGCGGTCAACAAGCCGCGCGATCAACCAGTAGCCGTGAACGCACGAGTGCCAGTCGAAGCTGCCGTAGAAGATCGGATGGAGGGCGCGCGGGCCTTGTGCATCGGCGGCGCTGCCCATCACGTGGTCAAGCTTGTTCGGATATTCGCGCGTCAGGTGGCCAAGTGCGAGCCGGGCGAATTTCGATGCCAGGGCGGCGTCGAGCGTGCGATGCGTTTGATGCGTTTGATCGGACTGCGGATTCATGCGGTTCTCCAGAAAAACCAGGCGTCCGCAATTATGGCAAGACTTCGGCTCAGGAACCGTGTGAATAGAGAGCGGCAACGCGGCGGCAAGAGCACATTTTTGGTTACTTAGGGTAATTACTAATCACTTTCAAAATGATCGATTGTAAGGTTTATTCGTGAGCGTTTCATGCTTCACTCAGTCGGGCGCAAGCCATTGATCTAGTGGAAATTCAAAGCCAAAAAAGGCTTTTGCTGAATTTTGCTCAATTCATTTTCTGACAAAAAACTTTCTTGTTGGGTTAAGTTGTAAGCTGAATTTTTACTGACCGTCATATTGCGTCAACCTGTTTCTCGTCGTATAAACTGCGCGCCAACGCCGCTCAGGGCGGACCGTCTCCGGCATCAGACCGGCTCAAGAGCGGCCACAAGCCGCCGTTTTCAACACGCGACAGGAGTTTCACCCAGTATGGCCGACATCGCCCTCTCAACTTCAGCCGACACCCGGCGACGCGTCCTCGCGATCGTCGGCGCTTCATCGGGAAATCTCGTCGAGTGGTTCGACTTTTATATCTACTCGTTCCTCGCGTTGTACTTCGCGCCGGCGTTCTTTCCAAGTGGCAACCCGACCACGCAGTTGCTCAACACCGCGGGCGTGTTCGCAGCGGGTTTCCTGATGAGGCCGATTGGCGGCTGGATGTTTGGCCGTATCGCCGACAAACACGGCCGCCGCACCTCGATGATGATTTCCGTGCTGATGATGTGCGCGGGCTCGCTCGTGATCTGCTTCTTGCCTACCTACGCGAGCATTGGCGCATGGGCGCCGTTCTTCCTGCTGATCGCCCGGCTGTTCCAGGGTTTGTCGGTGGGCGGCGAATACGGTACGAGCGCGACCTACATGAGCGAAGTGGCGCTGCAGGGGCGGCGCGGTTTCTTCGCGTCGTTCCAGTACGTGACGCTGATCGGCGGACAGCTTGCCGCGTTGCTCGTACTGGTCGTTCTGCAGCAGTTATTGACCACAGAAGAATTGAGGGCGTGGGGTTGGCGCATCCCATTCGGGATCGGCGCGCTCGCGGCGGTAGTGTCGCTGTATTTGCGGAAATCGCTCGATGAAACCACCACGGCCGAAACCCGCAAGCTGAAGGAAGCCGGCACCCTTCGCGGTCTCATGCAACATAAAGGCGCATTCCTCACCGTGATTGGTTTCACGGCGGGCGGATCGCTGATCTTCTACACGTTCACCACGTATATGCAGAAGTATCTGGTGAACACCGCAGGCATGCATGCCAAGACGGCCAGCAATGTGATGACCGCGGCATTGTTTATCTACATGATCATGCAGCCCGCGTTCGGCGCGTTGTCGGACCGGATCGGCCGGCGTAAGTCGATGATCTGGTTTGGCGGCCTCGCCACTTTCTGCACCGTACCGATCCTGTACGCGTTGAAGGACGTCACGAGTCCTGTGATGGCGTTTGTGCTGGTAGTGATTGCGTTGGCTATCGTGAGTCTCTACACGTCGATCAGCGGACTGATCAAGGCCGAAATGTTCCCTGCGGAAGTGCGCGCGCTGGGTGTGGGTTTGTCGTATGCGGTTGCAAATGCGGTATTTGGCGGCTCGGCGGAATATGTCGCGCTGTTCCTGAAGTCGATCGGCAGCGAGTCGACCTTCTACTGGTACGTGACGGCACTGTGCGCGATTTCCTGGATCGTCTCGCTGCGGATGCGCGATTCGTCGAAGGTAGGGTATTTGCGCGACGTGCCTTGACGGCATTAGTGGCATAAGGCAAACCCGGCGTGGGCCGGGTTTGCTGCTGAATCGCGCACATCGGATTGCACTGCAATTGATAGTCCGATGGATCGATTGCGGCGCTCAGGTAGCTACCGGGTAACTATCAGGCAACCAATCTGGCGGGCATGGCGTCGAGTGCGGCCACGTTCCTCCGCAGTCCCTCGAAGATACGATCCGCGACCCTGGCCGGAAAGCCCTCCGGCAACTCAGCCGAGACACGTTCGATAACACCGGGCGTGTCTTCAATCAACCGCTGGATAATCGGTTCGGCATCTCGTCCATATGAGCATCGCGGTGCCATTGCGTTGAAGTGGCGGCGCTGGATATCGCGAAAAGCGTAGTGCCGGTTCCTGCCCGACACAGCCATGGCGAGCTTGGCCTTGTACCACGACCACTGGTTCGCTCCCTTGCCCTCGACTGGCCAGATGGACATGACGTCATAAAGCGGCGTCAGCCGGAAATGTCCGCCCTGAAGCAGCCGGATGCTGAAGTTCTTTGCGTGCCCGTCCGGCGCCGCCAGCAGCCAGAAAAGTATCTGCACGGTCAACAATGTTTCTATGTCGTCGCTCGCCGTCTCCGACTGCTGAAGCACCCGTGCCAGATCGATGACTCCCGGGCCCCCTTCGTTTTCATACTTTTTGTGCGAGGGCAGACCCATTACCTGGCAAAAGTCCTCTTGCGGCAACCTCAAGATCCACTTGCCGCTTGAGTGCATCTGGCGGTCAAAGCGTTTGACGCTCAGCACGCGTTGCCGGCCGAAGGTCTTGATCTCCGTTTCGGCGACCGGAACGCCGTAGGCCCGCAGGAGATGCATGCACAGCCATTCATTTTCGACCGACGTGGTGAGGTCCGCGCGCCGGTTACCCACCAGGCCAAGCGGAAGTTTCAAGATATGTGTAGTGGGCGTGGCGCCGTGGGGTTTCATCCACTGACCCTCGTGCCAGAGGAGCGCCGTCTTTTCCTGCGCGCCGGCCAGGGAAATGCGGAAGTCGTCTTCGTCGTCCTGGGGGCCAAAAGTGCCGCTGCCAGCAGTCTGGTTCAGGAGCATCTCGATTTCCGTGTCACTGAGCGGGGTACCATCGATCCGTTCGACACCAGCGGGCTCTTCGTCGACGCCCAGAAGCTGGACTGCGCCGACGCAGTCCCGGCCAATGGCCTGCAAAAGATCAAACGCATCCAGCGTGTCAGTGCGGAATCGCTGGCCGATACGCTTTCGAATGGCTTCGCTGTCCGGCAGCAGGTTGTCGAAGTAGTTAAGTACCCGATCGCCTTTGAGCGGGGCGTTATCGAGCGGGATAGGCAACGACAGTGAGAGGGGCCGGCTGGCGTCGGAGGCAGCCCACTCGGGGTCGTACGCGAGTTCCATCGGGCCGCGAGTGGGTATGCGCCAGACGCCCATCCGTAAGCCGTTGACCCATACCGACAGCGCTCGGGAATGCGGTTTGCGTCCCGGCATTACCACTCCAGTACAGGTGCGGGCGAGGTCGGAGGAGACGAGCCCTTGTCGAGAACCTGGAGTTGCAGCTCGTATGCACCCAAAAGCGTCAGCAACTGATTGAGGGTCAACGCGCCGGAATCGGCCTCGAGCGTCGATATACGACTTTGGGTAACGCCAAGCCTCGCGGCTGCTTCGGCTTGGGTGAGGCGCGCGCGCCGGCGGCCGGCCGCGAGAATCTGACCCATTTGGTAAGGCGTTGCCACGGTCTGCTGCATGATAATTATCTCTCTCACGAATAAACGAACTTTATTCGTGAGAGAGATAATTGTCAAATATGCGTGTGGCAAATATTTGGCGATTATCTGCCACACGAATAATTGTCGTTTATTCGTGTGGCAGATATTCTTGAACGAGACACGCTGGCAGCAAGCGATACCGGCGCGTGGAGCGGATAGAGTGGATCAGACTTCCGCCCCCGCACCCTCAACTCCCCGCCTCTTTTGCGTGGGGTGCGTTTAAACCACGTGTTTGCTGTTGATTCTGCGGGTTTTTACCGCCTGCTCAGACAAAACGCGCATTATTGAGATAACGGTAAGATTGCGATCAGATGCCCCACTCAGGCGATGCCCCCGATCACGATCCGGCTCGTTGCCGTAATGACGGGCTCGCCAGGACCTAAGCGTCAAGCGCATCGGAACCAACTGCGCGGCGTTTGCGAGTCCGTCTGCTTGGAGACTAGCCCATGGAAGATTTCGATGAAACGCTGTACCTCGTGTGGCGAGCCAACCTGAATGTGCTCGCAGGATCGCCGGCTGGCGGCGCGAGGATTGCCCGCATGATGAGTTTTTCCCCGTCGCACATGAAACTGATCCTGGCCGGAAGGCGTGATTTCAGTGAGGAGTTCGTGCGCGGGGTGGAAACCGTCACCGGCTTGCCGCCGCGCTGGCTGGACGAGCGCCGCGACCGGCGTGACATTCCGCCCGAGACCCAGCGCGCAATGGATGAGGAAACGCCCGCTGCCGTGTTCCGCGGCAATGCGCACCCGGCGCCCAAGCGGCCCGTCCTGCGTGGGCCGGAGCCGCTCCTCTCTCAGACGGAAGCGACCCGGCGCATTGCCGACCAGGCGCTCCAGCAAGTGGAGACGCATCGGCGCGACCAGATGTTCCGGCGCAACCGCGACCTGCTGTTGACTGACCTGCGCCGCGTGGAGCGGCAGCTTGCGATGGTCCAGCTCGATGGCATCAATGCGAAGGCGGAGGATTTGCGCGCGTCGGGAAAACTGGACGATCCGGTGAAGGCCGATCTAGCCGGCCGGATCGAGCAGATCGACAAACACCGGGCGATGCTGATACAGCATGTGGAGAAGCTGGCCCTGTTGCTGACCGGGCTCGACGACTAACGCGGCTAACGACTAACAGCCAGAGCGGGCTAACGCGCCCGTTTGCTGTGGCTGTCGTGGCGTTTCGGTTCGGGAGCAGATTCGTGATCGACCGAGATCGCGACCGGGTCACTTGCGGGAAAACTCTCGTCCAGCGCTTCGTCCAGCGCGTCCTCACGATGGTTCGCCTCCGCCGACGCTTTCGGCTTGCTATGCGGTGGTGTTTTCGGTTGCGGCATGGCAACGCTCCTTCAATGGACCAGCAGATATCACTATAGCAGCGCAAAGTTGTGCGTGCTGTCATGCATCGGGGCCGATGTCGGCGTCAGCGCGCACGCCGCGATATGCCGCCGGCCGCACCCCCGTCCACTTCCTGAATGCGCGATGAAATGCGCTGGGTTCCGCGAACCCGAGCGCATGCGCGATCTCCGCGAGGGTCTGCGTCGTGTCGGCAAGCCGTGCGATGGCGAGATCGCGCCGCAGCGCATCGCGGATCGACTGATAGGTCGCGCCCTCTTGTTTCAGGCGGCGTCTTAGTGTGGCTTCGGCCATGTTCAGCGCCGCCGCGATCTCTTCACTATCAGGCCAGTCGACGGGCGGCGCCTGCCGCAACTTGCGGCGAATCCGCGCGGCGAGCGAATCGGGGTTGCGATATTTAACGATGAAATTGGCCGGCGCCTCGCGCAGGAAAACCTTCAGCGTAGCGGCGGTCTGAACGACCGGCAACGAGACGCAGTCCGGCGCGAGATCGACATACGACGCGGGTTGGTCGAAGAACATTGCATCGCAGAACATCAGCCGGTATTCGTCGCTTGCCGCCGGTTCCGGGCAGCGCAGATGCGCGGCCAGCACCGGGATGCGACGCCCAACCAGCCAGCACAACAGACCATAGATCATGATGAACGCGGTTGCGTAAGCGAACATTGGGCGGGGTGAGGGGCTTTCAGTACCGGTGTCGACGAGACGAATTCTTACCCGCGTGGGATTGGTGTCGATCTCGCATCGCAGGTCGTCCAGCACGAGCCGCAGGAAGCCGGCGATGCGGGTCAGCGCCTGGCCGCCGTCGCGGGAACCCAGCGCAGCATGCGAAAGCAGCGCGAAGCTGCCACGGCGCATCGGATGACTGTCCTGGCCGAAGAATTCATCGTCGAGCGCATCTGCGACGGCGCTCCATAAGCGGCCGTATTGCGCGGCCGATACACGGGCGAGCGGTGCCGCGAGCGTGGCGGGGTTGATGCCCGCTCGCTCGAGTAACGCAGCGCGTGCCACGCCTCGACGCTCGGCGCACCGCAGCGCTTCTTCGACGAAATCCCCCGCGATGGTCCCGCGTTCGTTGCCTCGGCCGCGTGGTGTCCTGAGACCGGGCGGAGCCACAGTCACGGCCGGCCGGGGCCGCTGATCACGCGGGCTTTTCGGTGTTGGGGTAGTCACTAGGTGGCGCATTCGCTCAGGAAGCTTGATCGTTTCAGGCATCGGCAGACGGATGCCTCGCGCCTAGAATCTGGCGTGAGGCTATTTACACTATTTGCCATCCGCTTCGCCGCTTAAGCGCAGCAGTGTAAGCCCAGCGCGTTTCCCCGTATTTCACACGAGCCAGACCATCATGATCGACAGCTTCCTGACCGATGACCAACGCATGATCCGTGACGCCGCGCGCGATTTCGCCACCGAAGTGCTGGCGCCGCACGCGGGTCAATGGGACCGCGATGCCGCCTTGCCGGACGAAGTCGTGCGGCAACTCGGCGAACTCGGCTTGCTTGGCATGATCGTGCCCGCGGAATGGGGCGGTACGTTCAGTGACTATGTGGCGTATGCGTTGGCTATCGAAGAAATCGCGGCGGGCTGTGCCTCGTGTTCCACGCTCATGGCTGTGCACAATTCCGTCGGATGCGGACCCATTCTCGCGTTCGGCACTGAAGCGCAAAAGGCTGAATATTTGCCGAAACTGGCCACGGGCGAGATGATCGGCGCGTTTGCCCTGACTGAGCCGCAAGCTGGATCGGAGGCTAATAATCTGAAGACGCGCGCTATTGAACGCGACGGCCAGTGGGTGCTTTCCGGCGCGAAGCAGTTCACGACCAACGGCGCGCGTGCGGGCATGGCGATTGTGTTCGCCGTTACTGATCCGGAGCTTGGGAAGAAGGGCTTGTCGGCGTTCATCGTACCGACGAATACGCCGGGCTTCAACGTTGGGCGCCCCGAGCACAAGATGGGCATCCGCGCTTCCGATACCTGCCCAATTTCACTCGACGACTGCGCGATTCCGGCCGGCAATCTGCTGGGCGCGCGCGGCGAAGGATTGAAGATCGCGCTGGCTAATCTGGAGGGGGGGCGGATTGGTATCGCGGCGCAGGCGGTGGGCATTGCACGCGCGGCATTCGACGCGGCGCGCGCCTATTCGCATGAGCGTGTGCAGTTCGGCAAACCGATCAAGGATCATCAGTCGGTAGCCAACCTTCTCGCCGATATGCAGACCAGCCTGAACGCCGCGCGTCTGCTCGTGTTGCATGCCGCGCGCATGCGCACCGAAGGCTTGCCGTGCCTGAGCGAAGCGTCGCAGGCGAAGCTGTTTGCGTCGGAGATGGCGGAGCGGGTCTGCTCGCAGGCCATTCAGATTCACGGCGGTTATGGTTATCTGGAAGACTATCCGGTCGAGCGTCATTATCGTGATGCTCGCATCACGCAGATCTACGAAGGCACGAGCGAAGTGCAGCGCATGGTGATCGCACGGCAGCTGTAGGGCGCACGGGGGGCGGGTGACGTCATGCTGAAACAACGCTGATCAACGTCTTCGGTTCAAGTGGTCTAGAAGCGGCGAAGCCTTGCATAAAGGCATCGCCGCTTTTTTTTTGGCTCCCGGATACGCTCACTTTAAGCTCCCGCGAAGGCTCACCTTGATCCGAGCTCACGCTCCCGAATTGCCGCACCGCTGGCATCCCGCAGGTTCTCACCGGTCGTCGGCATCGCAATCTCGTAAATTTGATGATCAATCGTTAAGTCAAAATTTAATAGGGATAACTATTTATTTGAGAGTTTCCCCTGCTGGTTTCTTCAGACCAGCCACCTCGGGAGAACTGCGTTCGAGCGGTTGATCGCTATCGCATTGCGCGCGTCCAATGTCGAATTGGGGTTGGAAGAAGCGGTCAGAGCACATTTCTAGGTGTATACCCCAGACCTCTTGCGTCAATGTTATCGAGATACCGATAATGTTGTCATGGATGTGAAAACTGCAATGCGCGTCTTTGACGTGATCAACCTGTTTGCCGAAGTCCGGCAACCGATGATCTACAGCGAGATTGCGCGTCGAACCGAAATCCCTTTGTCGAGTTGTCATGCGCTTTTGCAGACGATGGTGGCCAAGGGTTATCTCTATGCGCCGGGCGTAAAAGCGGGTTATTACCCGACGCAGCGCTTGTTGCATGTCGCACGCGACATTTGCAGCGAGGACCCGCTAACGCTGCTGTTCCAGCCGTTGCTGACCGCGTTGCGCGACGCGACGGGCGAAACGGCCGCGCTCGCGACGCTCGCAGGCAATCGGGTGGTCTATCTGGACGTCATGGAATCGCGCCAGAAGATTCGCTACAGCGATGAACCCGGCGGTTTCATGTACGTCCATGCCAGCGCAGCAGGCAAGGCGCTGCTAGGTGCGTTGCCGGTGGATGCACGACGGCGCCTGCTCGACAGTTGCGAGCCGCTGAGTGCATCGACGGACGGGTCGGTGATCGATCGCGCGGCGCTCGAGGTGGAAGTGGAGCAGGGCGTGACGCTTGGCTGGCATCGTTCGACCGGAGAGAACGTCGAGGACGTTGCAGGCCTTGCGAAGGGGTTCTCGATTCACGGCGAAGCGTTCGCGCTCGTTATAGGCGGCCCGAAGGCGCGCTTGCTGAAGAACCAGGAGCACGCCGTCGCGGCGCTCCTCGATATTTTCGACCGGATACCGCAGACGCTGATCGGCTAGCGGCAGTGGTGATTTTGGTCACGTCGACGGCTCAATACGTCGCGCAAGGAGACGAGCATGCAGGATCAGAGGCGCTGGAAGAACCGGCCCGACGGTTCGACCTGGGGTGATTTCGGTCCCGACGATCAACTCGGACGACCGAACCTGATCACCACGGAACAAGTGCTGAAAGGCGCGCGCGAGATTCGGGCTGGCCTGAGTTTCTGCCTGTCCCTGCCGCTGGATTATCCGGGCGACAGCAAGCTGAATGTGCGTCGCCATCCACCGGTTTTGCGGCCCACTACGAAGGATGGTCTGCCCTACGTGAACTTTCCATTCGCGCGCATGGAGGAGCAGGCGACCGACGTGGTTAGCGACGATCAAGTCCTGATGAGCCTGCAATATTCCACCCAATGGGACTCGCTTGCACACGTGGGCGCGCTCTTCGACGCCGACGGCGACGGCGTGGCGGAAAGCGTTTACTACAACGGTTACAAGGCGAACACGGACGTAGTCGGGCCAATGGACTACCGTCGCGCCGACGCGTTTGCGCCGCATGCATGCGGAAACGAACATAGCCACGCAGAAGCGCTCGGTATTGAAAATCTCGCGGTGAAGGGCATGCAGGGACGCGGCGTTCTTGTCGATCTCGTGGCGCACTACGGGCGCGAGCATCGAACCGTAGGTTATGACGACCTGATGTTCGCGATTGACGCGGACAAGGTACAGATCGATCGCGGCGACATGCTGCTGCTGCGCACCGGGTTCGCTGAACTGGTTCTGGAGATGAATCGTCATCCCGATGAAGCCGTGCTCAACAGCCAGTGCTGCGCACTTGACGGCCGCGACCAGCGGCTGTTGCAGTGGCTGACCGATTCGGGCATTGCCGCGCTGGTGGCGGACAACTACGCGGTCGAACGTTATCCGGCGCGTCCGGGCGAAGGTCACTACCCGCTGATGCCGCTCCATCATCATTGTTTGTTCAAGCTCGGCTTACCGCTCGGCGAGCTCTGGTATCTACGCGATCTCGCGGCATGGTTGCGCGCCAACGCTCGCTCGCACTTCATGCTCACGGCGCCGCCGCTTCGTCTGCCGGGCGCAATGGGTTCGCCCGTGACGCCGATCGCAACCGTCTGATTTCACAAAGTACACGACATGACACGAGAACGAGTTTTGATTACCGGCGGTGCGGCCGGAATCGGTGCGGCCTGTGCCGAGCGTTGTGAAGCGGACGGCTTCGAAGCCGTGGTGATTGACCGGGTGGGTAGCGGTTTTATCGCCGATCTTTCGGATACCGAAGCAACGGCAAGAGCGCTCGAAAAAGCGCTCACAGGTGGCCCGATTACGCGGTTGATCAACAACGTCGGTGTGGTCGTGCCGGCCGGCGCAGGCGAGCAAAGTCTCGAAGAACTTGAGCTCGCATGGTCGCTGAACGTGCGTTGCGCGATGCAGTGCATGCAGGCGCTGTTGCCGGGCATGCAGGCCGCGGGCTTCGGCCGTATTGTGAACATGTCTTCGCGCGCGGCGCTGGGCAAGGAACTACGTACTGCGTACTCGGCGACCAAGGCCGCGTTGATCGGCATGACACGTGTATGGGCGCTTGAACTTGGCCGGCTTGGCATCACGGCGAACGCGATTGGCCCCGGCCCGATCCGCACTGAACTCTTCGATCGCGCGAACCCGCCGGACAGTCCGCGTACGCGCGCGATTGTGGAGAGTGTGCCAGTAAAACGCGTGGGCACGCCGGACGATATCGCACATGCAGTGTCCTATTTTCTCGATGCCCGCAGCGGTTTCGTCACCGGCCAGGTGCTCTATGTCTGTGGCGGGATGACAGTCGGCGTGGCGGGAGTCTGACATGAGTACGGCCGAAATCCAGCGTGTGGCTATCGTGGGGGCGGGGAGTATTGGCGTCGCGTTCGCCGTGGTGTTCGCACGCGCGGGATGGCCCGTGCGCCTGTTTGATCCCGATATGTCGCGCCGTGACGCTGCACCGGGAGAGATCAGGCAGCGCTTGCATGAACTGGCGCGCTTCGGCTTGCTCGACGAAGCCCCTGACACCGTGGCGGCGCGGGTCCAGATGGCGGCGTCCATAGAAGCAGCGGTTGCCGACGCGGATCTCGTACAGGAGTGCGCACCCGAGCGGGTGGACGTCAAGCGTGCGCTGTTCGCGCAACTTGATGCCGCCGCGCCTGCAAAGGCGATTTTCACCAGCGCTTCATCGGCTTTGACGGCATCAAGCTTTGCTGGCGACTTGGCTGGAAGGCATCGTTGCCTGATTGCGCATCCGGGCAATCCACCGTACTTGATTCCCGTGATCGAGATTGTGCCCGCGCCTTTTACCGCGCCTGACGTCACGAAACGCACGCTGCAGCTTTTCCGCGATGCTGGCCTGCAACCCGTACTGGTATCGAAAGAAGTGGAGGGGTTCGTCTTCAACCGATTGCAGGGCGCGGTGCTGCGCGAAGCGTATTGCCTGGTGCGCGACGGCGTTGCGACCGTCGAGGACATAGACACAGTCATGCGTGACGGCCTCGGTTTGCGGTGGTCCGTGATCGGGCCGTTCGAAACGGTGGATCTGAATACGCGCGGTGGCATCAGCTCGCACGCGCAGAAGATGGGCCCTGCATACGAACGGATGGGTGCGCAACGCGGCCAGCACGATCCCTGGACACCGGAGCTGGTCGAGAGGGTGGCCGCGGCAAGGCGCGCGGCGGTGCCGCTTGAACAATGGGACGAACGTGTGGCATGGCGCGACCGCGCATTGATGGCGCTGGCACGCCACCGGCGGTTGGCGGCTTCAGGAACAGATTCCTGAGGGAAGACCGGTCGATCGGTTTCCGCAGCATAAATGATAAAACATTTCGCTTAACTAAATAATACTCAAGAGACATTGCAATGCAGAAAATAACAGGATTCTTCACCGAACTGATGCGCAAGTATTTGCCCGATCCGTTCGTATTTGCCATTGGGCTGACCCTTCTCACCATGATCCTTGCCGTATTGGTGCAGGGCCAGGGCATAGTGGCGCTGACAACAAGCTGGGGAAAGGGCTTCTGGACGCTGCTCGCATTCACCACGCAAATGGCCGTGATCCTCGCGATGGGTTACGTGCTTGCGACCGCGCCGCTGACCGAGCGATTCCTCGATCGCATTGTCATGCGAGTGCACGATCCGCGCATGGCGATCATTGTTGCAACGCTGGTGGGCGGCATCGGCAGTTATCTCAACTGGGGCTTCGGGCTCGTGATCGGCGGCATTGTCGCGCGCAAGCTGGCGCTCAGTGTGAAGGGTGTGCATTACCCGTTGATCATTGCGTCGGCCTATAGCGGTTTCACGCTTTACGGTCTCGGTTTGTCGGCGAGCATTCCTGTGCTTATCTCAACCAAGGGCCATCCCATGGAAGCGCAGATGGGCGTGATTCCGCTCTCGGAAACCATCTTCTCGCCGACCATGCTCGTGACCAGCCTGGTCGTACTGATCACGTTGCCCTTGCTCAACGCGTGGCTGCATCCGAAGCCGGGCCAGCCGGTGACCGAGATCGACCGTACGCTTGAGGAGCGCACGCGAGCAGCTCAAGCGGCTGTTCCCGCCGACGTCGGCGACGAACACACGTTCGCCAGCCGCCTGAACAACAGCCGGCTGTTGAGCGGCTTGATTGGATTGACCGGCGTGGTCTACGTGGTGCTGTATTTCCACGGCGGCGGCACGATGGACCTGAATCTGATCAACTTCATCATCCTGTTTCTTGGGATTATCTTGCTGGGTACGCCGATCCGTTACGTGGAGAAACTCAACGAAGGCATTCGTACAATCAGCGGCATCATCCTGCAATATCCGTTTTACGCCGGCATTATGGCAATCATGGCGTCGTCGGGACTGGTCAATACGTTTTCCGAGTTCTTCGTCAAGATCGCGACGCCGCATACGTTGCCGTTCTGGGGTCTCATCAGTTCGTTCTTCATCAATTTCTTCGCGCCCTCAGGCGGCGGTCACTGGGTCATCCAAGGACCGTTCATGATCGAGGCGGCGAAGGCGATTGGTGCGTCCGTCGGTCATACAGCCACCGCCGTGATGCTCGGAAACGCCTGGAACGACTTGATCCAGCCGTTCTGGATCTTGCCGGCGCTCGCGTTGTCGAAGCTCAAGCTGAAGGACATTATGGGCTATACCGTCATCATGATGTTCTGGATCGGAATTGTTTATACCGTCGCAATTCTTGCATGGGGCTAGGCGGTTCAATTATCTTCCGGAGGTTCGATCATGTTGTTCCTGGTTCATATGGTGGTGCAGATTCCTTTCGACGCCGACAGCGAGCTCATCAATAGCCTGAAGGCTGACGAGAAAGCGCTCTCGCAAAAACTGCAGCAGGAAGGGAAGTGGCGTCACTTGTGGCGCGTGGCGGGGCAGTACGCGAACTACAGCGTCCTCGATGTCGAGTCCAACGACGAGCTGCATACGTTGCTCAGCTCGCTGCCGCTCTTTCCTTACATGGCGATTCAGGTCACGCCGCTTGCGCAGCATCCGTCTGCTATCGCGCAGAACTGAGTTCTGGTTATAGGAGTGTCATGGCGTTCATTATCGAAACGTGGGACAAGCCAGGTTACGCCCCACTGCGTATTCAGGAGCGCGACGTTCATTTGGCTTATCTCGAAGCAAACAAGGCACTGTTGCTTGCGTGCGGCGCGAAACTCCAGGACGACGGCAGCAACGCGGGTGGCGGCTTGTATGTGGTCGACCTCGACACGCGCGAGGAAGCCGAACGTTTCATTGCGGAGGACCCGTTCGCGCTTGCCGGTTTATTCGAGCGCGTGACGATTACACGCTGGCGTAAGGCATATGTAGACGGCAACGGTTATCTGTAGACCGTGCCGCATTGCTTTCATGTGGCGCGTCATTGTTCGACCCAGTAAGCGACGTGACGCTCGGCAAGCAACGCAGTTCTTTCGATATCGCTTTTATGAGCCGGCTTTCTGCGCGTGTTCCCTGCGCCGAAGCTCATCTCTCCTCGCTTAGCAACCATTACGCCCCGGCGACCGATCTTCCGAGGGGGCGCTACGCGCGCGCAAACCGGTGGCGTACACGGCAAGAAAACGCACTTTCCGATACCCTGCAGTATTCGTAGGTAACGACTATCTCACTACGCTGAGTCCGTTCACCCTTGCTTCAAGGAGCACGAAGCCATGCAGACCAAAACAGCCAGGATTCCCGGGCCTGATCATCCCATCACGATCGAGCCCAACCCCGCGCGCATCACTATCTCCATGGGCGGCCAGGTCATTGCAGACACGCGCGAGGCGCTGACCTTGCGTGAAGCGTCGTACCCGGCGGTTCAGTACATTCCGCGCAAGGACGTCGACATGTCGCTGTTGCAGCGCACCGACCACGCGACCTATTGCCCGTACAAAGGGGACTGCTCGTACTACAGCATCCCGCTGGGCGGTGAACGTTCCGTGAATGCGGTATGGACCTATGAAGACACCTATCCGGCGGTCGCACAGATCAAGGATCATCTGGCTTTCTATACGGATCGCGTAGACAAGTTCGACGTGAAGCCGGCAGGCTGACAGCGGTATGTGGCGTCGCCAGCAAAGTCGTATACATCGGCGACGCCACGCGTTTCCCAAAGACGAACGACTCACCAAGCCGTTCTTGCATCGATAGCCGTTTGTGCACGCTTTCGTCATTCGACGTATTTTATCGATGACGCTGCGAGCGCAGCGGTTGCCTTGTCGTTAAGGCATTCCTATCAACGCTGGAACGGAAATCCCATGACCACGCAACGTCGCTTGCGGCTCGGCGCTTTCATGCGCCCGGCCACCATTCATACCGGAGCCTGGCGTTACCCCGGTGCATTCCCGGACGCCAACTTTAATTTCGCGCATCTGAAGCGCTTTGCGCAGACGCTGGAGCGCGGCCGGTTCGACGCATTCTTCATGGCCGACCATCTTGCCGTACTCAACATGTCTACCCAGGCGTTGAAGCGAAGCCACACGGCTACGTCGTTCGAACCGCTGACGTTATTGTCGGCACTCGCGGCAGTGACCGAGCGGATCGGTCTGATCGCGACCGCGTCCACCACGTTCGATGAGCCTTATCACGTCGCGCGCCGCTTTGCCTCGCTCGACCACCTGAGCGGCGGGCGCGCTGGCTGGAATCTGGTCACCACGGCCAACCCGGACGCGGCGCTCAACTTCGGTCTGGAAGAACATGTGGAGCACGGCGAGCGCTACCGGCGGGGCCGGGAGTTCTTCGATGTCGTGACCGGCCTCTGGGATAGCTGGGCTGACGACGCCTTCGTTCGCGATGTTGAAAGCGGCACGTTCTTCGAACCAGAGAAGATGCATGTGCTGAACCACAAGGGCGAGAGCCTGTCGGTGCGTGGGCCGCTCAATATTGCGCGACCCGTGCAGGGTTGGCCGGTCATCGTGCAGGCGGGGTCGTCGGAAGCGGGCCGGCAGATCGCAGCCGAGACGGCGGAAGCCGTGTTCACCGCGCAGACCACGCTAGCGGATGGTCAGCGGTTTTACGCCGATATTAAAGGTCGCATGGCGAAACTCGGACGAAATCCCGAGCATCTCAAGATTCTGCCGGCGGTGTTCGTCGTGGTCGGTGACTCGTTGGACGATGCACGGGAAAAGCGAGCGCGTCTCGATAGCCTTGTTCATTACGACAGCGGCATTGCCTCGCTCTCGATCATGCTTGGTCACGATGTCTCGGGCTTTGATCCCGACGGGCCATTGCCCGAGATACCTGAAACCAACGCAAGCAAAAGCAGTCGCGAGCGTGTGATCGAATGGGCGAGCCGCGACAATCTCACGATCCGCCAGCTTGCGCAGCGGGTCGGCGGTTATTCGGGGCTTGAAATGATCGGCACGCCCACGATGATTGCAGACCAGATGGAGCAATGGCTCGTGGAGAACGGATCTGATGGCTTCAACGTGATGTTCCCGTATTTGCCGGGCGGCCTCGACGATTTCGTCGACAAGGTCGTGCCCGAACTGCAGGCAAGAGATATCTTTCGACGTGAATACGAAGGCGTCACCCTGCGAGAGAACCTTGGATTGCCGAGACCCGGAAACCGTTTTTTCAAGGCATGAAGAGCGGATGACGCTGTCTGACTGAGGCGTTATCGGGAAACAAAGGTTTCCTTCCATTAATTGTTTCGCATATCTGAATAATATTTCACTGTGTTGCGGAATATGGCGAGAACAGGCAAGCGGCGATCAATACTGCATCGAGCCAGCCCGCGCCGGCGTCAATGCTGTTCTGCATTAAGATTGACGTCCCCGGGGTGCCTATAGTTACTCCAGTCGTCACCCCATCACAGGACAAGCGAAGGTCATGGGACATTCACAGGCAGAGAAGGCGGCAACGCATCAGCGGATCGTCGATGTGGCGGCGCGACGCTTTCGGGAACTTGGACTGGACGGCATTGGCGTTGCCGATGTCATGAAGGAAGCCGGTATGACGGTCGGCGGTTTCTACAAGCATTTTGAATCGCGTGACGAACTCGTGACTGAGGCGCTCGAGGTTGCATTCAAGAGTCTCGACGTATGGGAAGCACGTGCAGAAAATCTCGCACAGGCGGTGCGCGATTACCTGAGTGAAGCGCATCGCGATGCACCCGGGCAAGGCTGCGCGCTGGGCGCGTTGCTGGGTGATGTTGGGCGCAGCAACGACGCCACACGCGAAGTATTCACTGAACGGGTCAAGCACAACCTCGCGTTCTCCGAAGGTTTGCTCGATATCGCCGACCCGGCTGAGCGCCGTGCCCGCGCCATGCTGCAACTGAGCGCCTGTCTCGGCGCGATCGGTTTGGCGAGAGCGGTCTCGGACCCGGCTTTGTCGAAGGAAATTCTGGACGGCGTCGCTGGGCAACTGATGCCCTTGTTGCCAGGGCCGCCCGTTTGAGAACTCGCACCGACACGAGAAGCAACGCGGGCGAGCGCGTACCGGCTTAATGAAAACAATTCTTGAAGCGTTGCGTGCAATACATTACATTCGATTCGTTGTCTACCGGCCGGTGACCCGGCATGAGTCCAGGTGGTCGGCAACCGGATGCTGAATTCGTGCTCATTGGAGATTGACGATGAAAGTGCTTAATCTGATTTGCGTATCCGCCATCCTCCTTGGTGCGTCCGGCTTGGCCGCGGCCCAAGGCAATGGCAACGGTGGTTCGGGCGGCGGCAACGCACATGGTGCAGCAACGGCCGGTCCGACCATGGGCGGCGACAATAGCTCCACACCGGGAAGTTCGAGAGGCAAGCCCCATCTCTTCAAGCACAAGCACAAGAAGGCGGTAACCCCCGCTCAATAACGCTGGACGATGAAAGCCAGGCGCCACGCGGGTAAGCCGGTGGCGAATGTGAAAGGCTGTCGCGATTCGGGAAGCCGGGCGTGACGGCCTTTTTTGACGTTTTCAGCCGTTTGAATGACGGATCGCCCGGGAATTTGGGCCTTCCAGTCGACCACACGCCCGATGGCGCTGCAGCCTGCAAGACTTTTCAGCAACCGCGTGGAAGTAATGTGTTGTTGTCCGCTCTTGACCGACTCACTGCGCGGCGCTGGCCGGCGAGCGGTTGTCCGGTTTTGATCTTGTTCGTATTCAACAGTCACGCCCACGCGATATTCCAGCGAGTTAGTATTGGACACGCAGGTGCGCGTTTTTATCGGGCTTGCGAATATTCGGAAACTGATTTTTCGTGCGAAATTTGAACTCCCGGGAGCGGCGTTGCTCGAAATGGGGCAAGCGGTGGGCGGCGCCACCATCTGGCATCATAGTGTTACCGAGCGGCAAGACACGGTAGCATTCGGTCAGCGTAAGCTGTTTAAGCGGGATTCGAGAGCGAGTCCACCGGCCGCGCACTGTGTAATGCCTCAAGATTCCGGTGGATGTCTGCCGGAACAGTCTGAAATACTAACGTCAGGTCGAATGAGAATGGCTACAGAACCCCAGCAGCAAAGTCAGAGCGACGTGCTTAACGCCGCCCGCAAAGAGCGTAAGCGTGTCGCAATTTTCCTCGTCAACGGGGTACGGTTGGTTGGCCACATCGAATCGTTCGACCAGTATCTGGTCATGCTGAGTTCCGCCGCCGGCATTCAGGCGGTTTACAAGCACTCGATTTCGACCATCCAGGAAGACACGGGCAAACCATTCACCGCCGGGGCGGCACGCACCGGCACGGGCGCACCGCGGGACGCGGACTCAAAGCGTCCCGTTGCAATTTCCCATAAGCGGCGTTTGCCGATGAATATGGGCGGCGAATGAAGTGCCCGGTTCATGCGCCAGGGCGGTACCGGCGTGTGAACCACGGTTGTTCTGCGAAAAGCCAGTTCGGGTTTGCTGGACCGACGAATTGGTGAAGCTTTGGGAATTTGGGTCGGAAGCACCGGAGCATAGCGAGTGCTGCTGCTCCCGGCAGAATTCCCGGCAGAACACGAAAAAAAGGCGAAGTCCAATTGGGCTTCGCCTTTTTCGGTTGATTGTCACTGTTTCGTCACAATTGGGCGCACCGCCCGACTGCGTTTATCTTGGCCGCTCGCACGTTTTCATCGTCCTGAGGACGTTTTCTTGCGCATCACCAGTACCGCACGCCGTCCGCCATGGACGATGTCTTCACGGTGCATCTCTTCCGGAGGCGGCCGCGTTGCAAGATCGAGCGCGTTGACAACCGATTCCAGCCGCGTGTCAGCGGCAACTTCAGCGTCGTCCACTTTTGTCTCGGCATCCGCGGCCACCGCATGGCGCACGTCAACGGTACGGCACCGGACGTCAAAGCCACTCGCGCGGATAAGCGCCTCGCGCGTCTTCCAGAACGCCTCGGCCGAGCGGGTCATGGGTCGCATTGCAACGTATTCAATAATCACCGGATAGCCGCGCACCCGCGGGTAAGCCGCCAGTAATTGACCCGAACGGATGTACTGCGTGTAACGATCGATTTTTTTGGTCAGCAGCGCAAAATGCGTTGCTTCGTTGTCCCAGTCGAGGTCGTCGAAAATGCCGACGTACACGCGCTTGAACAAAATGTTCACGCCGACGTAATCGATAGTGTCCACGTCGAGAAGAGACATGGTATTTCCCCAGCGCCCGATGCCGGGCAAAAGATTGCAGATGCCTATTGTAATGGACTGCGTCATCCTAAATAAGTACGCGGAGCACGATTGCAACAGTGTACGACCTTTAAGCTTTACGACTTCTAACAAGCTGCGAAATTGACTGTTTTGATGCACATCGTAAACCGACGTCTTGAAATAGGAGGATGCCTAAAAATATGCCGGGTCGATTGACAGGTCTCATCTCGAAAAACAAACTGGGTTCACGTTATTTGAACAGTTTGTGCGATTAGATCGGACAGCGCACGAGCGGAACCTTATTTGTCCGGCAGGAGCAATAGCATGAAATCGAAATCAAAGAAGGCCCTTTGGTCATTCAAGTCCGCACTCATCGCGGCCGCATCGTCCATGGTCATGACCGGCACGTTTGCCGCGACTATCGACGGTACCACGGCGGTGCGTATTGGTGGCCGGGTGCAGTCAGTGGACGTGAGTACGCACCAGGTGACGGTCATTAACGCACAGGGCGGCACGGAAGCGTTTCAGGTCGGCAATGACGTGCCGAACCTCGATAAACTGAAAGCTGGCACGAATGTGGTCGGCACGGCCCAGCGCGCGGTCAGGTTGACGGTACTTGAGGCATCGTCGCTGGCGGCCGTGCCTTCGCCGGACGGCAATCAGGTCGTGGCCAGCGTGGCACGCGTTGATGGTGGCGTGATGACGCTCAAGGACACGCAAGGCGCCGTACTGACGGTGCAGGCAAATTCGCCGAAGGCCGCGGCCACGGTTATGCCGGGTACGCGTGTACTGGTCGATCTCGTGGAACCGGCTCCGCTGGGTTCAGGAAAAGTGCTCAAGTAAACCAGTCGGATTCCTCCGATAGCCGGCGATTCGCCGAAACTTCATCATGTGTACATCGTTGGTGATCCAGATCCCCGCTGGATGACCAACGGCGAATCGCCCGGGTAAAGCCGGTTGGTTTTGAGCTTCTACGGAAGCGCGGCAACGCGGCAATCAAGGTACCTCCGCGACTACGCGTTATCGCTAAAAAAATCCATTCGGCGCAAGCCGGATGGTTTTTTTTTAAGCATTGCGCGTAGCCCGTCCCTCGTTTAAAACGGGTTGCCCCAATTTTCCGGCTGGTGAAAAACGGCATGGGCGTATCGATGGTGCCTGAGTCGGCAGCGCGGCGATGCAAGCGGACCATAAGCATCCGCGTGCTGCGCCTGAGCGATAGCTGGGCGTCGCGTGAGATGCGCATGTGCGTGAACGAACGCGAAGCATTGCCTAGCTATGCGGCAGTTGCTGGATCACCTGATTGCAAGCGGTGTGAAACCATCGCGCGGAAAGACGTGATGGCCTGGCCTGAGCCTCTTAAGCTTCTATTTTTCCGAACGCTGGCACCGGTAAAGCCGCATTGTCTGCAACTGGTATGGCCACGAGAATGAAGGCGTCGAGTAACATTTAAAGGTGGTCAGCGCGTCATGCTCAATCGTTCTATTGGGTCAATCCGTTGTTGATTGTTCACCCCGCACTCCGTCCCGACCGGCTTCGCAGCGTGGCGGCCAAGGGTGTGCATTTATCGATTCCAGATATTTAGGAATCGATATTTATAGCCGAAAAATCCGAGGCGTTCAGCAAAGTTCGTGGACTGCTGGATGATGCCGCTAACGGGTGGTTACCGCGGCTCGGGCGCGCAAGGGACTCGACACCGGCACGGACCTGAGCGCGACGAACTTCGCGGAGATTGCGGCAGCAGCCAGCATCTTCAGCATTCGAGTGGAACAGTCAGAGGATTTGCCCAATGCAAAGGGGCGCGCATTCGCGCGGCCGCGGCCAGCGTTGATCGACGTGGTGACTGCGAAGCATGAGACCGCGTTGCCGCCGAAGATCCAGTGGGCGCTGGCGAAGGGTTTCAGTCGCTACATGCTGCGGGCGGTGTTCAACGGTCGCGCTGATGAAGTCTTCGATCTGGCGAATACGCCGAACACGCACTTCAGATGAGCGCGCCGGGCGCGGTCGGCAGGTACGCGATAAAGTATCCGGCGAACGCCCGGGCGCCAACACAGTGCGCTCAACGCATGTAACTCGAGACGAGAATCGGCAATGACCAACGATGCAACCGTGACCGTGATGCAGGCGCTGATGTCGCGCCGTTCCATTCGCGCGTTCCTGCCCGACGCGGTCGACGAAACCACCCTGCACCAGATCTTCGATCACGCCCGGCGCGCGCCATCGGGCAGCAACACGCAGCCGTGGAAGGCTTACGTGCTGACTGGCGAAGCGCGCGATGCGCTCTCACGGAAAATCCTTGCCGTGTACAACGATCCCGAGGCGGACAAGCTGCACGAGGAAGAATTCGCTTACTACCCGCGTAAGTGGACCTCACCGTTTATCGACAGAAGGCGTGAACTCGGCTGGTCCTTGTACTCGCTGCTCGGCATAACACGCGAGGATAAAACTCGCATGAAGGCCCAGCTCGGCCGCAATTTCGAATTCTTCGGCGCACCGGTCGGCGTGATTTTCGTCACGGATCGCAGCATGGAGCAGGGTTCCTGGCTCGACTACGGCATGTTCCTGCAGAGCGTCATGCTGATGGCGCGCGCGTTCGGGCTGGATACCTGTGCGCAGGCCGCGTTCAATCGCTATCACCGGATCATCGCGGAACATCTGGCGCTGCCTGAAAATGAGATCGTGATGTGTGGCATGAGCTTGGGTTACGCGGATCCGTCGCAACCTGAGAATACGCTCGTCAGCAGACGTGAAGAGGTCGACGACTTCGTGCGCTGGTTGAGGTGACTAAGGTGACGAAGGTGACTGAGATGACGGCAGGGCCAGCATCGAAAAACGTTGTTTTGTGATTTAGTTCTTACGGATGTGCTACACGTTTTTACAAAGAGTTGGTTAAGATATCCACGCGTGTCTGATGGCTCGCGAACCAGGTCGCAAGCGCGGGATTGTCTGGCACGTAGCGAAGCATGCAGGTCCAGCAAGACAAACGCGGTGGACGCTAATGGCGCTACCGCACCAAAAAATATCGCTTTTTGTGGAGAATCTCGTTATGTACCGAATCCGCATGGCTGCAATGGCTCTTGTTGTATCAGTATCGATTGCCGGGCTGACTGCCCCGGTCGCGATGGCGCAAACCGCCAGCTCCGACATGGGTGCTTCCACACCGAAGCAGGCGCAGAAGGCGCAACGCAAGGCCGCCCGCAAGGCTGCCCGCGCCAAGAAAAACGCCGAACTGAAGGATCTGGAAAAGAACGGCTACCAGCCAGGCGGTGACCAGACCAACTACCCGCAAAATATTCAAAATGCGGAGAAGAAGTCGGCGGCTGAGAAAGCCAAGGCAGCTTCCGCGCCCTGAACGCCGATGTTGGACGCAGTGTGATCGCACGAAAATAACCCGCGCCAAGCGGGTTATTTTTTCGCCGCGTCAATTTGCGTCGATTTACGTCTACCGGCGGCGATTCGCTTCGTCCGCGCAGAATTCTTGGGCAAATACAGATTTTTTTGCGGTTCCACGCAGTGGCTTTGTCACGCTTGCCGCTGTTGTCACGAAGTGCGAGGCTTGACGAATCGTTTATGGCATGCGGGTTGCGAGCCCGTTATGAACCTTTTGGGGCAAGGGCCGTGCACCGGCAGATTTTTTGTTGAACCGGTAGAATCGGATGCCGTTTCAGGCCGGGCTTACAAGCAGCCAGACGGTCAGACGTATCGACGCAGGAGCTCGCCAGTCTCTATTCCGGTTCAACCTACCGGCTTTATCTTCTACCAGGCGGTCTATGCGACGTTCCGCGTTTTTCATCCGCGTCATCGGTATCGGGATTCTGTTTCACGTATATATTGGCGTGCGCCTGATTCCGGCTGCACCCGTTGGCGTGCCGCTGCGATGGCTCGCAGTCCTCGCACTTGTGGCTTCTTGCTTGCTGATTCCGCTCGGCATGGCCGCGCGCAATATCAGTCAGCAACCGCTGTCCGATCGCCTGGCGTGGATCGGTCTGCTCACCATGGGGTTCTTCTCCTCGCTGCTGGCGCTGACTTTTCTCCGCGATATCGTGCTGCTTGTGCTGCACCTGATCAGCAGCGTGCAAAAGGATACCGGCGGCTGGCCTGGTTTCATCGCGTGGAGTGCGCTTGGCGTGCCGCTGCTCGCCGTGTTGGTTACGCTGCTCGGCATCTACAGCGCGCGGCGGCGTGCCGGCGTGAAGAACGTCGACGTGCCTATCGAAAACCTGGCTCCCGCGTTGAATGGTTTCACCATCGTGCAGATTAGCGATATCCACGTAGGCCCGACCATCAAACGTCATTACGTTGAAAAAATCGTGGCTGCGGTCAATGCGCTGTCGCCAGATCTGATCGCGGTGACAGGCGACGTGGTTGATGGTTCGGTGCCGCATCTCGCCGCCCATACGCGGCCGCTTTCCGACCTGAAGGCGCGGCATGGCGCATTCCTGGTCACCGGCAATCACGAGTATTACGCCGGCGTGGACAAGTGGATTGCTGAATTCCGCCGGCTTGGACTGAAGGTGCTGCTTAACGAACACGTGATTGTTGATCACGACGGCGCGCTTGCAGTCGTGGCCGGCGTGACCGACTACGGCGCGGGCAGTTTCGACCCTGCCCACAGGAGCGATCCGGCCAAAGCCATGCTCGGCGCACCAACCGATATTGCGTTTCGTCTGCTGCTCGCCCATCAGCCTCGCAGCGCACCGGCGGCATCGAAAGCGGGCTTTACGTTGCAATTGTCCGGCCACACGCATGGCGGGCAGTTTCTGCCGTGGAATTTCTTCGTCCGGTTACAGCAGCCTTTTGTTGCCGGACTCGAAAAGCTCAACGATTTGTGGGTGTATACCAGCCGCGGCACGGGCTACTGGGGACCGCCGATACGGATCGGCGCCCCGTCCGAAATTACGCGTTTGCGTCTGGTGAACGTGAGTGGCGCGCGTCCCGCCTAAGTCCTGATTATCTGCCAGATTCAAAGATTTGCCCTTTGGCCGGTGTCCTGAAAAGGATACCGGTTTTCGCATCGAATTCCTGTTGAATCGAATCGAATATTATAAAAACAGAACAAATCCGATTTATTGAATACTTTACTCGATTGCTTGGTAATCGGTAATTAACGCGATTTCGTGGACAAAACTCAGGGATGCACTGTATAAATGGCGTTCGCAAATTAATGCGCTGGCGCGGCGAATAGAATTAATTATTCTATTCGCCGCGCGATTTAATTTCACTTCGCCCGGAGAAACGGCATGAACGCAAAATGGACTGTGGCTTTATCGCTTGCCTTATTAACAGTGACAGCGCAGGTTCGCGCGCAAACCGATCAGCAACTTTCCAGTGACGCTATTCAATCCGCGCTGAACGCACCGCCGAAGCAGCTTCATGCGCAGATTGTCGGTATCGACACGGGCGCCAGGACCCTGACGCTAAAAGGCGCGAAGGGCCGGGTGATACCGGTGGCGGTCGGCAAGGAGGTCACGAACTTCGATGCCTTGAAGATCGGCGATCGTGTAGATGTGCAGGTCAGGGACGCGATGCTGGTCAGGGCAACGAGAGCGTCGGCGAAGGGCGATGAATTGCGAAAACGCGTTGATACCGAGGTTTATGCGCCCGCGTCCGGTTCTCAGGGTTTCGGCGCAGTCCACGAGACAGAGATTGTCGCAACGGTGCAGAGTATCAATAGCAAGAATAAAACAATCACCCTGCGTGGTCCATGGCGTACGGAGACGTTCGATTTAAGCTCTGAAATAGCCGCCTATAAATTGAAGCCCGGCGACACCGTTCACGCGGTATTGATTTCAGCCACGGCAGTGCAAGTGTCGCCCACGGCGAAATAATGCGCGGACTTGATTAAGAATCAGCAAACGGACGCTTAAATGCGGATCAAAACCGCGCCGGCCGTGACGAGAGCACACGCCAGCACGCGCCGCGCGGTCAGCTTTTCGCGCATGAACAGCCAGCCGATCACAATGGCGAAGATCGAACTAAGCTCGCGCAACGCGGAGACCATCGCAATGGGCAGATAACGAAACGCAATGATCACAATGGTGTACGCGATCATCGCGATCGCTCCGCCGCCCAAGCCTTGCAGCGAGCGTCGCGGGTCGTCAAGGAACAGGCGGCGCGGGCCGCCGTATCGATAAAAAGCCATCGCGGCGAGGGGCACGTTGAAGAGGAGGTACGCCCATGCGATATAGCCGAAGCCGCTGCCGGCTACGCGCACGCCAATGCCGTCCACGATTGTGTAAGCAGAGATAAACGCGCCCGTCACGAGCGCGGCCGGTACGCTTGCGGTGGCGAAACGGCGCTTACGGAATGCCAGGGAAATGATGCCGGCCGACACCAGCGTGACGCCCGCCAGCGCGAGCGGCCGAAGGTGTTCGCCCGCGAACACGAATGCGCCGGCGAATACGAGCAGCGGCGAGAGGCCGCGCGCAATCGGATAAATCTGCCCGAAATCACCAGCCTTGTAGGCCTTCGCCAAGGCCACGCAATAACCGAGCTGCAAAGCCGCCGATGCCGCAATGTACGGCCAGCTTTCGCGCGCCGGCGCGGGCACGAACAGCAACACGATTGCCGAACACACAAGGTAGGGGAAAGACATCATGCCGAACTGCCAGACACGGTCGCCGCTGGTGTGCAGGAAGGCGTTCCAGGTGGCGTGCAGCAACGCCGAGAACAGGACGAGCAAGACGATGAAAGGCTGCATCAGGACCGCGGGAAGGGGGCTGCATACATGGCAAAGTAGGGCATTTGATGGCAAAAAGTGGCAAACGGTAAGGCGCCATTATGGCAGAGAACGGGGGGCACGCTGATCGGGTACGCTGCCTGTCATGACAGTACCGCTTGAACAAGTGCTCGCGCGCGTTGCCTTCGACCGCATGACGCCTTTCTCAACTACTCTCACCGAAGCGAAACCCATGCGCATAGGTCTTGCAGCAAGCCGACTACATCACAGCAGCCGCCTGGGCGCGCCATACCAAAGCAGGAATTCGGGAGTTGGACCTTGATCTTTGTGCAGTTGGGGGTACTTGCGATGTGATAGTCCGTCACGACCACGACCACAGCGTTACCCTCGTGGTCGCGATCGAAGATCGGTCAAGCTTGTGGCGCTCGATGGAGCCGATAGCGTCCTGGACAGGATGATCCAGCACGAAGCAGAGATTCAGTTGCTTGAACACGCCGTTACCGCGGTGTCCAACGATGTCATATGCATAGCGTCTCCCCGTGTGGCCACGCACGGGGCGGAAATGACAGAACAGCGCGCGAAACTCCGTCCGTGCTGATGCATGAAGGTAGGCGACTTGACGCTGAACTTGAAAAATTCAGGCGAGGGTCGTTGGGGGCGTGTGCGCGCTTTATGCGACGTGACCTCGCCGCGAGATTCATTCGATTCGGCTTCAGTCCGACAGGGTTTCCCTACTAAGAGCCGCAGCCCACGCCTAGCGCGTTTCCGCTTCCAACTCTGCTGCATGGCTACTGCCGCGAATGTAGTGTTCCAACTGGTGGATCGTGAACTGTTGCTCGACGATCAGGTTCCTGACGAGATCGCCGATTGATACCATGCCGATCAGCAGACCAGCGTCGATCACCGGAAGATGACGTACGCGGTTTTCGGTCATGATCGTCATGCATTCGTCTGTCGTTTGATTAAGGCGAACGTACCGGATGGTTTTCGACATGACATCGCCCACTGGTGTCTCTTTTGACAACCGGTCGTGCAGCACGATTTTCCGGGCATAGTCGCGCTCGGTCACAATGCCGGTGATGTGCTCTCCGGATGTGACCACGAGCGCGCCGATTTGTTTATGCGCCATCACCTTGATAGCGTCGAAGACACTCGCCGACGCCTCGATCGTATGAAATGACTGATCTGTTTTCGAGCTCAGCAATTGTGCGACTGTTGCCATCAAGTGCCTCAATTAAGAAATAGGGTTGAGCTGCGGCTCGTGTTACGAGGGTATCCGCGCTCTTGAGCAGACATCATCAACCGAAGTCGAACAGATCGCCGAGAAGAGACTTCTTCTTTTTGTACGGATAACGCCGGTCGCGATATTCGTCATCGCCGTAACCGTGGCGTCGATCGTGATCGTTGTAATGACGGCCTTCGTCATGCCGGCGCGCGACCGGGGTGCTTACCGCTGGCGCCTGCGCTTGGCTGACAGATTCGTCAGCGGCGCGCTCGATCAGTTTGTCGAGCTCACCGCGATCCAGCCACACGCCACGACATGTCGGGCAATAGTCGACCTCGATTCCCTGGCGGTCCGCCATCAGCAGATCCGGTGTCTTGCACACTGGACATTTCATTACCTTGCCTCCGTCGTCAAACACCTTAGCGAAGCCTCAATGTAGCGGATGTAGGCGTAATATAAAATTCGTATTTTTGGCGTCGATACTTCGAGAAAATCGATGTATTCGGATCTATCCAGGTATCGCCATGGAGGCATGTATGAACTTCAAGCATTTGTATTATTTCTGGGCCGCGGCGCATGCGGGCGGCATTGCGCGTGCGGGCACGCAGTTGCACATCACGCCTCAAACGCTGAGTGGTCAGATCAAGCTGCTTGAGGACTCGCTCAATAAAAAGCTCTTCAAAAAGAGCGGCCGCAACCTTGAACTGACGGATGCGGGCCGCCTTGCACTTGATTACGCCGATGAAATCTTCTCGCTCGGGGCTGAGCTGGAAAGCGCGGTCAGACAGGAGAAGGAAGCCGCGCGGGCGCAACTGCGTGTGGGCGTGGCGGATTCGGTTCCGAAGACGGTGGCCTATCGATTGCTCGAGCCGGCATTGAATCTGTCGGACTCGCTGCGGCTGATCTGCCATGAAGGCAAGCTGCATGCGCTCCTTTCGCAATTGGCCGTCCATAGGCTAGACCTGATCATTGCCGACGCCCCCATCCCGCCCGATGTGAACGTCAAGGCGTTCAACCATTCGCTTGGCCGCTCGACGCTCAGTTGCTTCGCATCCAAAGCCTTGGCGGCACGCGCCGCAAAAGCTTTCCCCGTATCGCTGAGCGACATGCCGGTACTGTTGCCCGGCATTGAGTCAGCAGTCCGAAGGAAACTCGATCACTGGCTGAAGTCGCGCATGATCTCGCCGCGCATTGTAGGAGAGTTCGACGACAGCGCGCTGACTCTCGCGTTCGGCCGCGAAGGCAGGGGTGTGCTGTTTGCTCCGACGGTCCTGGCGGCACAACTCAAACGAGAGCACGGTTTGATTGCGGTCGGACACATCGAGACAATTGTTGAGGAGTTCTTCGCGATCTCCATTGAACGCCGGATCAGCCATCCCGCCATATCGTCGATCATGAGCACGGCGCGTAGCGAGTTGTTCAATGCGTAGGTAACACCCAAGCCGTGTGACTTCATCCTCCGCCGACAGACATTTTCAATCCGCGACAAAATGGGTTTACATGACGTTTAACTTTCCACTGTAACTATCACACGTGTTGCGCACTGTCATGTCACGCACCTCGTCTCGGCCCGCCAGCTTGTCTGCGGGCCTTTTTTATCACGCGAAACAATCGGGAAATTGCTTTCATATTTCTTTCGGTATTAACCCGATCTGGTAAAAACCCTGTCAATTCTTTCATTGTACTTACTTGATATATTACATATTGTGTATTCCATCGCCATCAAAATTGACAGCGGGCGATGACGGAGACGTCCATTCGGCGTCCCGAATACAAGGCAGAAAATGCCAAGGAGACAGTGATGGAAAGGAACCGCCAGGAAGGTGCGTCGCGGCTAGCGTCGCCCTGGATGCAGCTCGTGTTTGGCGTGATCTGCATGGCCATGATCGCGAATATGCAGTACGGCTGGACCTTGTTTGTGAATCCAATCGATGAGAAACATCACTGGGGTCGAGCGGCGATTCAAGTAGCGTTCACGATCTTCGTGGTGACGGAAACCTGGCTGGTTCCTATCGAAGGTTATCTCGTCGACAAGTACGGCCCGCGCCCGGTTGTCGTCGCCGGTGGGCTGCTCTGTGCGATTGCCTGGGCGCTCAACTCGGTGGCTTCGTCGTTGCCGCTGCTGTATTTCGCGGCGGCTGTGGGCGGCGTGGGCGCGGGAGCCGTGTATGGCACGTGCGTGGGCAATGCGCTGAAGTGGTTCCCCACTCGCCGCGGTCTGGCAGCCGGAATCACCGCCGCCGGCTTCGGCGCGGGATCGGCCGCAACCGTCGTGCCGATCGCGTACATGATCAAGAGCAGCGGGTACGAAGCCACCTTCCTGTGGTTCGGCCTCGGCCAGGGGCTGGTGGTGTTCCTGCTCGGGATGGTGCTGTATGCGCCGCCTGCAAGCCTGCTTGCGTCGGTCAAGAGCGCGTTGAAGAGTGCTGTTTATAACGCGACGCCAAGGCAGGTCGTAAGCTCACCGATCTTTTGGGTGATGTACCTGATGTTCGTGATGATGGCCGCCGGCGGCTTGATGGCGACCGCGCAGCTGGGGCCTATCGCGAAGGACTTCGGGCTGCATGACTCGCCCGTCTCGTTGCTTGGCCTGACGTTGCCCGCGCTGACATTCGCATTGACGATTGACCGGGTTCTCAACGGCTTGACGCGGCCTTTCTTCGGCTGGATCTCGGATCGAATTGGCCGCGAGAACACCATGTTCATGGCGTTTGCGATTGAAGCAGTCGGCATCTTGTTGCTGTCCAGATATGGACAGAGTCCGGTGGCTTTTGTCGTGCTGACGGGTATTGTTTTCTTCGCGTGGGGCGAGATCTACAGCCTCTTTCCCGCGACTTGCGGCGATACATTCGGCCCGAAGTTCGCCGCCACCAACGCGGGCCTCCTCTACACGGCGAAGGGGACGGCTGCCTTGCTAGTGCCGTTCAGCAGCGTGATTACCGCTGCGACCGGCAGTTGGCACGCGGTGTTCATGCTGGCTTCGGGAATGGCCGCGGCTTCGGCGCTGCTGGCGCTCTTTGTGCTCAAACCGATGCGCCAGGCGCACAAGCAGAAGCATGCATCAGCGGTCGCCGACATGCCGTTTGGTTCGATCTTGAAGGAGTGACCATGCTCTGCGGCGGAGCTGATGTGTTCGTCGGCTTCGCTCGTTTCTAGTGAGGGAAAGGCCGGTGTTCATCTGGTCACTTTTTCTATTTCCTGCCCACCAGGTAGCAGACGCCTTCGGGACCGCAACGCTCGCTATGTGTTTCGTTTGCCCTCAAATGGAACACGTCGCCTGGCTGATAGCGCGTGTTTTTGTTGTCGACGCGCAGCGTCAGCTCACCTTCGAGAATCAGCGCCTTCGCTTCAAACGCATGCGCGTGGTCATCAAGAGACGCGCCGGCTTCTCGCTCCACGAGTACGGTGGTCTGAAAACCCTCGCGCGCGAGCATTTCGATGAAATCGTCGCGTTCCATGATCGTTCCCCTTCTAGCTGGTCTTTCGTCACCCACTTAATATAGGTTGAAATGACTGGACGCAGGGAGAGGATGCTTGGCATAGCGTTGTGCGGCGAACGTGGTGCTCCGAGCGCGTGCGGTCGACCGATGAGGTAGTGAAGGGGCTGCAGCAAGGGTAAAAGCGTTCAATTGTAGAGTTCTGTGTCCGGCGGCAATTATGACGATGGCGGTCGATATACTTTCCGTCCCATGTTGCCGGTGGAGCGCACTGGCAACAAGAAAAACAAGCGCCGAGACACGAGGAATTTCGATGAAAACGATCAGACGCTCACCCCTTGCCAGAATTCTGTCCGATGTCTGGTGTGACGTGGTTCGCGACAGTTACTGCCAAGGCCGGTTGAACTCGGAAGGCAGTCTTCAGGCCGCACTTGTTGCGCTGTTGGACGAACGCTTCCATGCCCCGGGTGAACCCGAGCGTCGCATCTTTATTGAACCCGCGGTGAAGCTGACAAGTGAGACGGCCGGCACATTGATTCGCCCGGATATCGTCATCTGCAACGCGCGTGAGGCGGTGTGTTTCATCGAGTTGAAATATACGCCGCGGACTTTGCCTGACACCGCTAAAGACATGAGTAGCCTGGCTGCCATAGCAGGCGATGGGACCGTCACGGTAACGAGCGATCGTTATCGCGGCCCGGAACTCAAGACAAAAGCGTTCGGCGTATCCACGAACGCGGTGTTTGTCTGGGCAGGGATTCACAAGGGGAGCGCGGTGCAGTTTGCGGAATGGGATGACCCTCGGTTCGAGCCGCACTACTTCCTGCAAATGCACGCGGTGACGCAAGCGGAGCAGGAGCCTGCTTGCGAGTTCTTCACCAACGCATACAAGCGTCAGCGCAACGTCGACCCGGTTGAATGATAGTTGGGGGCCATGCACTCGCATTGCCCCCAATCAAACTCAGCTCTCCAGCCGCGAACCTTCTGCCAGCTCCATCGCTTCAAGATCATGCGTCGAGCCCTTGGCGGGACGTCCAGCCCAGTACCCTGCCAGCAGCGATCCCGACAAGTTGTGCCACACCGAAAACAGCGCACCCGGGAGGGCCGCGATCGGCGTGAAATACAGTTTGCCCAGCGTGGCAGCGAGTCCTGAATTCTGCATGCCGACCTCGATCGCCAGCGTGCGGCACACGGCTTCATCGAAACCAAGCAGGCGGCCGCCCCAATATCCGCCAAGCAAGCCGATACCGTTGTGCAAGATCACACCCAGCATCACCAGCAAGCCGACCGACGCAATGCTTTTCTGCGTCCCCGCCACCACGGCCGAGATGATCAGCAGGATCGCGATCATGGAAATGATTGGCAACGCGGGCTCGATTGCGCGCACGGTCTTGTTGAACAACTGATTGATGATCAGCCCGGCGACAATAGGCAGTGCGACGATCTGGAGAATGCTCAGGAGCATGCCGTGGACATCGACGGCAATCGACGCATCCACGTAAAGGCGCGTCAGCAGCGGCGTAGCGAATACGCCGACCAGCGTGGACAGGGCACTGATGGTGACGGACAGCGCCACGTCGCCGCGCGCGAGATAGATCATCACGTTAGACGCCGTGCCGCTGGCAACGCTGCCGACCAGCACCATGCCCGCGGTCAGGTCGGGCGGCATGCGCAACAATTTGGCGATCACCCAGGCTGCGAGCGGCATCACCAGGTAATGCAAGCCGATACCCGCGATAACCGGTGCCGGCCGGGTGAAAACGCGCCGGAAGTCGCCGAACGAAAGCGTCACGCCCATCGCGAACATGATGATGGTGAGTAACAGGGTGACGTGCGGCGCAATGCCTGTAAACGAAGTCGGCGAGAAGTACGCGATGACCGAAATGAGAACGGCCCAAAGAGGGAACAAGCGGGTGACGCGCGAAAGCATGGGAAGACGGTCCTGGCTGATTTATAAGGGCGTTGCCCGGAGCGCCGGGATGCAGGGTGCACCGGGCGCGGGCAATCAGTAACGAAGCAACGAAGCAACGAAGCGACGACAAAGCGAAGCGAACAGAAGGGTGTTCCAGGTTTCGCTGACCGTGCCATCGATAAATGCGGCCAGTGACGCAACCCGTCGCGGGTCCTTGTGGGACCGGCAGGCGGCGAATATGCGTCGACGCGAATTGTAACGTTTCGTCGGACGAGACCGTCCGAGGGGATCTCCCGCTTACCTCAGGCGCGCGACCGTTCCCGCGTCCGGCTCGCCGCCGAAATAGGTGTTGAGCGCCAGTTCGAACGGCGCTTTGTCGCTGGCGGCGTGGGCGAAGAGGGTCATCGAAGAATGGAATTTGAGGTCGTCGGGGTAACCGAAAATTTGCTCCACCGAGCGCCCGTCGAGTGCGTTCACGATTTGCGTGAGGATCAGCAGGCGCTCACCGAGCACCGGGTGAGCGAGATAAGCACGCGCCTCGTCCACCGATGAAATTGCGTAGCGGCGCGCCATCTCGCTGTGGCCCAGCCCCTGGATTTGCGGAAATACGAACCACATCCAGTGCGTGCGTTTCTTGCCAGCCTCGAGTTCGGCCGTCACGGTCTGGAACACCGAATCCTGCGCATCGATAAAACGCTGCAAGTCAAACGGATCGGGATCGGTCATGCGAGCCTCCGGGGTCTTCCTGGAATATTGCCGCGAAATGAACCACAAGCCACAGCGGAACCACAAACCAGGCCGCCGCAAACCACGTTCCCGGCGCTTTTCGTAGCCGCGTGGCCTCAGATCCAATCCCGGCCATTTGCGAACGATATTCCGCTTTCTGATATCTTCACGGCCATGCAAAATATCATCGAAATTTCGAATCTGTCGAAGAGCTATGCGTCCGGCTTCAAGGCGCTGAAAAACGTCACGCTGAATATCCGCCGTGGCGAAATCTTCGCACTGCTCGGGCCGAACGGCGCCGGCAAAACCACCCTGATCAGCATTGTGTGCGGCATCGTGAATGCCTCCGAAGGCACGGTGCGCGTCAACGGTCACGGCATTATCTCCGACTACCGCGCCTCGCGCGCGATGATCGGCCTCGTGCCGCAGGAGCTGACCACCGACGCATTCGAGTCGGTCTGGGCGACCGTTTCATTCAGCCGTGGCCTGTTCGGCAAGCCGCCCAATCCGGCGCACATTGAAAAGGTGCTGAAGTCTCTGTCGCTCTGGGACAAGAAGGACAACAAGCTGGTCACGCTGTCCGGCGGCATGAAACGCCGCGTGCTGATTGCCAAGGCGCTCTCGCACGAACCGGAAATCCTGTTTCTCGACGAGCCGACGGCAGGCGTCGACGTCGAACTGCGCCGCGACATGTGGAATCTCGTGCGCGGCCTGCAAGCGAGCGGCGTGACGATCATCCTGACGACCCATTACATTGATGAAGCCGAGGAAATGGCCGACCGGATTGGCGTGATCAATGGCGGCGAGATCATTCTGGTCGAGGAAAAAGCCGAACTGATGCGCAAGCTCGGCCAGAAGAAACTCGCGCTGCAACTGGAAGACGAGATCGAGCATATTCCCGCCGGCCTGAGTGCCTACCGGCTGCATCTGTCCGCCGATGGTAGCGAACTGACCTACACCTACGACGCGCAGGATGAACCGGGCCGCATCATTACGCTGCTGAAAGACCTCGCCGATAACGGCGTCAAGTTCAAAGACCTGCAAACGACCCAAAGCTCGCTGGAAGACATTTTCGTGAGCCTGGTCGGAGAGAGAAAATGAATATTCACGCAGTCCGCGCAATCTATGTATTCGAAATGGCGCGCACCTGGCGCACCATCATGGGCAGCATTATCTCGCCGGTGATTTCCACCTCACTGTATTTCGTCGTGTTCGGCGCCGCGATCGGTTCACGCATTCCCGAGGTGAACGGCGTGAGTTACGGCGCGTTTATCGTGCCGGGGCTCGTGATGTTGTCGCTGCTCACGCAGAGCGTGTCCAACGCGTCGTTCGGCATCTACTTTCCCAGGTTTACCGGGACTATCTACGAACTGCTGTCGGCGCCGGTTTCGTATATGGAGATCGTGCTGAGCTACGTTGGCGCCGCCGCCACCAAGTCGATCATCCTCGGCCTCATCATTCTTGCGACCGCGCGGTTGTTCGTGCCACTGCATGTTGATCACCCGTTCTGGATGATCGTGTTCCTGTTGCTGACGGCAGTGACGTTCAGCCTGCTGGGATTCATCATTGGCATCTGGGCGGACGGGTTCGAGAAACTGCAGGTAATCCCGCTTCTGATCATCACGCCACTGACCTTTCTCGGCGGGAGTTTTTATTCCATCGATATCCTGCCGCCGTTCTGGAAAGCCGTCGCGCTGTTCAACCCGGTGGTTTATCTGATCAGCGGTTTTCGCTGGAGTTTCTACGGCACCGCCGATGTCAGCGTCGAGATCAGCCTCATCATGACGCTGGTGTTCCTCGCGGTGTTTATTGGCGTGGTCGCGTGGATCTTCAAAACGGGTTACAGGCTGAAATCATAGGGAGCGTGGCTGATGTGTGACTTGCTGATCGAACGGTTCGGGCTCCAGCCGCACCCTGAAGGCGGCTATTTTCGCGAGACGTTTCGCGGCGCGGACAGGGTAGTGCGCGAAATCACGCGTGACGCTTCGCCCGGCGAAACGCGCTCGGCATCGACGGCGATCTACTACATGCTCTGCGATGGCGCACATTCGGCGTGGCATCGAATCCGCTCGGACGAGGTGTGGCACTTCTATGCAGGAGAGCCAATCGATGTTCATGTCATCGACGCCACCGGGCAGTTGATCACGCATCGCCTGGGTAACGCGCTCGCGCATGAAGACGCCGTATTCCAGGCGGTCGTTCCGGCGGGGCAGTGGTTTGCAGCGGAGTTATATGGGGCGGCATGCGACCCGGCGGCGTTCGCGCTGGTGGGCTGCACGGTGGCGCCGGGTTTCGAGTTCAGCGAGTTCGAACTTGCCGATGTGGCCGCTTTGACGAAAGCGTATCCGCAGCACGAGGCCGTGATCGGGAGGTTGGGTCCGGCGGTGGGAGCGAAGCGCTGAGCGCGTGTCATGCGTGGCACGCAAGCCGCCCAATGTGAGCTACGTAAAAACAGAACGAAAAAGCAGAACGAAAAAAAGCGGCGCTCTCATTTCTGAGGCGCCGCTTTTTCATGCTTCTATTATAGATTGGCCCTGACTGCGTCGCGGACGGCATCCATCATGCCGCCGTGATTCAGCGGTATGTCGAGTGAATCACCATAGACGTCCTGATCCGCTTGTGCACGCGCTTCTTGCGATTCGCGGCGTACCGGCGATTCGTAAGGTGTGTCACCTGAACGGATAGTGTCTCTGGCTTCGACGCGCTGCGCTTGATAACTCTTCACGATGAACTCCTTGCAGTGATGGAGCGGCGGGAGACTGCGATGCTACAGAACTGCCATGACATATTTACGACGCTTGATGCTTCCTGGTGCACGACTGTAACGGTGGCGAACCCCTCGCCTCTGGCCGTGTTGCGCACCCTGCAATTAAAGCGCGGCTCTACAGTTTAATTGCGTTGCGAACTGGGATTCGTACTTTTCGCTTATGAAATGATGTCGGCACTATCAGCATGCAGCGCGACTTTGGGCTTGAAACTTGCATTTGCCGCAAGCGTTTGCGAGGAAGGCGGGAATGCGCCGGACAGCTCAGCACATGTGTCAGGCAACGGTGTAAATCAGCTCGGATACCGCACTGATCCCCGTGCACATTACCTCTGGCGGAAACAGTTAAGGCTTTTTCTCAAAAACGGCGTATTCGGCGCACGTTTTCCGCATGGCGGAAAGCACGACCACATGATGCAGTCGTGCTTTCAGGCCATTTAGCCGGATTCGGCGACGCGTTCAGGCGTGCTGGTCCTGCAAATCGGCGTCGCTGGTCTCGTCCTGTGGCATGGAAGCCGCAAGAATCATCGCCGATGCATTTTGCGGTTTCGGGTCGCGCTGTGACGGCCGGTACACCGAGTCGCCTCGATGAATGGGTGCGCCGGTTAGCGCGCAGGCGCCATCAGACGTGGCCGTGGTCACACGCCATCCCTGGTAGCCATAGTGGCAGGTTGCCGCGTCGGACCAGTATACGATCGCCGTCGCGCTGCTCGGCCGCTCGATCACGCGCACCACGGCCTCGGGGAACGGCCGCGGCGATTGCGGCGATGGCGACGCGACGCGCGGATGATCACGCTCCCACGCTCGCGTGAGCCGCTCTAAAAACGGGTGCACGGCCTTCCGCTGCGGGGCAGGTTCTGCCGCGCGGGTGTGGGTCGCTGTCAATGAGCGGACCGTTTGCAGCCACGGGTCCGCGCTTCTCGCTAACGCTGTCATGGTTCGTTCCTGGCATGGTTCATGGTCGAACTTACGCAATCGTCCTGCCCGGATAAATACCGTTAAGGTGAATACACTGTCTTGTTAGCGCGAATAATCACGACAACGCTTTATGCAATAAGGCTTTGCCCGATATTGCGAGCCAGTAGAAACGCTGTGTGCGCTTCATTGAACGTTTTAATGAGCTCGATAGGGAGGTCTTTTCACGAGATCCTGGCGCGCAGGCCCAGACTCTCTGTATGGATTACGTAAGGTGTCAAGTTTCGCCACAAGCGGTGGAATGCAACTTGCGTAGGCCATACTAGCTACATACTTACAACGTTGAACGAGGTGTTCGTGAAGAAAAATCATATTGCTGCTGCAGTACTGTTCGCAAGCCTGGGCCTGACGGCCACGGCGTTTGCCCAAAACGGCCCCGGCGGCCCGGGTAATCAAGGTGGACAGCAACAGCGTCCGGGCGCCCCCGCCATGCAAGGCCACAACGGCGGCGGTTATCAGGATCAGAATCAAAACCATGGCCCGCAAGGTGGCCCCGCTGCCCAGAACCACAACAACGGTCGTCCGCCCATGCCAATGCCAATGCATGCGGACAATGGTCCGGGACGCAGCGGTCCCGGTGGTCCGCGTACTGAAGGCCCGCGTGACTGGCACCGCGGAGACCGCTTGCCGAACGACTATCGCGATCGTCAATACGTGGTCGACGATTATCGCGGGTATGGATTGCGTCAGCCTCCGCGCGGATATCGCTGGGTGGGCGTGAACGGCGATTACGTGCTTGCCGCAGTCGCGACTGGCGTGATTGCGCAGATCGTGCTGAGTAATGGACATTAAGCGCATGGACATTAAACGCGAGCACTAAACTCTTACTCGCGCAATCCTGACGTAGCGAACATAACCGCGAGTCGAGTCAACAAGGCCGGTCCAGGCGCGAGCTTGGACCGGCCTTGTTTTATGTGCGCAGCGGTGACCTGTCCCACACCACCGCTGCGCTACCCCTTTGCGGTATCGGTAATCGCTTTCACAACGCGCGCCAGCGACTTCAATGCTATTTCGGGCGAGTCTTCAAACTGCGCGCCCACGATGGCGCCATCCACCGCCATGGCCAACGCCCGCGCATCGGCCTTCGCGGTTCTCGACGATGCCGGCAGCAGCGTCCTGATAATCGCAGCCATGTCCAGCTTGTGACGCCGTGAAATATCGACTGCTTCGGGCAGGGTCCCGCCCACTTCCACCACCGCGTTGATGAACGCGCAGCCGCGATACACATCGCTCTCGAACCATTCTGCCAGCGCCGACACCAGCGCATCCGCATCTGCGCCATGACGCTTCACGGCGTCTTCGAACCAGGTTATCCAGTTGCGGTGCCTATACTCCAGGAACGCAACGATCAGATCGTTTTTCGCCGGATAGTAGCGATAAAACGTCTTCTTCGCGACGCCCGATTCCGCAATCACACGATCGATTCCGGTCGCACGAATGCCGTCCCTGTAGAACAGCGTATGAGCCGTGACAAGAATACGCTCGGCGGGCGAGAGGTCCGCAAAAAGCGCTGCATTTGATGATTGATTGTTCATAAGGGTTATTGTAGACAGGTCTGTCTCCCTCCGCTACAGTGAGCAAGCAGACAGACCTGTCTACTTGCTGATTATCCGGTCGACCGACTACACAATCAACGTTGCATCAGTCGGCAATTAACTCTCCGCGATCAAAAGGAAACGCCATGGAAAGCAAACCGCCGTTCCCGCCATTCGATGCCGACACCGCCCGGCAAAAGGTCCGCCTTGCTGAAGACGGCTGGAATTCCCGCGACCCAAAGCGGGTCGCGCTCGCCTATAGCGAAGACACACGCTGGCGTAACCGCGCCGAGTTCGTCTCGGGACGTGCTGAGGTGGAGGCGTTCCTGGCGCGCAAATGGGCGCGCGAACTGGACTACCGGTTGATCAAGGAATTGTGGGCGTTCACGGGATCGCGGATTGCAGTGCGCTTCGCTTACGAATGGCACGATGATTCCAAAAACTGGTTCCGCAGCTACGGCAACGAGAACTGGGAGTTCAACGAAGCTGGCTTGATGACGCATCGGCACGCGTGCATCAACGACTTGCCGATCAAGGAATCGGAGCGCAAATATCACTGGCCGCTGGGCCGCCGTCCCGACGATCATCCTGGCTTGAGCGACCTGGGCTTCTGATTGAAGCGTGGCCGGCAGTCTCTTCGATCATCGCTTCACGAAGCACGATTGTGTCGTGTGACTGCCGGCATGCTAGCGGCCGCGCCGCCGGTAAAAGGCCCACCATCCCGCCAGCACGGTGAAGGTAGCCACGATTGCCACCATTAGCCAGAACCCGTGTTTGTTGTCGGCAAGCGGCACCCCGCCAACATTCATGCCAAAGATCCCCGCGACTATATTGATCGGGAGCGCCAGCACGGTGACCAGCGTCAGCGTGAAAAGCGTGCGGTTGCTTTGCTCGTCCGTGCGCGCGGCAATCTCTTCCTGCAGCAGCTTGATGCGTTCGACCAGCCCCGCCAGATCGCCCAGCACCAGCGAAAATTCCTCGGTGGCATCGCGCAGATCCTGGAGGTCGAGCGCTTGCAGCCAGCGCGGCGGCCGTGCCAGCAGCCGGAAAATTGACCCCGGTTCAGGCGCGAGCAAACGCTGCAACCTGACGAGCACGCGTCGCGACGCGCCGAGTTCCGAGCGGGTGGCGGGTGAGCGCATCGAAAGAAAACGGTCTTCTATCCTGTCGATATCAATGCTCGTGCGCCGGACGATCTGTACCAGCAGATCGGCCTGGTCGCGTAACAGATGAATGAGCAGTTCGGCCGTTGACCGGAAGGCTTCGCCGTTGCGTACCGATTCCCGCAGCGTATCAATGGAACGCAGCGGTTTCAGCCGGGCGGTAATGAGCAGCTTTTCGCGCGTGTAGACCCATAAGGTGGCTATTTCCGATGGTGTTACGTCGAAGTTGAACATCACGTCGTTGATGACGGCGAGCAGCGCGCCCTCCTGATGTTCTATCCGCGTGGAATGCGAGCCGTCTCGAAGGTTTTCGAAGAAGGCGTCCGGCAGGTCGAGCTGCGTACGCATCCAGCGTTCGCTTGCGCTGTTGGCAAGGTCGAAATGCAGCCAGACGAAGTCGCTTGAAGGGTCATGCAACGCGCGTTCGGCGCGGGATTGCGCCAGCCATTCCAGCGCACCGGCGGAGTCAATGGGCACGCCGGCCGCGTCCGGCGCGAAACGAAAGCCGCACACGATGCCGGAGAAATCGGAGGCGTAGGGCAGGGCGGTGGTTCGTAATTCAGTCATCGAGATTCAGTCGTCGTGATCGGCATCGCCATAGGCAACTGCACGGGCAATTGAAAGGTGATTTGGACTTCGATTGTCCCTGCCGTACCACTCCAATCAAGCAACGTTCACCCGGATTTGCGTTATTGTTGGGCAAATGCCGCGTGACACAGAAAGTACTTATGGCTGTCACGCCCTGTGGGTAAACTCGCGCGGTGCAAGAGGGCCGTCGGGCGCAGCCCGACCCTTTTCGCTTCATCGGGGAAACACAAATGGAAGATCGCGTCGAGCAGGACGAACCTACGCAGACCACGGCAGATGGATTGACGCGGCTCGCGACGAGCATCGTCGAATTGCTGGGCGAGCAAGCTATCGACAGTCGTCTGGGAGCCAAATTGCTCAAACGGCTCGAAAAAGAAGCGAAGCTGGTGGAGGAATCGGGGCCGCAACAGCTGAACAAGGCTCAGAAGCACGCTTTGCGCGACGCGTTGAATGGGCTCGAACACGCCGTGCGTCAGGTCGATGCAAATCTGCTGGTATCGGCGAACGCAAAACTACGCTCGACGGACGAATCTTCCGGCAAAAAAGCCAAAACGAAATCCTGAAACCGGGCTGGCCCGTGTCTCACGAAGCTCGTGCGACACCGGTTTTAAGCCTGTCTGGCTTTATCGGACAAGAGATTTGGCGGTTTTTTCATTACATCGACACAAGCCGCCTGGAGTAAATGGGCAGGATGGCGCGGAAAATGCTGCGTTTGCTGCACATGCATAAATCTGAGCGGTTATGGTTTCAGTCTCTTCTACCCCAAGTTGCGTGTTATGGACCGATCGTAACGTCGACGCGGACGCCGAGCGTTGGCGCATTCTGGTTGTCGACGACAACGCCGCCAGCGCCGAAGGCCTTGCCGCGGCACTGAGTGCGGACGGTTGTGACGCACGTTATGTGCTGAGCGGCGTCGACGCGCTGCACGCTATTGATAGCTGGGTGCCGCACGTCGTGATACTCGACATCAGCATGCCGGAGCACGATGGTTTTGCGACTGCGCGGGTTCTGCGCAGGATTTCTCCCACCCGAAACGCTGGAATCATTGCGTTTACGGCGCTCGGGGAGGATTACGTGCGCTCGAAAGGCCTCCACGCTGGGTTCGACGGCTATTGCCAGAAGGGCAACGCGCCCGGTGTCCTGGTCGACCTGATCAGCCGGATGGTCCAGGTTCACTGAACGATCGCTGAGGGTTTCAGTAGGGATGAATGGGCATCCGACAGAAACTTTCTCGGTCTCGTCAGGGTTCGACCCCAAAAATATCTCTTACCTCAACTTCCGGTGAGCCTTTTCCGGGCTCGCTCGCGCCGATTTTTCCCAATCCGGACGGCCTCCCATTATTGGCGTATCCCGAAAAGTGTATTGAAGTTTATGGGGATAAAAAACCGATAGTACGGGTATACACTGCATTTCATTGACGAAGCAGCCACCGGAACAAAGCTTGAACGCTGCGACGCCTTCTGAACCAGTCGAAAGTCCACGTATATCGGAGCTCACCATGAAAAAGAATCTTCTCGCATCGTTACTCATCGCCGCTACTGCTTCTATCGCTGTTCCGGCATTTGCCAGCGGCTACGGCCCGGCGCCTGCGTATCGCCCGTCGGTTGGCGCTCCGGCTTCGCAACAAGGCCTGAACACGCAAACCATTGCTGCTCAAAACAACGCTGATGCGAACGGCTATGGTGGTGCACGCACGTCGGTGTCGCAATCGGGTTCGAGCCGCGACCGTACGACCAACGCGCAAGCTGTTTTCTTCGGTCAATAATTTCCAGGCTGCTACGCGCACGGCCGGCATTACGCGGGCCGTCGTGATCGCGTAAAGCTTGATGATCGGGTAGTACGCAAACGCAAACGCCCGCTGAACGAAAGTTCAGCGGGCGTTTGTGTTTGTGCGTAAAGAATAACCGCTTCAGGTGCCTGTCATCTTGAGCGCATCGCGCATTACCGCAGCCAGTTCTCCTGCGGCAAACTTGGCCACATAAGCGTTGGCGCCCACTTTTCGCACGTGCTCCTCGTTCGCCGACCCGGACAGCGACGAGTGAATTACGACCGGAATTGCCTGCATGCCGGCGTTCGCCTTGATACGGCGTGTCAGCGTGAATCCGTCCATTTCCGGCATTTCGAGGTCGGTCAGGACAAGTGCAATTTCGTCCGCGGCACAGCGGCCATGTTTTTCCGCTTTGCTCTGCAAGTCTTCCAGCACGTTCCACGCTTCCTGGCCGCTCTTGGTCATGATGAACGACACGCCCATCGCGGTCAGGCTTTGTGCGATCAGGCTGCGCGCGACGCCGGAGTCGTCGGCGGCGAGCACCTTGGTACCCGGTTTCAGGACCAGCCGACCGGTGCTCGATTCATTGATCTCGACCTGCGTCGACGGTAGCACGTCACGCAGGATCTGTTCGACGTCGAGCACCTGCGCGAGTCGCGAGCCGTCCACGTTGCCGTCGAGGCGCGCGAAGCTGGTCACCGTCCGCCCGCTTGAATGTGATTCGGCAGACAAAACCTGATTCCATTCCAGGCGCACGATGTCATCGACTTCCTCGACAGCAAAACCCTGCGTCGTACGCGCGAATTCGGTGACAAGCAAAATCTTCAGACCGTTCTTCGGCTGGCAGCCCGTGACCTTCGCCAGATCGATCACGGGGATGATCTGGCCGCGGATGTCGGCTACGCCGAGAATCTCCGGGTTTGCGCCGGCGACCACGGTGATCGGCGGCATCGCGAGGATCTCGCGCACCTTGAACACGTTGATGCCGTATAGCTCGCGTTGTTCGGAGTCCGGCGCTTCACCGAGGCGAAACAGGAGCAGTTCGAACATGTTGTTGCCGGCGAGGCGAACCCGCTGTTCGATGTCGTGTTGTGAACTGCTCAAGGTGGTTCTCCTGATCGATTTATGCCGTGCTTGTAAATAGCCGGTTCCTGATTAGCGGCGCGGCGCGGGGAAACTGAAGCACTTTTCGGCGCTATGTGACGGGACTGTTTCATGCCGGTCCAGCTGCGCGTGCGGCAGTATCGGGATAGACCCTTGGAGGCTTAAAAAGCAGTGTTTTCCAGCGTTCACGCGGGAGGTGTCTGGCCTATACTTTTCGAATGGGCTGGGTAATGTTGATGTAAGGCGTGGATGTAAGGCGAATGGTTTCAACGCGGCGGGATTCGGCGAACCCGTGGTGGTGAAGCGCGTCGTGCGATCCAGATGCCAGCTATCCAGCCATGTGAAACGTCCGCCATTCGGCGGGCGTCGCGCAGTTCAACGGAGGCGTTCGATGGCAACAGTCGCACAAGTTCTTAATTCGAAACCCGATCACACCATCTTTACGATCGCCGATACGGCATCGGTCTACGACGCGATCGCGATGATGGCGGAGAAGCACATTGGCGCCTTGATCGTGACCCACGGCGAAGCGATTGTCGGCATCATGACCGAGCGCGACTATGCGCGCAAAGTCGTGCTGATGGACCGTGTCTCGCGGCAGACTCCGGTGCGCGAAATCATGACCTCGCAAGTGCGCTTCGTGCGTCCCGACCAGACCACGGACGACTGCATGGCACTGATGACCGAGCGTCGCATGCGGCACTTGCCGGTGATCGATGGCGAAAAGCTGGTGGGCATGATTTCGATCGGCGATCTGGTGGCAAATATTATCTCCGAGCAGCAGCTCACGATTCATCAGCTCGAGGGATACATTCGAGGCGAGCACATGTAGTTTGCCCGGGAAGTATGCAGCGCGGCGTGAAGACGCCGCGCTGTGTTTTATTGTTGCCGCTGCATGTGCCTTGTGCTCAATGCAGTTCGTCTTATCTCGCGTACTCCATGCTCCTTCCGTCACGGCCGTTCGCCCATTCTGTCTGTAAGCAAATTGTTATAATAATCAGATGCTGCACATAGGGCGCAACTCGGCCTCACGCTGCACGGCTGGCCGAATGAGCCACGCGGACAACGTGATCAGTTTCGCGTTCAAGCGCATCACGCACCCGATCCTTCCCAAACGTCAACGGCCTGTGAAGCTTGCGACCGATCACGAGATAAACTAAATCACTATATCGCTCGAATTTCGCGTTGCCCCGGCGCTGCTGTTCCTGCTCAAGCCCGAGGCCAACGTAGCCAATGCCAATCGCTCATGACCCTGTTGCTCCAGATTTCAGATCCGCACTTTGGCACCGAACAACCGCTGGTCCTGGCAGCGTTGCTGCGCCTCGCTAATACGCTGCAGCCCGATCTGGTTGTCATTTCCGGCGACATCACGCAGCGCGCCAGGCGTGCGCAATTCAGCGCGGCGCGGGCATTTGTCGGGACATTCGGCGCCACGCCTTTTGTTGTCGTGCCGGGCAATCATGACATTCCGCTCTACAACCTCTTCGCGCGGGTTGCACACCCCTATGCGAATTACCGGCGCGTGTTTGGAGACGATCTCGAACCCGTGTTCGAATCGGCCGAGCTGCTGGTAATCGGCGTGAATACTACGCGTGCATACCGTCATAAGGACGGCGAAGTATCGGCGCAGCAAGTGGAGCGTGTGGTCCGCCGGCTCGAACACGCGACGGCGCGGCAACTGCGGGTTGTCGTTACGCATCAGCCAGTTGCGGCTGCTCGTGCCAATGACATCAGGAACTTGCTGCATGGGCGCGAACATGCGATTGAACGATGGTCGCAAGCGGGCGTGGACCTGATCCTCGGCGGTCATATCCATCTTCCGTATGTGGCGCCGCTGCACGTTGCGTATAAGGACTTGCCGCGTCAGATGTGGGCCGTGCAGGCGGGAACTTCGTTGTCTTCGCGCGTGCGTGGGAGCGTGCCTAATTCGGTCAACGTGATTGACTACGACACGTCCAACGCGGGCACGCGTCGCGCACTTCGCCGTTTAGTTGTTACGCGCTGGGATTTCAATCGGGCGATCGCATCGTTTACTCCCAACATGCAGCACGAACTCGACCTGGATAGCGGGTCACTGAAGACTCCATTAGCGACGCTTTTATGAAACCGATTGAAGGGCAGTACGCCGGCTTGTTTGAGGTGGCACACGTAGCCGGTGAGCATGCATTGACGTTGTTTACGGTGTCTCTCGTGCTTGCAATGGTCGTGGTATTGGGTGCATGGCAGCTTGTGCAGCGCTACGGTTTGCCGCGGGAAAACGGCGGCCCGTCGGCCAAGGTCCTGCTGGTCGTGAATCTGGCGGTGAGCTTCGCCATCATTGCCGGCGCGGCAGCCTTGTTCGCCGCAATAGCCGATGAAATCGGCGCGGGCGAGACACTCGGGCGTGCAGACCAGGCTTTCGCGGACGGCATCGCGAGCGCAGTTCCAATCGGCGTGATCCGCACGTTCGCGCTGGTCACGCATCTGGGCGACGCATGGGTGCTCGCCGTTTGGTGCGTACTTGGCGCGGCCATCCTCATGGTACGGCGAAGGGTTGCGCTTGCCATTGGCTTCACGCTCGCGATAGTCGGCAACGGCCTGCTCAACAGCGTCATCAAGCACATCTTCGAACGTGTGCGGCCCGTGCATGATCAATCGATCGCCACCGCCACCGGATGGAGTTTCCCGAGTGGCCATTCATCGGGGTCTCTCGTCACCTACGGCATCATCGCGTATGTGCTCGTGCGGGTCTTGCCGGACGGCTGGCGCTTGGCCGTTATCGTCGCGGCTACGCTTATCGCTGTCACAACGGCAGGCAGCCGCGTATTCCTGCGCGTGCATTTCGCGAGCGACGTGCTGGCAGGTTTCGCGCTGGGAACGCTCTGGCTGGTGGCGTGTATCCTGAGCATCGAATTGACGCGCAGGTATTGGCCGACGCCGTCGCGGCGTCAGTCCTGACGGTGTATCGACAGTTCGGGAAAGCCGGTGCGCGGATCCAGATCGCGCGAGAAGCGCACGCCATCAAGACAAACGATCAGGATTTCCGCCGTCGTCCGCACAATGCATCCCGGCGATACATGGCCGCCGACCACGCGGCCTTCGGCATTTGAAACGGCCATGTGAAGATGCGCGCCGTCGGCGGAAAGTGAGCCGGCGAGCGTCAGGATTTCGAGGTTACCGTCAAGCCGGGTCGGCTGGTCGAGGCCCGCGTAACGCAGGCTCGCCACGCTCAGGCTGCCGATGCCCTGCATCACGAACGCGGCGCCAATGGCCTGGTCTCGCGCGATTGCCTCGAGCGCGGCACGCAGGTCGTCGCCGGGAACAAGGCGCACGGGAAGTGTTTGCATGAGTGAAGTTCCAAGGCTACGCGATGCATCAATGATGGCATGATGATTCCGGTTTCGCGCATCGCCCCTCGATCAAACTGACATTTTTTCCCATGACAACAGAACTTCATATCCTCGCCTATGCGCTTGTACTAGCCCTTGTTCAGGTGCTGTTGCCGTCGGTGGTGCGCAGCCGCGAAACCGGCCTGGGATATAACGGCGGACCGCGCGATCAGCCGGGGCCGCCAGTCGGCAAGCTGACTGGGCGACTGATGCGCGCCCAGAACAACCTGTTCGAAACCTTGCCCGTGTTCGCCATTGCTATCCTGATCGCGCATATGGCCGGCCGCGAAGGCACGCTGACGCTTTACGGCGCGTGGTTGTACATCGTCGCGCGCGTGGTCTACCTGCCTTTGTATGCGGCAGGGATTCCGTTCCTGCGCTCGCTTGTATGGCTCGTTTCGTTATTCGGCATCATCCTTGTTCTCGTCCCTATTATCTGAAACCATCTGAAACCGGAGTCCAGTCAATGACCGCTTTGCTCACCACCATCGACGTGGAAACTGCGCCGAATCCCGAGTTCGCCGTGATCCTGATGCACGGCTTGGGCGCCGACGCCAACGACTTTGTCCCGCTGGTGCCCGAGCTGCGCCTGGGCGATTTGCCCGCCGTGCGCTTCGTCTTTCCGAATGCCACCGAGATGCCGGTTACCGGCAACAACGGTTATGTGATGCGGGCGTGGTACGACATTTTGTCGTTCGAAGGCGTGAACCGTCAGGTCGATGAAGCCGGCCTGAAGGCGTCGTGCGAACGGATTCGCGAACTGATCGCGCGGGAGAACGAGCGCGGCATTCCGACTTCGAAGATCTTCCTCGCGGGTTTTTCGCAAGGCGGAGCAATGACCTACACGGCGGGTCTCACGCATCCCGAGAAACTGGCGGGACTGATCGTGCTGTCGGGTTACGTGCCGTCACCTGGTTTGATCGATGCGGCGTTCAGCGAGGCGAATCGCGACACGCCTATCTTCGCCGCGCATGGCACGCAAGACCCCGTGCTGCCGATCGAGCTGGCCCTTCAGGGCCGCGATTTCGCGCTCGCGCACGGTTGCAAGCTGGAATGGCATACCTACCCGATGCAGCACTCGGTCTGTGGCGAAGAAGTTGAAGCCTTGCGCGTGTGGCTGGCGGCAAGACTTCGCGATTAAAGCGCCTTGAACAAGGTGTTTTTATACAACTCGAGCATGCCGGCTGCATCCACGCCGATGCACACCGACTGCGCCGGACGGTCGTCCCAGTCGGGCGCGGGAACCTGCATGGTCGAGGGTTTCTGTATCGTCTGACCGATTGCAATGCCGCTGGTCAGCACACGCACGGAGCCCTTGCGCACCGTATAAAGATGCGGAGCCAGCACGTACGCCACCGCCGACGAATCGTGGACATAGATGCCCTCAAGTCCGGCGCTGTCCTGGTGGAACTGCGCGTAATGCCGCGACACGTCCCACACAAAACGACCGGCTTCGCCTGCGCCATCGCGGATTGATGCAAGCCATTCATTCGGCATGATCGTGTTTTGCGTGACGTCGAGGCCGACGAGCGTGACCGGCCACGTGGCGCCGAGCACGAGATCGGCTGCATCGGGGTCGCACAGAATGTTGGCTTCAGCCGCAGGCGATACGTTGCCGAGCACGCCGGCCGTACCGAACGCGCCACCCATGATGACAACCTGCTTCACCAGCCCGGCAATACCGGGGTCGGTTTTCAGCGCGAGCGCCAGGTTCGTCAATGGACCGACCGCGATCAGCGTTACTTCGCCGGGATGCGCGCGAACGGTATCGATCATGAACTGATGTGCGGGGCGCGCGTCGAGCGTTGTATCGGCGGGCTGGCTCAGCTCGATATTGCCCAGACCGTTGTCGCCGTGAATCCAGCCGAGCGGCGCGGGCGGCGCGCGATGCAACGGCGCCGCCGCACCGCGTGCCACCGGCACGCCGGGTGCAAAACGCGAGCGCAAGTAGAGCGCGTTAGCCGTGGTCGTTTCTATGGTCGCGTTGCCGAACACGCTCGTGATGCCAAGCAGTTCGATCTCGGGATGCAGCGCCTGGAACACCAGCGCCATGGCATCGTCGACACCTGGGTCCGTGTCGTAGATGACTTTATGGGTCGTCATAGGTAGAACGCATCGGGGAGTTGTTCGCGGGCAGTGGTGTCGCGGATCACGCCATTGAGGTTGCCGAGGCGAATGGTCAACTCGGGGCCGCCGAGTTCAATGATCACCTGACGGCACGCGCCGCAGGGCGCAATAGGTCCGTCGGTGTCGCCGATCACGGCGAGCGCTGCAAATTGATCACGGGTGTAACCGGCGGCAATCGCGCTGAAAAACGCCGTGCGTTCCGCGCAATTGCACAATCCATACGATGCATTCTCGACGTTGCAGCCATCGAATACGCTGCCATCTTTTGTGAGCAAGGCTGCACCGACCTTGAATCTGGAATAGGGTGCGTAAGCGCGCTCGCGCGCGTTCTTCGCGCGTTCGAGCAACTCGTCCATTGTCATGATTTTCTCCTTAGTTCAGCGTCAGGAACATGCCTGCGATCGTCGCGCTCATCAGGTTCGAGAGCGTGGCGGCGAGCACGACGCGCAGGCCGTAGCGTGCCACTTCCGCGCGCCGCTCCGGCGCAACCGCGCTGAAGCCGCCGGTCAGCACGGCGATCGACGAGAAGTTCGCAAAGCCGCACAGCGCGAAAGACAAGATCGCTATGGTACGCGGATCGAGCACCTGCAATCCAGCCGCGGCGACGCTGGCGGAGTCCTTCAAATACGGAGACAGTGACGCGTAGGCCACGAACTCGTTAAGGATGAGTTTCTGACCGAGGAAGCTGCCCGCGAGCGCAGCCTGATCCCAGGGCACGCCGATCAGATACGCGAGCGGCGCGAACACGGCGCCGAGCACGGATTGCATCGATACATTGGGGTCACCGAACCAACCTCCAATGCCGCCTACAATCCCGTTCAGCATCGCGATCAGGCCAACGAATGCAATCAGCATGGCGCCGACCATGACCGCAATCTTCAGGCCGACGGTGGCACCCGAACTGGCCGCTTCTATCACGTTCGCCGGGCGTTTTTCGTCGAAGTTGAGGTTGTCTAGCGTGACGCGGCTGGCTTCGCTCGTGGGGTGGATGATCTTGGCGAACAGCAGTCCGCCCGGCACCGCCATGAACGACGCAGCGAGCAGGTATTCGACCTTCACGCCAAGGCCCGCATAACCCGCGAGCACCGAACCGGCGACTGCCGCCATGCCGCTCGACATCACGGCGAACAGTTCCGCGCTGGTCATGTCGCGCGCGAAAGGCTTCACGACCGCCGGCATTTCGCTTTGACCGAGAAAGATGGTAGTGACGGCCGAGAACGATTCGATCTTCGACACCCCGAGCAGCTTCTGGAAGATCGTGCCGAGCACGATCACGATCCAGCGCATGATGCCGAGGTAATAGAGCACCGAGATCAACGCGGTCACGAAGATGATGGCGGGCAGCACGCGTACGGCGAAGACGAAACCGCCGTTGCCGAAGAGTTCGAACATCTTCGATTGAACGAGACCACCGAACAGGAATTCGATGCCTGCGTTGGCGTAGCCGAGTACATGATTGACGCCTGCTGCCGCAGCGGAGAGCACGCTCTTGCCGAAGGGCACGAACAGGATGAAGGCGCCAATGCCGACCTGCGCCAAGAGAGCAGGCAAGATGGTGCGCAGGCGAATGCCGCGGCGATTGGTAGAGAAGATGAAAGCGATGAACAGAAGTACGGCGATGCCGAGCAGATTGCGTGCGATCAGGGCCATGTCTCGTTGTGTGCGTTTGTCAGAGGAATGGGCGGATGCTACGCCATGCGCGGGGTTTAGAGAATATTTAGAGAATAGAACGCGATAAGACGCAAACCCGCGCTCACCCGATGCCCGTCTGCGACCGCAAGCCCTACGTGAATAACTCGATGACCGGCCAGTTGCGCTCGGCAGCAATCACCCGCAATTTCGCATCGGGATTGGTTGCGACCGGATGGGTGACACGCTCCATCAACGGGACGTCGTTGACGGAATCGCTATAAAAATAGCTTGCTTCGAAGTCGTCCAGCTTCAATCCCTGCGATGCAAGCCATTGCTCGGTGCGGACAATCTTGCCTTCGCGGAACGTCACCACGCCCACCGAGCGCCCGGTGTAACGTCCGAGCGGATCATTGCCTTCAGTGCCCAGTTCAATGGCCAGCAAATGCTCAACCCCAAGTGCCTTCGCAATGGGCGTCGTAATAAATGCATTGGTCGCGGTAACGATGCAGCACAAGTGCCCTGCGTCGAGATGACGGCGCAGCAGTGCAAGCGCTTCAGGGCGGATGGCCGGTTCGATTACCGTCTTCATGAAGCTCGCATGCCACGCATCGAGCTGCGCGCGCGGATGACGGGCGAGTGGCGCGAGTGTCAGGTCCAGATACTCGTCCATGTCGAGCGTGCCAGCGACGTATTGCTGATAGTACGCGTCGATTCCCCGCGCGTGATCTGCGCTGCCCTCGAAACCCAGCGTGGCGTAGAAGCGCGCCCACGACTGATCGCTATCCAGCGGCAGCAACGTGTGATCCAGATCGAACAGCGCCAGTGTGCGACTCATGCCATAGCCCTTGATTAAGCCCTTGATCGCAAGTAAAAAACGCGCCAGACAACACCGTCTGGCGAAGCTTGCCCAACACGATTCGATCGTATCGTTAAATACCCAAATCTACAACAAAGCAAAATTCTACAACTCATTGCGTGGCATCATGACACGCATGGCGGACCTGTCGGAACGAACAACGGACGTAGCCTCATGTTGATTCTCTTGAATATTTTGTCGGGCGTGGCGGTGCTGGTATGGGGCACGCACATTGTCCGGACCGGCATCCTGCGGGTCTTCGGGGCTGAGCTGCGGCGCGTGCTGGGACGCAGTGCGAACAGCCGCTTCCGGGCGTTCGGTGCGGGCTTGTGCGTGACAAGCCTGGTCCAGAGCAGCAACGCGACCGCCGTTCTGGCTTCGTCGTTCGCGGCGCAAGGCCTGTTGCCGCTCGCGCCGGGACTGGCGATCATGCTTGGCGCAGATGTTGGCACGGCGCTGATGTCGCGCGTGCTGACGCTCGATCTCTCGTGGCTGTCGCCCATCTTGCTGCTGGGCGGCGTGATCGCATTCCTGTCGTTCAAACAGACCCGCACGGGCCAGGTAGGGCGCACGGTCATCGGGCTCGGGCTGATCCTGCTGGCGCTGCACATGATTGTGGAAGCCGCGCAGCCCGTGATGCAGGGCGAGGGCGTGAAGATCATGTTTGGCGCGCTGACGGGCGACTCCATGCTCGACACGCTGGTCGGCGCGGCCTTCGCCATGATCTCGTACTCCAGTCTCGCAGCGGTCCTGCTGACTGCAACGCTGGCGTCGTCGGGCGTGATTTCGCTGAAGGTGGCGGTGTGCCTCGTGATTGGTGCGAACCTGGGCAGCGGCCTCCTGGCCGTGATCGGCTCGCTGGGCCAAAACCCCGCTGGCCGGCGCCTCGCGCTCGGCAACGTGCTGTTCAAGCTGGCCGGCGCGTTGATCGTGCTGCCGTTCGCCCCGTGGATCGCGCAAGGAATTGGCGCGTTGATCCCGTATCCCCGCGAAGCGGTGATCACGTTCCATCTCGTCTACAACATGGTGCGCTGCGTCGCGTGCATGCCGCTGATCGATCCGGTCTCGCGACTGTGCTACCGCCTGCTGCCGGACCGGCCCGAAGCAAACCCGGAACTGCGACCGCTGTATCTTGATCCCGTCGCGCTCTCCACGCCCACGCTCGCGTTGGCGAATGCCGCGCGCGAAACGCTGCGGATCGGTGACATTATCCGCACCATGCTCGACAACCTGCTCGACCTGATGCGAGCCAACGACCCGGTCAAGGCGCGCTCGACCATCCGCATGGACGACGACGTCGATCAGCTCTATGCGGCCGTAAAGACCTATCTGGCGCGCATCTCACGCGAGCAGCTTGACGAGGCGGATAGCCGCCGCTGGACCGACATCATTACGTTGACGATCAACCTGGAGCATGCGGGGGACATCGTCGAGCGCGTGGTGACCAACATTCTGGAGAAGAAGATTACGCATCGGCTGGCGTTTTCGCCGGAGGGTCTGGCCGAGTTGGAGGATCTGCATTCACGCGTGATCCTGACCTTGCAACTGGGCTTGAGCGTGTTTCTCAACAGCGACTTGCGCAGCGCCGAGCGCTTGCTCGCAGAGAAGGAGCGCTTCCGTGATCTCGAGCGCAGCTATTCGTATGCGCACCTGGACCGGCTGGCCGGGCAGAGCGCGCGCAGCATTGAGACCAGTGCGTTGCATCTCGACATCATCAGCGACCTCAAGCGCCTCAACTCGCTGTTCTGCTCGACCGCGTACCCGGTGCTCGACGCAGCCGGCGCATTGCGCGACACGCGGCTTCGCCGCCGTGTTCTCGACGCCACCTACGGTAACGACAGCGTTTAAAACGCTAGGCGAGAATGACTTGCGGCAGCTTCTTGCGCAATGACAGCAGCGCCGGACCTTCGGCGCCTTTCTTGTTGGTGATCAGCGTATCCACGCGATTGATCGGGCAGAACGCGATCCTGCTGCACTGTCCGATCTTGCTGTAGTCGGCCAGGATCACTACCCGGTCAGCATGCGCGACCATGGCGCGGGCCACTTCGGTTTCAGCGTGATCGAAGTTGGTCGCGCCATGCCGGTGGTCGATCGCGACGGGCGAGAGCAAGGCCACGTCGGCGCGGTACCGGAGGATCTCCGCGACGGTCGTGCCGCCCACCGTGGCGAATGCACGGTCGCTGATCGAGCCGCCGAGCAGGATGATCTCGTTACTTGCGTCCGTCTTCTCGCCGGTCGCCCGCATCTTCTGGGCAACGTCTATTGAGTTCGTGATGATGGTCAGGTTGGCCAGCTTGGCGAGTTCTTCCGCCAGGATGGCAGTGGTCGTGCCGGCGTCGATGAACAAGGTTTGTCCACTGCTGACCAGCGCGGTGGCCGCACGTGCAATGGCGTTCTTCGATTTGACGCGTGTATGGCTGCGCTCGGCGATCGGCGCTTCGTCAGCGGGGCGTGTCACGCCGCCATGCACCCGCCGCAATTCACCCAGTGCTTCCAGATCCACCAGATCGCGCCGGACCGTCTCGCGCGACACGCCGAGTTCAGCCATGATGCGTTCGGTCGACACGCGTTCAAGCGTGGCGAGCAGCGCGCGAATTCTCTGATGACGATCTTCCTGCCACATGCTGTATTCCTGAGCGTTGAGGTCGAACGGGTATTGGTGAAAACGGGTAGAAGCTGCGAGCGCAAGCCTGGCTACCGATCCATTTCAGCAGCGCTTCAAGTCTTGTGAACGGACTATGTGTCGCCCGTGTGTCGCCAATATTAATTGGCTGCCGGGCGCCGGGCGTTACTTCAAGTCACTGAAGAATCCAGCTGAAAGATTAACAAGAACCGGCGCTCTGCATGTTGCATTTTTTTGGATACTTGCGAATTTGGGTATTTGAACTTAGTCTCTCCGTCACACTCGCGGATAGTTCCCTTCGGTCCTCCGCAGTGCTGAAACCAGTCCTGAATTGCTGTCTTTTTCGCCGTCGTCATTGTTCTTAAACATTTGGCCGCCAGAGTCGCGTGCGCGCCAGATGTGAGTGCGCATTAAAAACAAGTTTCGGACTATGCAGCATGCACGATGCACGCAGCACGCAACTTTCCAAAAACGTAAGCACGCAGGCAGAGGATGGAATCACCATGAATCAAGACGGGTTGCGAGTGACCTCGACATTTCGCCGCTTGGGCGGCAAGGCGTCCATTACAGCAGCGATCGCCGCGCTGACCGCGGTGGCGGGGCAAGCTGTGGCGGCGCCCCCGGCGTCCCTTATCGCTGCTGCGAAGAAGGAAGGCCAGTTGACCACGATCGCATTGCCGCACGACTGGTGCGGTTACGGCGCGTTGATCGAAGGTTTCAAGGCGAAGTACGGCATCACGGTGAACGAGCTGAATCCAGACGCTGGTTCGGGCGACGAAGTCGAAGCCATCAAGGCGAACAAGGGCAACACGGGACCGCAGGCGCCGGACGTGATCGACGTCGGTTTGTCGTTTGGACCGACGGCACAGGCCGCCGGCTTGCTGCAGCCTTACAAGGTGTCGACCTGGGCGTCGATTCCGGATTCGGCCAAGGAGAAGGACGGCTATTGGTACGGCGATTACTACGGCGTGCTGTCGTTTGAAGTGAACACAGACATGATCGACAAGGTCCCGGCCGACTGGCCTGATCTGCTCAAGCCCGACTACAAGAATGCCGTTGCACTCGCGGGCGACCCACGCTCGGCTAACCAGGCAATTCAGGCGGTCTACGCGGCCGGGTTGTCGCAAAGCAAGGGCGATGCATCGAAGGCAGGCGCTGCGGGCCTGAGCTACTTCAGCACGCTGAACAAGAACGGCAACTTCGTGCCGGTGATCGGCAAGGCGGCGTCGCTGGCGCAGGGCACCACGCCGATCATCGTGCGCTGGGACTACAACGCACTGGCCGATCGCGATACGCTGAAGGGCAATCCGAAGGTGGCGGTGGTCGTGCCGAAGACCGGCGTCGTGGCGGGCGTCTACGTGCAGGGCATCAGCGCTTACGCTCCGCACCCGAACGCCGCGAAGCTGTGGATGGAATACCTGTATTCGGACGAAGGCCAGATTGGCTGGCTCAACGGCTACTGCCATCCGATCCGCTTCAAGGACCTCGAAGCAAACAAGAAGATCCCGGCAGCGCTGCTCGCCAAGCTGCCGCCGCCGTCGGCCTACAAGAACGTGGTGTTCCCGACGCTCGACGAGCAAAACGCTTCGAAGGCGCTCATTACGAAGCAGTGGGATCAGGTGGTCGGCGCGAACGTGAAGTAACTACTGAAGTGGTCACATAAGCAGTCACATGCAGTAGTCATGCGAAGTAACGTAGTGCACGGGTAGCCGGACCCCAAGGTCCGGCTACCCTTCCGGCTCGCGCTTTGTGCCTGGTCTCCGGCGCGGCCTGTCAGTCAAGAGCGACATCATGAGCACTTCATCGAAGATCGCCACGCCCATGTCCGGACATGAGGAGCGCGAGGGACAGTCGAATCCGTCGCTCGGCCCGGGCATGAAGGCGGCGCGACGCGTGTCGCCCGCATGGAATTATCTCGGCGTCTTACCGTTTTTTGCGTTTGCGGTTCTGTTCCTGCTGCTGCCCACCGCGTGGCTGATGGTCGGCGCGTTCCAGGACGCGCAGGGCCATTTCACGCTTGAGAATTTTCGCCAATTGCTTCAGCCCAGCGTGCTCGACGCGTACTGGATCAGCTTCAAGGTCAGCGCGGCATCGGCACTGGGTGGCGGCGTGCTCGGGCTCCTCCTGGCCTGGGCCGCCGTGCAGGGCAAGCTGCCTGTGTGGATTCGCCCGACCCTGATGACGTTCTCCGGCGTGGCGTCGAACTTTGCGGGCGTGCCGCTCGCGTTTGCGTTCATCTGCACGCTCGGGCGCGTTGGCCTCGTCACGGTGTTGCTGAAGAAGTATGTCGGCATCAACCTGTATTCCACCGGCTTCAGCATCCTGAGCTTCACGGGGCTGACGCTGACCTACCTGTATTTCCAGATTCCGCTGATGGTTCTCATCATCACGCCCGCGCTCGACGGCCTGAAGCGGGAGTGGCGCGAAGCCTGCGATTGTCTCGGAGGAAGTGCTTACCACTACTGGATGTTCGTCGCGTTGCCTGTTCTCTGGCCAAGCGTGCTCGGCGCCACGCTGCTGCTGTTCGCCAATGCGTTCGGCGCGGTGGCAACGGCTTATGCGCTCACCGGTAGTTCGCTCAACATCGTGCCGATCGTGCTGTATGCGCAGATTCGTGGCGATGTGCTTCACAACGAAAATCTCGGCTATGCGCTCGCGCTCGGTATGGTTCTGGTGACCGGCTTGTCCAACGGCGGTTATATCTGGTTGCGCTCACGCGCTGAGAGGGGTCGTCGATGAGCACCGTCACCACAGTCACTCCGATGCCGGACAACAAGGTCCGGGCCCAGACGCGGGCGGGCGCATGGGTCGCGATGATCATCGGCGCGCTGTACTTCCTGCTGCCTTTGGCGGCAACCGTGGAGTTCAGCCTGAAGATGCGTCGCGATCAGTACAGCTTCGATGCCTACCGCGTCGTCCTCACCGATCCGCATTTCCAGGCGTCGTTCGGCTACTCCATCATGATGGGCGTGTTCGCCATCGTGCTTGGCGTTCTGCTGGTCGTCCCGACCGCCTACTGGGTGCAGTTGCGCTTGCCGAAGCTGCGTCCGCTAATCGAGTTCATCACGTTGCTGCCGCTCGTGATCCCGGCCATCGTGATCGTGTTTGGCTATCTGCATATCTACAACAGCAGTTCGTTCTTGCCGCTCACCGGCAACGAGCGCGCGACCGACTTCCTGCTGATCTGCGGGTACGTCACGTTGTGTTTGCCCTACATGTATCGCTCGGTGGATGCAGGCTTGCGCGCCGTCGATGTTCGATCGCTCACTGAAGCTGCCGAATGCCTGGGCGCGAACTGGCCGACCATCCTCTTCAAGATCATCTTCCCGAACGTGCGTTCTGGGATCCTGTCGGGCGCGTTCCTGACGTTCGCCGTGGTGATCGGCGAATTCACGCTGGCGAGCCTGCTTAATCGTCCGGCGTTCGGACCGTATCTGCAGTTGATTGGCGCGAACCGGGCGTATGAACCTTCGGCGCTCGCGATCATCGCGTTTGCTATTACGTGGGCCTCGATGGGGCTTATTCAGGTCTTCGGCTCGGCGCGCGCTCTCGCCGGACAAAAAATTTAAAGGGCAGGCTTGTCATGGCACTTCTCGAGATCGAAAACCTTTCCAAGACGTTCGGCACGAACACCGTGCTGCATCAGTTCGATATGCAGATCGAGCGCGGCGAATTCATCACCTTCCTTGGGCCCTCGGGTTGCGGCAAGACGACGGTGCTGCGAATGATTGCTGGCTTCGAAACGCCTACGCGCGGCACGATCAAGCTCGGCGGCCGCGACGTCACCCACGTGCGCACGCGGCAACGCAAGGTTGGCATGGTGTTTCAGTCGTACGCGCTGTTTCCGAACATGACGGTGGCGGACAACATCGGCTTCGGGCTGAAGGTGTTGGGGCGGCCACAGGCCGAGATCAAGACGCGGGTGAAGGAAATGCTCGAGCTGATCAAGCTGCCCCAGCTTGCCGACCGGTATCCGTGGCAGATGTCCGGTGGTCAGCAGCAACGGGTGGCGCTTGCGCGCGCATTGGCCAACAAACCGCAAGTACTGCTGCTCGACGAACCCTTGTCCGCTCTTGATGCCAAGATTCGCGTCTCCTTGCGTGAGGACATTCGCAGCTTGCAGCGCGAACTCGGCATTACCTCGATTTTCGTGACGCACGATCAGGAAGAGGCGCTGTCGATTTCCGATCGGATCGTGGTGATGAACGAAGGGCGCGTGGAGCAGATCGGCACGCCTTCGGAGATTTATAACTTTCCGCGCACGCGGTTTGTGGCGTCGTTTGTCGGAACGTTGAACCTGTTGTCGGGGCAGGTGGTGGACCCGGCGAGCGGAAAGATCGTGGTCGGCGGCCAGGAATTGCGGACCTCGCACGCGCTCAATTCCGCCGATACCGGCAAGCAGCGAATGCTCGCTGTGCGTCCGGAAGCAATCGTGCTGGAAGCGCCGGCAAACGGCCGCAATACGCTTGCGGCAACCGTGGAGGAGGTCAATTTCCTCGGTGCAGTGGTGCGGATCAGGACGCGCGTGGATCAGTCCGTGATTTCACTCGATATATTCAACGACCCCAATCGGCGCTTGCCGGAACGCGGACAACCCGTGGCGCTCGGGTTCTCGCATGAGAATTTGCTGGTGCTGGAGGAGGGGGCTTGAGCGTTGGCTAGCTGAAGCCCTTGAAGCAACTGAAGCGGCTGACGACAGGCGCTGATTCCAAGGGCCGCTTTGCTCACGCCAAGCGGCCTTTTCGTTGAGCGAAACCGGAACGCTCAGTATCTCCGCGCCGTATCTCAGCGCTGGCCCGGCCCTGGTTTTTCCAGGCCGCGGCGTCGTTCGATCATCTTTCCCCAAAGCGACACAATCTCCGCGTCCGTCTCAAAATGTTAAGGTAGTGCTCGGTTTATTTTGAGACGGACAGCAAAAGCGTGATTTTCACCACCCATCTGAAGGTTCTAGGCGTCTCCCTCGCCGCATCGATTCTTGTTCTTGGCGCTTGTGCGCCCCTGCCGCCCGGTGGCAGTGCCGGCACCGCGCTGCCCGCGTCGACCACCGCGCAGGTCGCCGCAGCCAAACCACAACCTGCCCCAAGACGTTCCGCGCAGGTCGATTCTTCCGGCGCTCCGGCAGCACAACGCATAGAAGTCGGGGGTCCGAGCGGCTACCGGACTGAAGTTTCCATTACGCCGCCCAAGCAGGTATGCGATCTCGACGCCTTCGCCGACGGGGTCCAGTACGGTTACGCCTACACGTGGAATCGCATCGTGATGGAACAGGCGCGCGAAGGCGGCAAGACTGCCAGTGCGCCGCAACCCCAGTTCGATCCGTCAGCCATCCGTTTGCAGGACGAGCAGTACAAAATCGTGTGGAACGGCGACCAGCGGGTGAATGCGTGCGCGTCGGACGGTTATCTGATCGGGCGCATTGTGGGTACGCACCAGGCTTACACGGATCTCAAGGGCAGCGCGAGCTGATTCTGCCCTGCGTCGTTTAGTCGCATTTGTGGGCATCGGCCACGTAGGCTGATGCGCTCACGATATCGCCGTAAATCGTATATCCCGTGCCGTTCGCCGACGGTTCCGCGTCGACCAGCAGCATGGTCTGCCCGTTCGCTCCGTGGACGGTGATCACGGCGCCGTCCGCGTTCGGCGAGTATTCGCCGATCTTCAGCGGCCGCGTGGCCCATCTCGCCTTTACACATGCAACGAACGGCAGCGTGGCGAGGTGCGACGTTCCCGAGCCGACCGGCACCGTCTTGATCAGAGCATCGTATTGGGTCGCGCAGGCGCTCAAGGCGAAGACGGCGACGGAGAGGGAGACGGTCACGACGGCGGCGGCGAGGCGTTGCGTTTTCATACGGTAGAACCTTTTATCGATGATAAATGCGGCGCCCGAAGGCGTGCATTGGAGCCACGATGCTAACCGCTCACCCCATCAGGTGTGAAGAAAACGACCGGAGCGGCCACAAAACCGCTGCTGGACTCGTCCGAACGGCATAGACTCCCACACTTTTCTTAAGTCCCGTCAACCTACGCCGTTATACAACCGTTGCTAACCGTAACGTTCTATTCAGGCTTTTGAAATCTGAATGAACGCCGGATAGACGCGCAACGGTCCGGCTTTTGGCCGCCAGAACCAAGAACCAACAAAACGCCCACAAGCCGCAAGGCCAGAAGGCGTTGAAGCAAGTCCGGTAATTTCGCATGTCTCGCAGAAATAGTGTCAGTTCAGTCCCTTTGCTGGAATCGCTGCTTCGTTTGCCGAAAGCGTGGCGGTTACAGCGTTTCACCGCGCCAGTTCTCGCGCTGATTGTGTGCGCGTTGCTGCTGGTGGTGTTCCAGCATCTGTCGCACGCCGTCGACTATAAAACGGTCGTTCACCAATTACGCGCGCTTCGCTTGGAGGCGTGGGCCGGGGCGCTTGCCGCCACCGTCCTGAGCTACGCCGCGCTGGTGGGCCGCGACGCCATCGGCCTCCGTTATCTCGACACCAAAGTGCCCCGTTCCGTGCTGTGGGTCGGGGCGACGGTCGCCTCCGCGCTCGGCAACGCGACGGGTTTTGGCGCGCTGACCGGCGGCGCCGTGCGCTGCCGCGTGTATGGCGTCGCGGGCGTTACGCCCGTGCAGGTTGGCCGCCTGACGGTGTTCACGAGCGTAACGCTGGCGCTCGCGCTGGCGTTGATGACGGCGATCGGCATGGTGTGCGCCGCGGATACCCTGGCGGTCATGCTGCACGCGTCGCCGGACATCCTGCGAGTTTGCGGCGGCGCGATCCTGGTCGGATTCGCGGCGATGATCGTGCTGTGCCGCGCCGCGCCCCGAACCCTGCAAACGCGGTGGAGCTGGCTCACCGTCACCATTCCGGCACGTCGCGACCTGGTAGCGCAACTCCTGCTCGCCGCGCTAGACGTGTTCGCCGCCGCGCTCGCGCTGTGGTCCGTGCTGCCGCACGTCCAAGTGGGCTTCGGCGAGTTCCTCACGGTGTTTTCCGCTGCCATGCTGCTCGGCATGATCGGCCACACGCCCGGCGGTGTCGGCGTGTTCGAGGCTGCGATGGTATTTGCGCTCGGCAACGCCGTGAAGACGCCCGAGATGCTGGCTGCGCTGCTGGCGTATCGCGCGATCTATTTCGGCCTGCCGCTGATCGCTGCCACATTCGTTCTGGCAGCGTTCGAAGGCCGGGCGCTGAAAGGACGCTTTGCGTTTTTGAATCCATCGAATGTGTCGCAACTCGCGCCGGTGTTCCTGAGCGTGGTGACCTTCGTGGTTGGCGGCATGCTCGTGATTTCCGGTGCAACGCCCGCGTTTGGCAAACGCATCGCGGTGCTGCAAGCCGTGTTGCCGCTGTGGGTCCTGGAAAGCTCGCAACTGCTGGGAAGCGTGCTGGGCGTGGTTCTGCTGTTCGTTGCGCGAGGTTTGCTGCGCCGTCTCGACGCCGCCTGGTGGCTCGCCATCACGCTCGCGGTGGCCAACCTGGCGCTCTCGATGGCGAAGGGGCTGGCGTTTGTCGAAACAGGCGTGCTCGCGGTGCTGATCGTGTTGTTGCTCGCGACTCGCGACCGCTTTAACCGGCGCTCGTCGCTGCTGGCTGAGCGGTTCACGGGGAGCTGGCTGGTGTCGGTGGCGATCGTGATCGGGCTGGCGGTCTGGATCATGTTGTTCGCTTTTCGCGATATCAATTACAGCCGCGATCTCTGGTGGCAATTCGCTTTCGACGAACGCGCGCCGCGCGCGTTGCGCGCGACGCTCGCGGCGGGCTTGTCCGCCGCGTTGTTCGCTGTGTGGCAGTTGCTGCGTCCGGCGGCCGGCCGGTTCGAGAAACCCGCGCCGCAGGATCTGCTCGATGCCGCGCGTATTTTCCGCGCGCAGGAGCGCAGCGACGCCGGCCTCGCAATGATGGGCGACAAGAGTTTCCTGTTCTCGACCTCGCGCGAAGCATTCCTGATGTACGCGAAACACGGGCGCACCTGGGCAGCGCTGCACGACCCGGTCGGGCCGCGCCGCGAATGGGCGGAACTGATCCGCCGGTTCGTGGAAATGGCGCACGCGCACAGCGGCCGCGCCGCGTTCTACCAGGTTCGTGCCGACGCGCTGCCGCTTTACCTCGATGCCGGTCTCACGCTGATGAAACTCGGCGAGGAAGCGCATGTGGTGCTGGAGGATTTTGATCTGAAGGGATCGCATCGCGCCCATTTGCGATATGCGCTGAAGCGCGGTGAACGCGACGGTTTCGACGTAGAAGTCATCGATTCTCCGCGTGTTCCCGAGTGCATGCCGATCCTGCGCGAGATTTCCGATGCATGGCTCGGAAGCCGTGAGGCGCGCGAAAAGAGCTTCTCGGTTGCGGCTTTCACCGACGATTACCTCGCCGCGCAGTCGGTGTTGCTGGTGCGCCAGGAAGGCAAGCCGGTGGCGTTCGTCACGTTCATGACGACTGATCTGAACACCGAAGCCACAGTCGGCGTGATGCGACATCAACCCGACGCGTCGCCGTACGCGATGGAATATTTGTTCACCAAGCTCGCGCTCCATTTGAAGCAGGCCGGGTTCCAGACCTTGAGCCTGGGCATTGCACCTTTGTCCGGCATGCAGCCAACACCGCTTGCTTCGCCGTGGCATCGGCTGGCTGGATTGGTCTGGCGGTTCGGCGGGCGTTTCTATAATTTCCGGGGCTTGCGCGGTTTCAAGAGCAAGTTCCAGCCGCGTTGGGAACCGCGTTATCTTGCGGCATCCGGCTCGGTAGGCGTATTTTTTACGCTAGCAGATCTCTCGTTGCTGGCGGGAGGCTGGCGTTCATGACATTTTTCAAGAAGTTCGCGGTTGTTTCTCTGTTGTCCGCGCTGTCGGTTTCAATGGCTTCAATGGCGCACGCCACCACCTTGCCGGGCGGTCGTTATGGCGACGTGACTTTCACGAAACCCGCCGGCCCGATGCGCGGTTTCGTCGTGCTTTTCTCCGATAAAAACTGGACTCCTGCCGACACGCAGACCGCCGATGCGTTGGCCAAAAACGGCGCAATGGTGGTTGGCGTGGACACGGCGCGCTACGCGGCGAAATTGCCGTTGCTGAAGGAGACTTGCCACAACCTGGTCGGGGATGCCGAGTCGGTGAGCCATCAACTTGAACGCGAGGTGCAATCCAGCCGTTATTTCGCGCCGATCCTGATGGGCACCGGGCAGGGCGGCGTGCTGGCCACGAAGATCCTGGCGCAAGCGCCAGACAATACGGTCGCGGGCGCGCTCGCGCTGAATCCCGATCCCGAACTGGACGCGCGTTTCAACCTGTGCCCGCCCGATCCCACCATCACGCACGCGAAGGGCCTGCCCGGTTTCTTCGGTAAGACCACGCAGCCCACCAGTGCCTCGCAGGCCGACGCGCTGCTCGCACTCGCCACGCCGCATCTCAAGGTCGAGCAAATGCGCGACGAAGACGTATCGGATTTGCCGCTCATAGAACTGCCCGCCGCGCACCCGACAAACCTGCTTGCCATCGTGATTTCCGGCGATGGCGGCTGGCGCGATCTCGACAAAACCGTCGCGGAGTCGTTGCAGAGGGATGGGGTGTCGGTGATCGGTATCGACAGCCTGCGTTATTTCTGGAGCGCGAAGACGCCCGAACAGACTGCCCACGACCTCGCGCGCGTGATCCAGGCTTACAGCGCGCGCTGGCACTCGGAGCACGTCGCGCTGATCGGCTATTCGTTCGGCGCGGACGTGATGCCGTTCGCCTATAACCGGCTGCCGGATTCGGTGCGCGCGAAGGTGTCGTTTGTATCGCTAATGGGCTTTGCGCCCGACGCCGATTTCCAGATTCGCGTCACGGGCTGGCTCGGCATGCCGGCGAGCAAGAATGCGCTGCAAGTGCGGCCTGAACTCGCGAAGCTGCCGCCGTCGATGGTGCAGTGCATCTACGGCGCGGCCGAGAAAGATACGTTGTGTCCCGCGCTGACGCAGACAGGAATAGAAGTGGTGAAGACCACTGGGGATCACCACTTCGGCGGCGATTATAACGAGCTCGCGCGACGTATCCTGACTAGCTGGCAGAAGCAGATCGCCGCGCGGATCTGAACCGGGCGGCGGTCGATTTTCAGCGTTCGGCGCGGGTCAGGCGTCGAACGATTACGCCTTCTGGAGCGGGCCAAGGAAGTCAAGCTTTCCGACCGGTACCCCGAGGTGCCGGAGGATGTCGTAAGCCGTGACAATATGGAAATAGAAGTTCGGCAGCCCGAACTGGAACAAATAGTCCTGGCCGCTGAATTTCAGCTCGAAGTCCTTTTGCTTGATGGTCACAACACGCGTTTCAGCGGCTTCGAACGTCCCGGCATCAATCCCTTTCAGATACGCCGTCGTCTTCACAATGCGCTCCCGCAGTTCCGCGAAGGTCGTTTCGGTATCGTCGAAACTGGGCGCCGCGACGCCGGACAAACGTTGCGCCGATGCCTTCGATGTATCGCTTGCGCGCTGGATCTGAGCCGCGAACGGCAGCATGTCGTCGAATAGCCGTGCGCTCGTTACGTCGGTGTCGCTCAAGCCCTTTTCTTTCGCGTGGGCGGCGGCTTTGTCGAGCAGGGACGCGAGCACGTCGAGGCTGCGGATGAAAACCGGAACGGTCGCGCGGTACATTGAAACGGACATGATGAGGCTCCTGATTTTGATCGGGTCATAAGCATACCGGGACGTCGCTCATAGCGCTTTTTCCGCCGTTCCAGCGTCGCGTTCCTCTCGCACGTGTGTGTCATTTTTCAAGCTTGCGAAACGCCTGCCGCGCTCGCTGCTAAAGGCGAAAACCAGTACGCCCGATGCGTCGCACGTGAGAAACTGTGCATTCGAATTGCCGCTAAACACGGCTATCATTGGCATTTAAACGGCCGGGACGCCCGTCATGATCTCAGACGATCTTACTCAAGAAATCCAGCGCATCGACCAAATCGACCGTCAGGCATTGCGCGAATTCATCGACCGGAAGTGGGACGACGAAATCCTCCCCGCGCTCACCGACTACATCGCGGTGCCCGCCAAAAGCCCGATGTTCGACCGCGACTGGGCAAGCAACGGATTCATCGAACGCGTCATTACGGACGCTGCGCAATGGGCCGAACGGCAACCCGTGCGCGGCCTGACAGTAGAAATCATCCGCTTGCCCAATCGCACGCCCGTGATCTTTTTCGAAGCACCGGCTACGCGATCGAACAGCAGCGACACCATCGTTCTCTACGGTCATCTCGACAAACAGCCCGAGTTTGACGGCTGGCGTCGGGATCTTGGACCCTGGTCGCCCAAATACGAAGACGGCAAGCTCTACGGACGCGGCGGCGCGGACGACGGTTACGCCACGTACTCGTCGATCAGCGCGATCGCCGCGCTGGACGCGCAAGGCATCGAACGGCCGCGCTGTGTTGGCATTATCGAAACGTGTGAAGAATCGGGCAGCTATGACTTGCTGCCTTACATTGACGCGCTGCGTGACCGGCTCGGCAACGTGAGCCTCGTGATCTGCCTCGATTCCGGGGCGGGTAACTACGATCAGCTCTGGCTGACCACGTCGCTGCGCGGTCTGGTTGCGGGCGACCTGGAAGTGCAGGTGCTCGACGAAGGCATTCACTCGGGCACGAACGGCGGCATTGCGCCGTCCACGTTTCGCATCATGCGCGGGCTGCTGGAGCGGCTCGAAGATTCGAGCACGGGCAACCTGCTGCCGAAGGGTTTTCATTGCGATATCCCGCCGCGCCGGCTGAGCGAAGCGGAAGCAACGGCACGCATTCTCGGCGACGACGTATGGAAAAAGCTCCCATGGACCTGCGGCCAGAATGGCGGCACGGTGTTGCCTGTCACAACTGACCCGCGTGAAGCGCTGCTCGATTCCACCTGGCGGCCGTCGCTAGCCGTGACCGGGGCGGAAGGGCTGCCGTCGCTGATCAATGCGGGCAACGTGCTGCGCCCGCGTACCGCGTTCAAGTTGTCGCTGCGTCTGCCGCCGCTGGTCGAAGCCACGAAGGCGCTTGCGGAACTCAAGGCCATGCTCGAAGCCGATCCGCCCTACAACGCGAAGGTCACGTTCAAGCCCGAGCGCGGCGAAGCGACCGGCTGGAGCGCGCCCGAACTATCGCCGTGGCTGGGCGATGCACTGAATGACGCTTCACGCAGGCATTTCGGCGCGGATGTCGCGTTCCTGGGTCAGGGCGGTACCATTCCGCTGATGAACACATTGCAGGAAGGCTTTCCGCGCTCTCAGTTCATGGTATGCGGCGTGCTGGGACCGAGATCGAACGCGCACGGGCCCAATGAATTCCTGCATGTGCCTTTTGCCAAGAAACTCACGGCGACGGTAGCTGAAGTGATCGCGGCGACGCCTTGATGGCCGGTGGTCAACTCTGATTTTCAGACGGCGCGCAGCTTTTGCGCGCCGTTTTATTTGTACGGTATGGTGATGAACCGTTGCGTCAGTTAACTCAGCGCGCGGTTGTTCTTATATTCAGGAGACGCAGTCGCATGAGCACTGAAACCACCCGCGAATCGCGCATCGCCCGGGATATCTTGCACGCGTATGTCAGCGCGATATGGACCCACGCCGGCAGTACGCCACGTGAAGCGCAACTGGTAGCCGATCATCTGGTGATGGCGAATCTGTCGGGGCACGATTCACACGGCGTCGGCATGATTCCGCGTTATATGGCATCGCTCGCGGACAACGAGTTGAAGCTCAATACGCACGCTGAAGTTATCCGCGATGTCGGCGCGGTGCTGACTATCGACGGCGCCAAGGGGTTCGGCCAGGTCGTGGCATATGAAGCGATGGAGCACGGCATCGAGCGGGCGAAAAAGCTAGGCGTGTGCGCGGTTGGTTTGCGCAATGCCCATCACATTGGACGCATCGGGCATTGGGCTGAACAGTGCGCGGCGGCCGGTCTGGTGTCGTTTCACTTCGTCAATGTGGCGGGGGACCCGCTGGTTGCGCCGTTTGGCGGCATTGACCGGCGTTTCGGCACAAACCCTTTCTGCGCCGCGTTTCCGCGCGAAGGCAACACGCCGCTGGTGCTCGACTTTGCGACGGCGGGGATTGCCTACGGCAAGACGCGCGTGGCCTATAACAAGGGCGTGAAGGTTGCGCCGGGTTATCTGATCGACCACGCGGGCGTGCCGACCATCGAACCGAAGGTCATGCACGAAGCACCGTTCGGTTCGCTCACGGCGATGGGCGCGCACAAAGGATACGGCCTCGCTGCGATGTGCGAGATTTTCGGCGGCGCGCTATCAGGCGGCTTCACCACACACGCAGACACGTTGGACACGACCAACGCGATCATCAATTGCATGACATCGGTGATCGTGGACCCGAATGCCTTCGATGCCCCCAACGCGCAGGCCGAAGCCGACGCGTTCGTCGAATGGGTGAAGGCGTCTCCGCTTGCAGCCGGTACGGACAGGATCATGGTGCCGGGTGAGCCGGAACAGGCGCGGCGGGCCGATCTCATTGCGAACGGCATTCCCATCGATCCCACCACGTGGCAGCAAATCCACGACGCCGCTGTGCAATCGGGCATGCCGACGGGCGCGATCGAGGAGTTTGTGCAAGCGTTGAAGTGAGCGTGCGACAGGGGCGCGGAGGCTTCTTCAGAACAGCGCGCGGGCGAGGCTTAAACCCCGTTCGCGCGGCTTGAAAATACCGGCCGACCAACTAGCCGTCAGAGCATCCGGGTTAGCTCGCCTGCACCATCTCGTTGCTGATCCAGTCGGTCACCGACGTCCGCTTGGGCTCCCAGCCCAGCAATTCCCGCGCGTGTTTGCCACGCACCCGGCTATTCGATCCCAATCCGTACGACGCCATTTCGTAACCCCATTCCTTCTTGGCTTCCTCGAGCGGCCAGTCTTGCGGCGCGCCGAGGCCGAGTACTTTGGCCATTGCCGTCGTCATATCGCGGAAAGCTGCTTCACCGCTTTCGACGAAATAGAACGTACCGGCCGGCGATTTTTCAAGCGCACGAGCGTACAGGTCGGCGACATCGTCGATATGCACATTCGACCAGATATTGCGTCCCGGCCCCACGTGCCGCACGATGCCGCTCTTTTTCGCCTGAGCCAGCAAACGCGGCAACTGCACGCTTTTCGCGTTCACCATTGCGCCGTGGCCGTAGATCAGCGTGTTGCACAGCACCGAAGCGCGCACGCCGCGTTTGGCTGCGTCGAGAACGAGGTTATCGATGGCCACTCGCGCGGCTTTATCGGCGGTCGGTTCGGGCAGCGTGTCCTCGTAGTAGATCGTGTCCGTTCCTTCGCCGCCGGACGCATCGCCAACAATGCTTGAGCCGCTCGTGTGCAGCAGCGGTTTGTTCGAGCCTTCGAGCCCTTCGATCAGCGCCTCGACCGCGCCGCGATGGTCGCTGCTGGCGGCGTTGATGACGCCATCGGCCGCTTTCGCCTGCGCGATCAAGAGCGCCCGGTCGTCGAGGCTGCCGATCACGGGTTCAATGCCGAGCGTTTTGAGTTCGTCCGCCTGTTCCGGGCGGCGGATGAGACCGCTGACCTGATGGCCTTCGCGAACCAGACGCGCCGCAATCGAACCGCCGATAAAACCGCCTGCGCCAGTTACAAAAATCTTCATGTCTGTTCTCCTGTAAATCCTATGGATTGAGTCGATGCATGCAGTATCCCCGTCTTCGACTTTCGCAAAAACAGTGTTAGTCTCAAATCAATCTTGATTCAAAGTCAACAATGAATAGATGAAAACGACCACTGAAGAACTGCTGGCACTCGTGACCGTGATCGACAGCGGCTCGATCACGGCGGCGGCCGAGGCATTGCAGCAAACTGTTTCTGGTGTAAGCCGGGCGTTGACGCGGCTAGAGCACAAACTCGACGCCACGCTCGTCCGACGGACCACGCGCCGTCTGCAACTCACCGACGAAGGTGAACTTTTCCTCGTGCGCGCCCGCGCGATACTTGCCGCAATGGAAGATGCGGAGGAGTCAATCGCTCGCCAGCGTGAGCGGCCGGCGGGGCGGCTGCGGGTAGATGCTGCGTCGCCGTTTGTGCTGCATTGCATCGTGCCGCATGTGCAAGCGTTCGCCGCGGCGTATCCGGAGATCGTGCTGGAACTGAGCAGCAATGAGCGGATTGTCGACTTGATGGAACAGCGCGTGGATATCGCGATCCGGATCGGCGCACTGCAGGATTCCACGCTGCACGCGCGCTCGCTCGGCAGCAGCCGGCTGCGCATCCTGGCGAGTCCCGCGTATCTCGCGCAACGCGGGGAGCCGCGCACGGTGGCTGAATTGCGGCGGCATCGGCTGATCGGTTTTACAGCGCCCGAAAGTCTGAACGACTGGCCCTTGATCGATGACGACACCGAAAACCGGGACGCTAGCGCGCGCTTTCGGATCGTGCCGGAAATCGCCGCATCGAGTGGCGAGACCATGCGGCAACTCGCGCTGGCCGGTGGCGGAGTCGTCTGCCTCGCTGCGTACATGACCAGCGCCGACGTGGCCAGTGGGCGCCTGCAAACCGTGATGGACCCCGTTCTGCTCGATGTCAGGCAACCTATCAGCGCAGTGTTCTACCAGAGCGCATCAATGGCGGGACGGGCGAAAGCCTTCCTCGATTTCATCGCAGGACGGTTGGTGCTTTGACGCTCGCGACGTATGCTGCCGGTTACGCTTGTCCAATCTTTCCCAATTCGCGAACAATTCGTAAACATTTATATGCCCATCGAACTCATCAACGCGCCAAGTCTTCCGATTCCCGCAGGCCACTACAGCCACGCCACCCGCGTAGGTAATCTCGTTTGCGTGTCGGGCCAGTTGCCGATGCGTCCCGACGGCACACATACGGGGGACTTGCCGTTCGAACAACAGGCCCAGCAGGCGCTGGACAATGTCAGCACGGTGCTGGCGGCGGCCGGCGCGGGCTTGAAGGATGTGATCGAAGTGACGGTCTACCTGGTTGGCGTGGAGCACTGGAAAACCTTCAACGAGATCTACGCACGCCATTTCGGCGACTGGAAACCCGCGCGGGCGGTCGTTCCCGTGGGCGCGCTGCATTATGGTTATCTGCTGGAAATCGCAGCGCGTGCCTGGGTGGAACCGGCTTGAGTTGGTTTTGAGTTATTGGTGAGTGAAGGATCGGGCCGAACGCACAGGCGTTCGGTTCCCGTTGGCGTAAAGCGGCAGCGCTTTTATCATGGCGGGGTCGCGTCCTCACAGGTGACGTCATGATCCAACTCGTGCTGTTTCTGCTGGGCGTGGACTACCTGCGCCGCCGTTGGCTTACGCTGGCCGTGGCGGGCGGCATCTGGCTGGTGATCGGGGTGTTGGTGTTTATCGATGCCCTCGACGGCGTCCTGTATTTTCCCATCCACGTCTTCGCCTGGCTGCTTCTGGTCGAGGGTCTTGCGACCCTCGCTGTTGCCCGTATGGGTGTGGGCGGCCAGCGCACGCTACGTTACGTGAAAGGTGGCGCGTTCACGCTCGCCGCGCTGCTGATCATGGCGGGCAATCATCACGGCAACTTCGTTCTGTCGATGATCTTCGGCACCCTTTTTCTCGCCGATGGTTTGCTGCAGAGCGTGTCGGCTGTCTTGGTGCGTTATAGCCGATGGAGGATCGTGCTGGCGTTGGCTATTGTCGAAATCCTGCTCGCTGTCTTTTTCTTCGAACCGTATCCGACCCACTATGTTGGCACGGCGCCTTACGCGATCGGACTCGGACTCGCGTTCGGGGGCTGGAACATGCTGTGGATCGCCTTTCGCGTACGCCGCATGGAAAGCCTGCCGCCGGAAAACGAGAAAGCGCTGGCGCTCTCCGATGACGTGATTGCCGATCCCACTCTCGCTGAAAAATCCGCTACGGCAAAGGCCGCTGCGGGAGCGGCGGCGACCGAGGCCGACGGCCCGTTCGAATGGGACGGGCCTCCCGCAGCCGATGAAAAAGCGCTCACCGTGCATGTGTGGACGCCGGTTGGGTCCGCGCGGGCGCAGGCCAACCGGCGGTTGATCGTGGACCGCTACATTGCCGCCGTCGATGCGAATGGCGTCATCTCGACGGGCCACGCGGCGCTTGAGTCACCCGAGGGCATTTACATCAGCCTGTATCCGGGCGTGGAAATTGACCGTTCGCCGGACGAGTTCGGACGCATCTTGCGCGCGACCCGTGAGAACAACGTGCCGGGAACATTTCAGCCGGATTACGCAACGGAATCGAAGGCATGGTGCGAATCTACAATCCGCGTGCGTATTCGCAATTACCGGCCGGATCGGTTGAAGGCGTTCTGGGAGAAATATCGGCAGGATCAGACGTATAACCTGACCTACCGGAATTGTTCCAGCACGGTCTCCAAGGCGCTGGAAGCGGCGCTTGAAGGATCGGTGGGCACCTTTCATGGCCGCGATACGGGTTGGCGCGCGTTTCTGCGCCTGATCGTCACGCCGGAGCTGTGGGTCGCCGCGCAGATCCGCAAGCGCGCCGCCACCATGGCCTGGACCCCGGGCCTGACGCTCGACTACGCCCGGGCGTTGAGCATGCTGGCTGATCCCCGGCCATTTGGCTATCTCAAGATGGCGCGGCTCGCGGTGCGCAAGATGCTGCGCTCGCGGCGCGAATGGCGACAGGAAGCGTCCGATGCCGCCGATGCCCGCGCAGGCCAGATGGACGGTTCGCGCGTTTCATAATTACTGTGCGCCGTGATGGAGTGGCTTCTCTATGCGCCGCCGTCATTCGTTGGACGCGGCGCCGTTCGCGAGACGTTATTGAAGGCTGATGCCTTACCAACTCACATTGACCAATCAAGTTTTCGCGGCTCGGGGCATCTGCAACTCCAGCGTGCGTGGCTCAGGCGAGATCGAGCGTAGCCGTCATGTCCCCTAGCGACGCTTCGCCGTGTGCCGCGAATGCCCGGTCCCGCGCCACAACGCCGTCGAGTGGCACCAGGTCGTGGACGCGCGTGATGAAGCGCAGTATGGAGTTTGTGTCGTAGACCGTGTGGTCGACGACCCCCTTCTTCGCGAACGGCGCGATCACCAGGGCCGGAACGCGCGACCCCGGTCCCCATCGATCCCCTTTCGGCGGCGGCACGTGATCCCACCAGCCGCCGTTCTCGTCGTGCGTGATGATGACGACCGTGCTTTCCCATTGCGGTCCGCGCTGGATTCGACCAACTATGTTGGCGAGATGCCGGTCACCCGATTCAACATCGGCGTAACCCGCATGCATGTTCAGATTGCCTTGCGGCTTGTAGAACGTCACAGCAGGCAGTCGCCCCGCGTCAATATCCGCGATCAGTTTGTTGGTCGACGGATCGTCGCCCAGACCGGCGTCGCGCAAGTGTCGCGTGCGCGCCTGCGTGCCCGGCGCGAAGCTGCGGAAATAATTAAACGGTTGGTGGTGATACTGGAAATCGGGAACCATGCCGGTGTCGCGATGCGTGAGCGCATAGTCCCAGCCGCCGCTATACCACGCCCAGTCCACGCCTTTATCCGATAACCGGTCACCGATGGTGGCGTAAGTCTGCGGCGGCATCACGCGATAATTCGACGGGTCTGCCAGCGTCGGATCGCCGCCTTCCGCCGGGCGGACGTTGCTAGGCTGATAGGGCGGCGCCATTGTGTTGACCGCGTAGCCGTCCGCTGTGAGTGCGCCGTCATTGACAAAGGACGGGGGGCCGTCGAGTGCCGATGCCGGTGAATCGGCCGCGAGTTTCAGGCGCGTGCCCAGCGGATCGTCACCGTCCAGGACTGACAGGAGCTTTTTCGCCGGGCTGTTGTGCGCATCCGGATAAAACGGGGTCTGTGCTGAAATCAGGAAGATGTGATTGAGCCAGGAACCGCCGAATGCGGCCATGAAGAAGTTGTCGCACAGCACGTTTTGCCGGGCGATGTTCCAGAGCTTCAGCGAATCAGCCGAGTTGCGGTAATGCCCCATGACCAGGCCGCCGGAATCACCCCATGCGGCGAACTGGTCGTTGCGCCCCGCGTTGATCTGCATCTGGTTCTGATAGAAACGGTGCACGAGGTCGCGCGTGATGACGCCGTTCGGCAGCGGTTGCCCCTGTGCGTCAACAAGATGGAACGGCCCGTTCGGCACGCCGTCGATCTGTTTTTCCGAAATCATGTAGCGCTTGCCGTCCACTTCCTGCGCTTGCGGCACGAGGCCGCCCCAGATTTTCGGCAGGACAGGCATGGGCGTGCGCCCGTCGCGGTCCAGCTGGACGTAGCGCGACGCAGGCACGCCTTCCAGCGGATATTGCACGCCAGGATAGTTAGCCCAGAGATTGCTGAAGCTGCGATTTTCCGCGTAGATCACAACAATGTGACGGACCTGCGCCTGCAGCGTTTTGTCGAGCGCGATGTCAGCAGCCGTCTTGGGCGTAGCGGGGCGCGAATCGAAGAGATTACAGCCGCTCAGGGACAATCCGGTGAGGCCAGCCAGGCCAACCCCAGCCACAAGCAGGCGACGGCGCACGGGATCGTGGGGCAGGTCGGACGCGGGTTGTAGTTGTTCGTCGCGGGGATCGTCAGTGTGGCTCATCGCAGCTCCTGAATGTCTGTGTCTGGCGGCTCATCAATGTGCATATTGATGTATCTAAATAAAGAGGTAGCTAAATAATGTGACTCGACAATGTGACTCAATCTTGCGGCTGCCTATTTTGAATCAAACCCGCGAGTCAAAGCGATGCACGAGCACGAGACGCGACCTCGCCACCTATGGCGAAAAGCGGCTGTGCGTTGCTTCGTCCTCTTTCGTCTACCTGAATCTTGCCCGCAAACGCGTGGTTCCCGATAGCTGACCGAACGGCCTATGCGCCCAGAAAACAGCTCGGCCCGAGGGGCGTATGCCGTTCGGTCGACTGGAAAGCGTCACGCTGGGCGACTAATATCGAACTGCCCGAGAATCAACTGAGCACCAGTTTCACGCCGACAATCACCAGCGTGGCGGCCAGCACGTTGCGCAGCAGCACCTCCGGCGCCCGGGAGGAAAGCATGCTGCCCAGCACGATCCCTGGTAACGAACCCACGAGCAGGGACAGTAGCAGGCCCAGGTCGACGGAACCGAGCAGCCAGTGGCCGGTCCCCGCAATCAGCGTGAGCGGAACCGCGTGCGCAATATCCGACCCGACTATCCGCGCGGTCGGCAAGCGCGGGTAGAGCAGCAACAGAACGGTCACGCCAATGGCGCCCGCGCCGACCGAGGTGATCGACACCAGCACGCCCAGGATTGCGCCGGTGAGCACGGTCCAGGCCACTCGGCGGGTTTCACGGCTCGCAGCCGGTGGTTTTCCTTTTGCCTCACGGGCCATCCCGGTCTTGTAGGCCAGGCGCGCGAGCTGCGGACGGAATACGAGCGAGACAGCGGTAACCAGCAGCGCGGAGCCCAGCACGAGCTGGATCACCCGGGCGGCGGCGGGTGTATTCAACCCGTACCGGTGGAGCAGGACCAGGGTGATCGCCGCCGCAGGGATGCTTCCCGCCGCCAGCCGGCCGGTGATGCGCCAGTCCACGGACCCCTTGATGCCGTGGACCAGCGTGCCGGTTGCCTTGGTCGCAGCTGCGTAGAGCAGGTCCGTGCCGACCGCGGTGGCCGGGTGGATGCCAAACAGGAGCACGAGCAGCGGCGTCATCAGGGAGCCGCCGCCTACGCCGGTCAGGCCAACGAGGAAGCCGACGCCGAGGCCGGATGCTGAATACAGTAAGTCGATGTGCGGAAAAGACATGCGGCGAGGAGAACCGGTTGGATGAGCGTCGGTCGAAAAACGGTCGATGATAGCGGGTCCGCGGTGCGCTTGCTTCCTGTGCGCAAATCCGGTCCGCAAAATTTGATTCGCAGGCGCTGGCCGTACAATCGGCCGGGTGTCCAGGCAACTCTTTCAGGAAGGTGTAATGGAAACGAAGGAACAACAGCAAGCAAAGCAGGCGCTCAGCGACCGACAGGCCAGTGATATCGCTCGCGAAGCTGCCCATGGCCCCGCTCATGACGACATGCCCGATCCAATCCGCAGTACGGCCGGCGTTCGCGAGGTTCCTCCGTCGACGCCCGTTGCAAACACGGACGGCGCATTTATCGCAACTGAACATACGAACTACGCGAACGAGCGTCAATTCGTGCTCAAGGCCGGCAATACCTTCGTGGTCAACGACGCGAATGGCGATATCCGCGGCAATGACGACGGTCTTTTCGTGAACGACACACGCGTGCTGTCACAGTTGCGCCTGACCTTCGGCGGACGCTCGCCGTCGCTCCTGTCCGGCAGCGTGTCGAGCGACAACGCCGTGTTTACCGCGCATCTGACCAACCGGCCGCTGCCGCTCATCGGCGGGGCGACCACACCCGAGGGCGTGATCCACGTCGAGCGCCGCCGGGTGTTGTCGCGGCACGTGCTGCACGAAGCCATTGTGTTGACCAACTACGGCACGGAACCGGCCACCGTGCCGCTTTCGATCAACTTCGCCGCCGACTTCCACGACATGTTCGAAGTGCGTGGGTCCACCCGTCCGAAACGCGGAGAAATGCGCGAGCCGTGCATTGAAGATGGCGAAGTCGTGTTGCGCTATACGGGCCTGGACGAAGTCGAGCGGACCGCGCGCATCCAGTTTTCGCCTGCGCCGCATTCGCTCTCGGTCAATCGCGCGGATTACGTACTGCTGATCCAGTCGGAAACGGCCATGTCGATCTACTTGTCGATCACGGCGGTCACACATGCGTTGAGCGATGCCAGTGCGGAGAGCAAGAAGATCGCCGAGGAAGGCGCCGAATGTGCGCCGGAATCGGGGCGGCCGGCGATTCGCGAGGCACTTGTCGATGCCCATCGACGCATGCGCGATCGGCGGCGTTCAGTGGCGCGTGTGCGCTCGAGCAACCCGTTGTTCAGCGAATGGATCGATCGTTCGCTCGCCGATCTCGGTTTGCTGACGACTGATCTCGAAACGGGACCGTATCCGTACGCGGGTATTCCGTGGTTTTCCACGGCTTTCGGGCGCGACGCCATCATTACTTCGCTGCAAATGTTGTGGATCGATCCGTCGCTTGCCCGCGGCGTGCTGCGTTTTCTCGCGGCGCATCAGGCGCGCGAGGACTCTGCATTTCGCGATGCGGAAGTGGGCAAGATCATGCACGAGACCCGCAATAGCGAAATGGCTGCGACGGGCGAAGTGCCGTTTGCGATGTACTACGGCGGGGTCGACAGCACACCGCTGTTCGTTGCGCTGGCGGGTGCATACGCTGAACGAACAGGCGACATGGGGCTGATCGACGAATTGTGGCCCGCGCTGCAACTGGCCTCGCAATGGATCGCGGGTCATTGCGACAAGAACGAATTCGGCTTGCTGAGCTACCAGCGCGCAACGGAAGCGGGCCTTGCCAACCAGGGCTGGAAAGACAGCGGCGACTCCGTGTTTCATGCCGACGGTAGTTTCCCGATCGGACCGATCTCGCTGGTCGAAGTCCAGGCTTATGCATCCACCGCGTTTGCCACCATGGCCCGCTTCTCAAGGCAACGCAACGCGCCCGAGCAGGCGCTGGCTTACGAGCAGCGCGCGCAAAACATCCGCGAACGCGTGGAGACAATGTTCTGGATGCCCGAGTCGGAGTTCTACGGCATTGCGCTCGATGGAAAGGGCGAGCTGTGCAAGGTGTTGGCTTCGAATGCGGGGCACTTGCTCGCTTTTGACCTCGTCGAGCGCAGCCGCGGTGAAGCAGTCGCGCGCCAGCTTGAGTCGACCTTGTTCAACACTGGCTGGGGCGTCCGCACGCTGGCAGCAGGTCAGCCGCGTTTCAATCCTATGTCGTACCACAACGGCTCCGTGTGGCCGCACGACAGCGCCATGTGCGCTCGCGGACTCGCGCGCTACGGTGACCGCGGCGGTGCAGTGCGTTTGTTGCAGGCATTGTTCGAAGCGGCCGTCACGTTCGATATGCGCCTTCCCGAGCTATTCTGCGGCTTCACCCGGCAACGTGGCGAGCGGCCGATCGGCTACCCGGTCGCGTGCTTGCCGCAAGCCTGGGCGGCTGGATCGCCGTTCATGATCCTCGAGGCCTGTCTCGGAGTGACGATCGACGCCGAGCACCAGGAAGTGCGTATCGACCGGCCGCAGTTGCCGGACGGTATCGACTGGCTCGAGATCGGTGACCTGCGGGTTGGGGACAAGACCGTGTCAATAACCTTTCGGCGCGTGGGCGGGCAGGTCGTGCCGTCGATCGAAGGCGATATACGAGTGGTGGCAGTGCTTTAACCGCGCGGCGAACGCTGTAGCCATCGTTTGGCCGCTTGGCACTCCGCCACTCGGTTACGCCGCCGCCCACCCACCTAAACCGCGACGCTGCCGACGTAGTTTTCGGCCAGCGCCGTGGCGGCGGCGTGCGACGTGGTCACGTGTTCGAGTTCAGCCACCTGCAGGCGTTGTTCGAAGGGCGAGGTGTCATCGAGCTTGTGCAGCATCCGGGTCATCCACCACGAGAAATGCTCTGCGCGCCAGACACGCTTCAGGGCAGTTTCGGTGTAGCGATCCAGTTTGTCGCTCGCGCCTTCCTCGTAGAACGCTTGCAAGGCGGCGGTCAGGACACGAACGTCGGACACCGCCAGGTTCATGCCTTTTGCGCCGGTGGGCGGCACAATGTGCGCGGCGTCGCCGGCTAGGAACAGCTTGCCGGATTGCATCGGTGTGGAGACAAAGCTGCGCATGCCGACAATGTTTTTCTGGAAGATCCGCCCCTCGGTGATCTGCCAACCGTCCAGCGTGTCCACGCGTGCGTGAAGCTCGGACCAGATGCGGTCGTCGGACCAGGCATCGACGGAGTCCTTCGGGTCGCATTGGAAGTACATGCGCTGCACGTTCGGCGAACGGGTGCTGACAAGCGCGAAACCGCGGTCGTGACGCGCGTAAATCAACTCGTGCGCGGAAGGCGGCGCTTCGACCAGGATCCCGAACCAGCCGAACGGATAAATACGCTGATAGTCATGCCTCATTGCCTGGGGCATTGAGCCTCGCGCAACCCCTTGCGAGCCGTCGCAACCGATGATGAAGTCGCACTCCAGCTCGTGCTCGAACCCTTCGTGCCTGTAACGGATGCGCGGCCGGGTAGAACCGGGGGCATCGTCGAAATCGTGCAGCGACACGTCACTCACGCCGAATTTCAACGCCCCGTCGGCCGCAACGCGGGCCGCGACCAGATCCTTGATGACTTCGTGCTGCGCGTAGACCGTGATCGAGTGGCCGGTGAGTTCGGTCAGAGCAATGCGCCGGCGTTGCCCTTCGAACGCGAGTTCGAAGCCGTGATGGACCGAACCTTCGGCCAGCATGCGCGCGCCGAGCCCGGCTTCGTTCAGTAGATCCATCGTCCCTTGTTCGAGAACGCCTGCACGAATAGTGGATTCGATATCGCCTCGGCTGCGTGCCTCGAGCACGACCGATTCAATACCGCGAAGATGGAGAAGATGGGAGAGCAGAAGGCCCGCAGGACCCGCACCAATAATGCCGACTTGTGTACGCATGAATGTCTCCTGAATGCGTGTTAATTTTGTGGACACAGTTTTGCGCACTGCCGGGTATCGCGCAACGCGATAACGTGGATAGGCTATATCTGAGATGAAGATAAAGGTCTTGCCCCGCCAAGCGGTTTTTCGGGCGAGGTTGCGCGACCAGTCAACCGGGGTTCGAATCCCGGACTAATGCGGGAGGGTTGGGCTATCCGGCTTGGAGCGGACGCGCCGTGCGTGCGAAACTGGTGCTTTCGCGCCAGCAATCACAACATGCCGTTCACGCCGCTCAAGGTAACTACGCCCATGCCCATGCCATTCACCCTCCGCCGTCTCACTGCCGCCGACGCCAGTGCTTATCGCGACATCAGGCTAGAAGGTCTCGCCCGGCACCCCGATGGTTTCGGGTCGGCGTGGGAAGACGAAGCCGAGCAATCGCTCGCGTGGTTCCAGCAACGGATCGAGAGTGCCGCCGTGTTCGGCGGTTTTTTAAGCGACAACAGCGAATTGGCGGGTGTGGCAGGATTGATGGTGCCGCAAGGCGCGAAACTGCGGCACAAGGGCGTGCTGATGGGCATGTACGTTTGCCCGGCTGCTCGCGGCACAGGAATGGCGCTGGCGCTTGTTCAAGCCGTCTTGAGCCACGCACGCACGGTCGTGGAAGAGGTTCAATTGACGGTTGCGCCGCATAACGAAGCGGCGCAACGACTGTATCGCTCGGCGGGATTCGTTGAGTACGCGCGTGAACCGCGTTCGCTAAAAATTGACGGCAAGTATCAGGAGGCGGTACTCATGACCTTGCCGTTTCAACCTGTCGTTAGCTAATCAACCAATCAAACTACTAGCCGGCGCTCGATTCCCGCAGCTGGTTCAAGCGATATTCGCCCTGACGCGCGAACATCCAGCCCGGATATTCCTGGGCGAGTTGGCTGACTTCATCGAGTGCGGCGAGTTCGTCGTCATTCAGCTTCACTTGCGTCGCTGCAATGTTGTCGTCGAGTTGCCCGATCCGCTTCGCCCCAATAATCACGCTCGTCACCACCTTCTGGTGCAGCAGCCACGCGAGTGCGATTTGCGCCACGGTCACGCCCTTGGCTTCGGCCATCTGAGTCATGGCGTCGATGCAGTCGAACGCGCGGTCCATGTCCACCGGCGGAAACGAGAAATTCGTGCGCCGGCCCGGTTCTGTCGTACTGCCGTCGCGCTTGTATTTGCCGCTCAGCAAACCGCCCGCAAGCGGACTCCAGACCATCAGGCCCAGGTTTTCGCTCTTGAGCATCGGCACGATTTCACGTTCCAGGTCGCGCCCGGCAATCGTGTAATACGCCTGCAGCGACTCGAAACGCGCGAGGCCGAGCCGCTCCGAAATGCCAAGCGCCTTGGCGATCTGCCACGCCGCCCAGTTCGATACACCGATGTACCGGACATGGCCGTGCTGCACGAGGTTGTCGAGTGCGCGCAGCGCTTCTTCGATTGGCGTGGCGGTATCGAAGCCATGTAGCTGATACAAATCGATGTGATCGAGTTGCAGGCGTTTCAAGCTCGCCTTCACACCGTCAATGATGTGATACCGCGACGCACCGCGCGAATTGATGCCTTTCGTGCCGGTTTCGCCGTGGATCTTGCTGGCGACCACTACGTTTTCGCGCGGCACTTTCAGGTTCTTGAGCGCCTGGCCGGTCATGATCTCCGACGTGCCGTCGGCGTAGATGTCGGCGGTATCGATGAAGTTGATGCCCGCATCCAGCGCCCGGCCGACAAGCGTGTCCGCGTCCGCCTGTTGCAGGCCGCCAATATTGGTCCACATGCCACCTTCGCCGAACGTCATCGTACCGAGGCACAATTCTGAAACGAACAAGCCGGTATTGCCGAATTTTTTGTTGCGCATGCTGGGTTCCTTAGAATTCATCCTGAACTAGCGGTCAGCGCGACTCGCGCAAACCGCTTCACGGCGCAACGACCGAACGCCCGTTCGGTGTTTCAGCAACGCCGCGATGAAGCAGTATCTGCCTGTGCCGCTGCGCCCGGCTAGCCTGATCCTGTCGGATCATTGCCCGATCCTGCAAACGCCGCGCGTATCGCTGGGCGAAAACACGCGGGCGCGAGTAAGCTGAGTGCCATTCGCCGGCAGTGCGCGCCTGGCCGTGGGTTGGTCGTAGCGCGCAGTGGTAGCAGCAGGCTGACGGCAACTCTTTCCATCCTTGCAAGACTGTGGCCGGTTCCCGGGTAGCAGCCGCGCAAACTCACTATCTGCGAATCATGGCCCTGAATGAGACGGCGGATTCCGCCATCGATCCTCCGAACCACGCTAATCACGCTGTCAACGGCGTGGCATCTGCGCCGCTTGACCCGGGCCTTGATCACGCCCGGCTCGATCTGGTCGCGTTACTGGACCGCTTCACGGCAGACACCACCGGCACGTGCCAGACGGCGGTGCACGGTTTGTTCCTGCACCGGGTCGTGCATTGCGGCGGCCCGAGCCACGGCATCCAGACGCCGGCGCTTGGCGTGATCGCGCAAGGGTCGAAGCGGATCATGGTAGGCGACGAACTGTACGTCTATGACCCCATGCACTATCTGGTTTCATCGGTGGATCTGCCGGTGATGGGGCAGGTGACGGGCGCGACCGAGGACAACCCGTATCTGGGCATGCGGCTTGATCTCGATGTCGAGGAAATCACGAAGTTGATTCGCGACGAAAGCCTGCCGCCGTCCACACCCGCGGACGCCTCGCGCGGGCTGTATGTCAACCGGCTCGGCACATCGATGCTCGACGCCGTATTGCGCTTGCTGCGCCTGCTCGACACACCCGAGGACATTCCGATTCTCGCGCCGCTGGTCAAGCGCGAGATCCTGTATCGGTTGTTGATGAACGGTCCCGGCGCACGCTTGCGTCAGATCGCGCTGCAGGACAGTCAGACACAGCGCATCGCGAAAGCGATCATGCTGCTGCGCCAGCACTTCGATCAGCCTTTACGCGTGGAGTCGATCGCGCGCGACGTGCATATGAGCGTCTCGTCGCTGCACCATCATTTCAAAGCCGTCACGGCAATGAGCCCGCTGCAATACCAGAAGCAGTTGCGGCTTCAGGAAGCGCGCCGCCTGATGCTGATCGACATGACCGATGCAGCGACAGCGGCGCACCGCGTGGGGTACGAGAGCGCGTCGCAATTCAGCCGCGAGTACAGCCGCCTGTTCGGTGCGCCGCCATTACGCGACACCCGCAAATGGCGCGAGACTGCAGGTGCGTGATCAAGCTTCGAAGCGCCGCATTGCAGCAGTTGCTTAGACGCGGCAGGAAACGAAAAAGCCAGGGACGTCCCTGGCTTTTTCGTTTCTAACGCCTTCCCGACCGATCAATAGTAGCGATGCGGAGGGCCGTCATAGTGGTGTGCGTGATGGCGCTCCCACTCACGACGTTCCCAGTAGCGATGCCCGTCGTAATACCGGTCGCCGTGCCAGCCGCGGCTATCGACATGAACGTAGCCGGGTTGGAAGTGGTCGTCGGCGGATGCGGTGTTCGTGAAGCCGAGACTCATTGCTGCCGCCACCGCAAGCGATGCGGCTGCCAAGCCTTTTTTGACTGTCAACATGTTGGTTTCCTTCGCGCTGTTATTCGGTTTATTCCACGGCTTAGAGCGGACTTGGTAGCCGGGCTTAGTAGCGGCCGCCGTAGTAGTCGTGATGGTGGTATCCACCGTCCGGCACGACGATACAACCACCAAGGGTGCTGCCGAGGAGTACTGCGAGCGTGACTAGAATCGCTAATCGTTTCATCGGTTTCTCCAAGTGAAATCCGTGAAATCAATTTAGCGATTAGCTAAATGACAAGCCGTTTGCGTTTGTAAGGAAAAGTGTGTGTTGAAATATTCGGCAAAGGCTACGAAGGCGTGTCCCCCAGGCGCTGTTACCGAACGATCTTGGGCCTTACATTTGGGCTGAGCGAAACGCCGACCACGCGGCCGTCGCGCACGCCGCAACGGCTGTCTACGCGCGTCCATTGCGACCCTCCGCGAACTTTGGCAAAGGCGCGCATGGCGATCACTTCGTCTACGGGAATGGGGTTGACCGGGCTGAAGATAGTGGTGTCGTTATCGATCTTTGCACTTAGCACACGCCGGTCGGGAACAATGAACGTGTCGTACTTGGGCGTCAACGCGACCCATCGGTCGAACGCTGCCACGCAGCGGATCACCGGTTGAGGGACGTGCATGCGGGTTAGGTAAGCGTAGTCTTCCTGCGAGGGATCAGGCGATTCCTGAGCGTGACTGAGTTGATACAGCGATGCACAGAGGATCAAGCCGAGAACAAGAGGTAAAGATTTCATGCGAGAGAGGGCACAGGGCGGTTGATAAGTAGCGTTGAAGGGCGGCATCAGACCGTGACCCGAAGTGTACCAAGTGATAGCCCGCATGAAGCCTGCATGAAGCCCGCATGAAGCCTTTCCACATCGGCACGGACTACGCGCCGTGGTGACAAGGGCGGTAAGCTCGACCGTAATTGCCACGCCCGGACGCTGGAACCACCATAATGTTGGTTACATGCAACTTTGCCGGATGACCGCGAATGACTGACATCAAGCTGAACGCAACCCCGTCGCCCCGATTGACCAGCCTGTCCCACGGTGGCGGCTGTGGCTGCAAGATCGCGCCGGGCGTTCTCGCCGACCTGTTGAAACGCAACGTGCCGTTGCCGTTCTTTCCCGACTTGCTGGTAGGCAACGACACCGCCGACGACGCGGCGGTTTATCGTTTGAACGACGAGCAGGCGATTGTCGCCACCACCGACTTCTTCATGCCGATCGTGGATGACCCGTTCGACTTCGGCCGTATCGCCGCGACCAACGCACTCTCCGATGTCTATGCCATGGGCGGCAAACCAATCCTCGCGCTCGCGCTCGTTGGCATGCCAATCAACGTGCTGCCGCACGAGGTGATCGCGGCCGTGCTGAAGGGCGGCGAGTCGATCTGCGCCGAGGCGGGCATCCCCGTCGCGGGTGGGCATTCCATTGATTCCGTCGAGCCTATTTATGGCCTGGCGGCAATCGGCATCGTGCATCCGAAGCGCGTGAAGCGTAACGCCTCGGCTCGCCCAGGCGACGTGCTGATCCTCGGCAAGCCGCTCGGCGTGGGCGTGTTGTCGGCGGCGCTGAAGAAGGATCAACTCGATACCGCCGGCTACGCCGCAATGATCGCCGCCACGACCAAGCTGAACCGCCCGGGCGCGGATCTCGCCGTACTCGACGCCGTGCACGCGCTCACCGACGTGACCGGCTTCGGCTTGTTGGGCCACACGCTGGAGCTGAGCCGCGGTGCTGGACTGACAGCACGCCTGCGATACGCCGACTTGCCGTGGTTGCCCGGCGTGGAAGCGTTCGCGAAAGCGGGCGTGGTCACCGGGGCGTCCGGGCGCAACTGGACCGCATACGGGCACGACATCACGCTGGCGTCGTCATTGCACGATGTGGCCCGAAATCTGCTCACCGATCCGCAGACTTCGGGCGGCTTGTTGGTGTCGTGTGCGCCCGAGGCGGTTGACGAAGTGCTCGCCATCTTCCGCGCGGACGGCTTCGATCAGGCTGCAGTGATCGGAGAAATGATCGATGGCGAAGGCCGCGTGGAAGTCGTCTAGCGCGTGCGTGCGCAGTCAGATTCCCCAGAGCGTCGCTGACCCACTTCCGCCAGGAGCACGATGAAAGAAGAATCGCCGAAAGCCATTTTCTACGCGCTCGCAGCCAACTTTGGCATTGCCGTCTGCAAGTTTGGGGCGGCCGCGTTCACCGGCTCCGGCTCCATGTTTGCCGAAGCCATCCACTCGACTGCCGACTGTGGCAATCAGCTCCTGTTGCTGTTCGGCCTCAAGCGTTCACAGGCTCCCGCCGACGTGTTGCATCCGCTCGGCTCGGGCCGCGAGATCTACTTCTATTCCATGCTCGTCGCGCTTCTGCTGTTCTTCGTCGGCGGCGCGTTTTCGGTGTATGAAGGTGTGCACCGGATCGCCCGGCACGAAGCGGTCAGTAACCCGATTGTCGCGCTTATCGTACTGGGAATATCGGTCGTGCTCGAGTCGTTTTCCTTGGCTGGCGCGTTGCGCGAGATTCGCAAGACATCAGGAAATAAGTCTCTCTGGAGATGGTTTCGCGAGACGCGCGAGTCCGAATTGATCGTGGTCACGGGCGAAGATGTCGCCGCGCTTGCGGGTCTCGCCATTGCGTTCTGCGCCGTGCTGATGACCATGGTTACCGGCAATCCTGTCTACGACGCAGCCGGGTCAATTGGCATTGGCGTGCTGCTCATGGTGATTGCGTACCTGGTCGCCCGTGAAGTGAAGTCGATGATCGTCGGGGAATCGGCGAGTCCGGAAGTGCGCCGGGCAATCGATGCGCACTTGCGCGCGCGCCCGGAAATTGTCCGCGTGATCAACCTGATTACGCTGCAATGGGGCAAGCAGATCGTGGTGGCCGTGCAAGCGGAAATGGTGGACTACGACAGCGGCCGCGCAATGGTCGATGCAATCAATGTGATCGAAGCGGACCTGCAGCGCGCGTTTCCCGAAGCACGCTGGGTCTTCTTCGAGCCGGATATTCCCCGCGTGGCCGAGGCGCGCGCCTGAACGGGCGTAATAAGCTTTCCAACACGGCTTCCACTAATATGCACGACGTTGGGAAGACCCTGGAATCAAGGCAGATGCGCCGGTGGACGAACGTAGTGCGGTCGCGGGGTATCGGGTGTTGCGGGAAGCTGGGTGTCGCCGCTGGCGGGAAGCAGCGTGGTGCCCTCGTCCAACGGCATGCCGCTGTCTACGTGCTTGGTAACCGCGGCAGCCGAGGGCGCAATGGGCTTGGCGGCTCGCTCGGCGTTTGCGTCGTGCTGGGCAGCAGATACCCGCCCGGGCGCAAGAAGTGCTACCAGCAGTCCGGTCGCCGACAACAACACGGCGGCGACGGAAAGGGCAACTCGCCTGGATCGCATAGTTCGCGTATTTTGGACGTGCATGCCTGAATCCGGTGGTTTTGATCTGATGTTTGATGCACGAACCATTCCAGCTTGAAAGTGATCACCGCAGGTTCAATCGCGCTGCAGGCCGGGCGCATCCGTGGCGGTTTTCCCTAACCGAGTTCCTCATCCTCGCCTATGCGCAAAATTGTTCTCGTCATCTTTCTCTTTGTTCTGAGCGTCCTGAGCAGCACGTTTGTATCTGTCGCAAATGCGGCCTCCAGCGCAGCCAGGCCAGCCTCCAATGCATCAACCGTCACGCTGACCCCCGAACAGGCGCGCGCCGCGCTAGCCGTGCTGAACGACCCCGCACGCCGCAGCCAGGTCGAGGACACCCTGCGGGCAGTCGCGGCCGCTGGAGCGCTCTCTACGCCTGTGCAGGCCGCCTCAGGCAGCTCGGCGCCGGCCACCGCATCGGCTGCAAGCGGTGCTTCGGGCGCGGCGAGCGTACTGGCGAAGTCCCTCACGAGCAACGGGCTGGCATCGCAGATTTCGCATGAAGCGGGTTACTGGGTCGTGGAACTCAGTGGCGGCTTGCGCCGTTCCATGACGGCGCTGCTCGACTACGGCTCGGTCATGCAGTGGTGGAGCCAGCGCACCGCAACCGCCAGCGGTCGCGATCTGCTCGGTCGGGTGATCTGGTCGATCTCTATCTCGTTGTTGCCCGCACTGCTGCTGGAATACCTGATCTCACGATGGCTGCGCCGGCTGCGCGCGCGGATCGCGGCCCGCGGGATCGTTGATGTCGATGCCGCCCAGCCCGAACTTGCGAAGGACGAGCGGGCGGCGGTGCACGCTGAAGCCGTGGCCGAGCGCTCGGGCAACGAGGCGGCCATCGAGGTCGCTGAACGCAAGACCGATACCGCCCGCGGGGTGCGCCATGCAGCGCGTCACTGGACGCTGTTGCAACGGCTGCCAAGCGCCATTCTTCACAGCTTGCTCGCGTTGGCGCCGCTGATCGTGTTCATGGTGGTGGCGGCGGTGCTGATGTCCATTTTCATCGACGACAGCACGCCGCAGGGCCGTTCCGTCGGCGCGTTGATCGACGTGTACGTGGTGTGCCGCGGCATTGTGATCGCGAGTGGTTTCTTCATCGCGCCCCGCGCGCCAGGCTTGCGCCTGATCCAGATTAGCGACGACGCCGCGCGCTTCGCGCACGACTGGCTGGTGCGCATTGTGTGCGTGGCGGGCGCCGGCTCGGCGCTCGCCGAGGCAGCGGAGCCGCTGGGCATGACCGACACCGCCCACGACGCGATCCTCAAGGCGGTCGCGCTGGTCGTGCATGTCCTGATTGCTCTCGTAATTCTCAAGTGCCGCGTGCCGGTTGCTGCCTGGATTCGCGAGAGCGTCAAGGGACGGCGGTCGTTCGTACTGCTGGGCAATTGGGTCGCTGATGTCTGGGCCGGCCTCGCGGTGTTTTTCGTGCTGGCGCTGTGGTTCGTCTGGGCGCTCGATGTACGCAACGGGTATCGCACGCTATTTCATCTGTTCGGCATCTCGGTGCTCGTGCTGGTGGCGGCGCGCGTGGTTGCCATTGTCGCGTTCGGTGCGCTCGGCCGCATTTTTCATACGGCGGGCGGAGACGACGACTTGTCGAACAAGTCGATCGCGCATCAGCATGCTTACCGCTATTACCCGCTGTTGCGGCGCGCAGTGCAGACAGTAATCGTTGTGGTCACCTTGCTGACGCTGCTGCAGGTCTGGGGGCTTCACGTCCTGACGCTGTTCTCGTCGGGCGGAGTGGGGCATCGGCTTGCATCCGCGCTCATCACCATCGGGGTTGCCGCCGCGTTCGCCGTGATCGTGTGGGAGGGCGCCAACGTGATGGTCGAACAGCGGCTGGAAAACTGGACCACGAGCGGTGACCGTTTGCGGGCCGCACGCCTTCGAACGCTGCTGCCAATGATGCGCAGCGCGCTCTTCATCGTGATCGCGATGGTCGTTGTGTTGACCGGACTAAGCGAGATCGGCGTAAACACCGCGCCGCTGCTCGCGAGCGCGAGTATCTTCGGCGTGGCGCTTGGCTTCGGGTCGCAAAAGCTCGTGCAGGATTTGATCACCGGCATCTTCTTGTTGATGGAGAACGCGATGCAAGTGGGCGACTGGGTCACGCTCGCGGGGGTATCGGGGACGGTCGAATATCTGTCGATCCGCACGGTGCGTTTGCGGGGCAGCGACGGCTCGCTCTTTACCGTGCCGTTCAGTTCGGTATCGACGGTGAACAACACGAATCGCGGCATTGGCAATGCTGCTGTACGCGTGAGCATTGCACTTGGACAGGACGTGAACCTGGCAGCGGATACGCTCAAGGAGATCGGGGCATCGCTGCGTGAAGACGATGCGTTCAAGGACGGCATCCTCTCCGACTTCAGCCTGTGGGGCGTGGACGCTGTAGATGGTTCGACGGTCACGCTCGCCGGCCAGATCCAGTGCCGCGATAGCGCACGCTGGGGGGTGCAGCGTGAATTCAATCGGCGCATTCTAGACCGCTTCACGGAACGCGGCATTGAAATCGCGAATCCGCAGCGCAGTTTCGTGATCGTGAAGGGCGGTGATGCGGGTGAGTTGGCTGCGGCGTTGAAGGGGGATCAGCGTGACGATTCTTCAAGCGATGCGAATGCGAACGCCAACGTGAATGCCAATGCTAACGCCCATGCCGATCAACGCGGCGAGCGCACCATCACCGGCGCGCCTTCGAATTTGCCCCCTGAGCGTTCGAAGCCCAGCCGGCCATAAAACGCTTCCAGCGCGGCGCTATCGGGTGCGCCGTGATCAACGGAGGGCACGGCGGGGCCTTCGCCTTTCTGCGTGAGCGGCCGTGGCACGAGTGAAAGCATGACCCCGTGCCTGTCCGCCAGCGCGATCAGCCGGTCCATGGCCGTGCGTGCATGTCCCCGATGATGTTCCCCCTCAGACCACAATGCCTCGAGCGCGACGGCGCAGTCGCCGGTCGCCTCGAGCCACATCTCGATGTGCTGATGGTCCTCAACATGGCTGGCGTGAAACGCATCGATCATTCGTGAAGCGGCGGTGTCTGGCATGGGAGCCTTGCAGGCAAGGGGATTTAACAACGAACAAACAACGAATAAGCGAAACAGCAAGACTAGTGCTTGATGGCTGTTACCGGAGCATTTTATGTTCCTTACGGCAGCGTCCGTCGCCCTTCTATAATGCGCTCACGCACGAGCGTCCGGCGGGTGGTACTGACGAGACGGGCGTGTGTTTCACCTCGCGTTCTCCTTCCACTTACGGTGCCGCCCAGATGAAATCGATCGTCCGTTCCTCGCTCGACCTGCTCCTTCGTTCTACCCGCACCTGCGTCGTCACCCAGATCCCTACTCACATCCCCTCACGAATCCCCGCATTGAGCCTGGCGGCCGCGATGGCGGCGCTCTTGTTCAGCGCTTGTGAGCCAACGTTTGCGCAGGGCCCGGATGGCGCCCATAGCGGCAATGGCACCGGCCGCAGCCAGCCCGTCAAGGTCATGATCGTTTCCATGTTCGGTCCCGAAGGCCAGGTTTGGCTCGACAAGCTCGGCCCCTGGAAGGCCATGCATGTAGCCGGACTCTCGCCGGATTATCCCGTTGTGAACTGCAACCGGCAGCAGGTCTGCGTGATGACCACCGGCATGGGTCATGCGAATGCCGCCGCTTCGCTGATGGCGCTCACGTTCTCCGATAAATTCGATCTGCGCCGTACCTATTTCATGATCGCGGGGATCGCGGGCATTGACCCGATGCAAGGCACGATCGGGTCGGCTGCGTGGGCAAAATATCTCGTCGACTTTGGCATTCAATGGGAGCTCGATGCGCGCGAAAAGCCGGATAGCTGGCCGAGCGGTTATCTCGGCATCAATACGAAAGGCCCGGCCGATAAACCACCGCTCGATTACAAGACCGAGGTGTTCCGGCTGAATCCGGATCTGGCCGATGCGGCTTATGCGTTGTCGAAGAACGTGATGCTCGCCGATAGCCCCGAAGCGCAGGCCGCGCGCGCCAAGTTCAACTATGCGCCGGCGAACCAGCCGCCCAAGGTGATCCAGTGCGACACGCTGGCGAGCGATACGTGGTGGTCGGGGAAGGATATTGGCGAGCGGGCGCGTGACTGGACGAAGCTCGTGACTGACGGCAAGGGGGTGTATTGCACGACGCAGCAGGAAGACAATGCGACCTACGAGGCGTTGTCGCGTGCGGCGAGTGTGCATCGGGTGGATTTGAACCGGGTGGCAGCCGTGCGTGCGGGTTCGGATTTTGATCGGCCCTATGACGGGCAATCAGCCTCCGATAATCTCCTCAATTACGCCGCTCAAGGCGGTTTTGCACCGGCTATTGAAAATTTGTATCGGGCGGGGAATCCGCTGGTGCAGGAGATTGCAACGCACTGGATTGAATGGCGCGACGGCATACCGCAACGCTAGCGGTGCGAAACCGGCGGCCCACCGCCCGTCTTCCGCATGAACGATCGACGCGGACGAGCGGTGGGTTGGAAGAAGGGTTCTCTATTGATGCGTCACTTTTCATAGTTTGAGCAATGCTGTTACAACTTGATGAAACATGTTCCATCCGGCGGCCATTCGGATGTCCCATTCGTCAAATTTCTGCATTAAAAGTGAAAGCAAATCGGCAGCTTTTACCCGAGGGTTTTCCTTCGCGGCAATTCAGCGGACCGACTGACCTCCTGTTACAACTTCTCCATTCATCGCAATCCGATTAATTCGTCGGGCATGTCAACCGGCTATCCGCTTCATCCGTTTTTTCCCTAATAAATCAATCGCCAAGCAAAACCTCTGTCGAATGACACGGCCCGGCTCGCGTCAAAATAGCCGCCAAAAACCGGTCACACTTTCTTGTTACAACTTCGGGAAAAAGTTACCGTTTCTCTCTGTTGTTTTATGGAAATTTATTATTGAGATGTTCTTGATTTCCCGCTGCGTGGTACTTACAATCCGTTTCACAGTGTTGTTACAAGATGTAACTCGCTGAAACAAAGTTTAAACGTAGCCGACAGAACAAACGTTTGGCTAGGCAAAAAAGATAGCTGGCAAAAAATGCCGGCAGGGTACTCGGGGTTTATATCGAACGCAGGAAAATCATGAACGGTCGCGAAACGCTGGACTCGATTCGAGAAATCAACTTGTCGTACATCATGCTCGCGCAGCGCATGTTGCGAGAGGACCGTGCTATCGGGATGTTTCGACTCGGTTTGTCTAAGGAACTCGCCGACCTTCTGTCCGGGCTGACGCTCGCGCAGGTTGTCAAACTGGCGGCTTCAGACCAGTTGCTGTGTTTTTTCCGTTTCAACGATCACACCATGCTGGCCGCTCTCACGTCGCCCGCGAAGCATGCGGATATTGCGCCGACGCACGCAGCCATCTTGCTGGCCGGTCAGCCAGCAGAACAGTTCCTCTAAGCACGAGAGCGCGCCATGCTTAAGAAGAGCCTCACCGAAGATGCACAAGAAGTTTTCCGCGCGATCGCATTGATCGAACTCGGGGCGCGGATGCAGGTGCTCGAAAGTGAACTGACACTGTCGCGTGACCGGATGATCCGGTTGTATCGCGAGGTGAAGGGCGTATCGCCGCCGAAGGGCATGCTGCCTTTTTCGGCTGACTGGTATATGACATGGCTTGCGAACATCCATGCTTCGCTCTTCTACAACACGTATGCGTTCCTGAAGAAAGAAGCGGGTTGCTCGCACCTCGATGCCCTGACGAAGGGGTATCGGTTGTATCTCGAACATTGCAGGAATAGCGATGTCGAGGCGGTACTTGATTTAACGCGGGCCTGGACCCTTGTGCGCTTTTTCGATGCGGGCATGCTGCAGCTCACGAAATGCTGCCGCTGCACTGGAAAGTTCATCGCGCACAAACATGATTTGCAAGAAAACGTGGTGTGCGGGGCCTGCCAGCCGCCGTCACGCGCGGGGAAGACCAAGAAAGCGGCGGCCGCCCGTCAGGCGAGCCTGGAGACCGCGCTGGCGGAGTTGAGCATGATATCGACTAACGAAGTGCCGGAACCGACGGTGCTCGAACACGCGGCGATGTTACAGCCGCGCACAGAAAGCCTGATTGCACAGGCTGCTTAGGCGGCAAGCGGACCGGTGGCCCCGAGGACCATCATTCGATGGGGTGGCCGCAGGACCCGCTGCTGTTTTTTAAGGTTTTAAAGGGGTGTTGGATTTTTTGGGGCTACCGAGGTTGGTAGCCCTTTTGCTTGTGGTTTTGACCTTACGCCGACAACAACGACCCCGTCCTGTAAGCGGTCGCACTAGCGACCCGAGCCACCTCCATCCCCGCGGTGGCAAACCGTGCAATCTGCCGCGCATACAACACACCGGTGGTCGTGCAATTCAATGGCGTAACGGTGTCCGTCAGCGGATCGACCACATCGGCTATTGCATCGCCGGCTTTGACCAGCGCCCCGACCTTCGCGCGAAACACCAGCACGCCGCTCGCAGGAGCAACAATTGGCTCGGCACCGGCAAGCGGCGTTGCCGGATAGGCAAGCGCCGGCATGGCGGGCGCGGCCGCATCGATCACGCCACGATGAATCAGGTAATTGATGATGCCCTGCGCGTCAGCATCGGCGAATTCATAAGAGACGTCGTGCTGGCTGCGCAGTTCCACCGTCACCGAAATGCCGCCATTCGGCACTGGGAAACGGTCACCAAACTTGGCCCGCAGATCCGACCAGCAGAAACTGTGAATCTCGTCGAACGGGTTGCCCACCGAATTCAACGCCAGCAGCGACGCCTTCGAATCCAGATATCGCGCAAGCGGCTCGACTTCGTCCCAGATATCCGGGTTGGTGTAGAGGTGCAGCGCCGCGTCGAGGTCGCAATGCAGGTCGAGCACGACATCGGCATCGTAAGAGAGCTTCTGCAATGCAAGGCGTTGCGACTCAAGCTCGGTTTGCGGTTTTTGCTCGTCAAGCGCTTCGCGCATGGCGCGGCGCACGGCAAGCTTGTTCGCACTGATGTCCCCGGACAGCCGGCCTTCTATACGCGGTGCGATCAGCGCGGCCAGGTCGTGGAAATTGCGATTGAAGTTGTGGCCGCTGTTCAGCTCGAAACGCCCGAGCAGCGTGCCATGCATGTTCTGGTTCAACCCGATCGGGTTCGATACCGGCACGATCACCACTTCGCCGCGCAGCTTGCCCGCCGCTTCGAACTCGGCCAAATGGCGCCGCAGACGCCAGGCGACCAGCATGCCGGGAAGTTCGTCGGCATGGAGCGAGGACTGGATATAGATCTTTTCGCCGCCCCCCGGACCGTAGTGAAAACTCAAGATATTGCGGGTGGTGCCGATCGACGGCGAAATCAGGGTGTGCGTTTTGGTTTGCATGATTGTCGGTGCACGGCGCGCTGGAAACGCGTCGAGCTTGGGAAAAATGTCGGCGTGTTCAGGAGAGTTGGACGGGGCGTTCGCGACGGCCTCCGGGTTGCAGCGTGCCGGGGGAGCCGGCTATTACCTGCGAGTACCTGCGGCGCCGCCTGCCCCAGACGCTCGATCTTAGCTGAAAACCACAGCATTGCCGCGCCGGGAGCGAAAGACGCGAAAAAGACGCCGAAAACAAAACGGGCTCCGCGTTTACCGCGGAGCCCGTTTTCTCAAGCTTTCAAGCTGTGCCCGGAACGCGTTCCGGACTCAGGCTCAGGGGCTGCTTAGCTGCCGTACACGTCGAAGTCGAAGTACTTCTTCTCAAGCTTCTTGTACGTACCGTCCTTGATGATCGAGGCGATTGCCTTGTCGATCTGTGCTTTCAGGTCGGTGTCTTCCTTGCGCAGGCCAATACCCGCACCGTTGCCGAGGATTGTCGGATCGACCAGATCCTTACCCACGAACTCGTAACCCGCACCGCGCGGCGTCTTCAGGAAGCCCACGTCCGCTTGCACGGCATCTTGCAGTGCTGCATCCAGGCGTCCAGCTTGCAGGTCGGCGTAGACGCCGTCCTGGTTCTGGTACGGCGTAACCGTTACACCCTTCGGCGCCCAATAGGTCTTGGCGTAGGTTTCCTGGATCGTGCCTTGTTCCACACCCACCGTCTTGCCCTTCAGGCCTTCAGGTGTCGGCAGAATGCCGCTGCCCTTCTTGGCGATCAGGCGGGTCGGCGTGTTGAACAGCTTGCTCGAGAACGCAATTTGTTCGGCGCGTTGCGGCGTCATGGACATCGACGACAACACGCCGTCGAACTTCTTCGCCTTCAAGGCCGGGATCATGCCGTCGAAATCGTTTTCCACCCATACGCACTTCGCATGCAGGCGTGCGCAAATTTCATTGCCGAGGTCGATATCGAAGCCGACCAGCTTGCCATCCGGACCTTTCGATTCGAACGGGGCATAAGAGGCGTCGACGCCGAAACGGATGGTCGAGTAATCCTTCGCATTGGCGGTGACGGAGGTGATCGATGTGACGGCGAGCAAGGAAATCGTCAAAGCCGCGAGCAGTTTTTTCACTGTTTTTACTCCATAGGTGGTCAGTACATCCGGATAGGTCGGTACCCGGGTTCGTCCGGCGTGAGGCCCCTCGACGCCGGACAGCTTACATTCTGCAGATTGTGTCCGCTATAGAACCGCAGCAGGTTACCAAGCCAAAAAAATAAGGGAGTTGGTGGAAGTCCCGATAGCGAATCTCAAAAGCCTTGTGTGTCTAGGCATTTCAGCTTGTACAGACAACTGAATTAATTTTTGTGCGATGCCATTGTGAGGGTGACTTGGGCCTCAGGTCGAATCCAGTCATGCAGGCCATGTAGCGCGGCTGGCAAGACGGAGTCGTCAGCAGGGGTTTCAAATCGCGTGAACGGACCTCAGCGATAATGCGTCAACCGACGCCGCCTTCCCGCGCGTCGATCTATGAGGGAGCGACGGCGTGGTCGATTCATCCGCAGTCTTGGCTGTTTTGTCTGTCTACATTGCAGGCGTGGTTATTCCCGGGCCGAATTTTGTCGCGGTTGCGCACAAGGCGGCCTCATCGACACGCTCCGAGGCTCTGGCGGTCGTCGCGGGCATCGTCCTGGTCAGCCTGTTCTGGGCGACTTGCGCCATTCTCGGCGTGGGAATCGTGTTCGCCGCATTTCCGTGGATGGCGCTTGTCGTGAAGATTGGCGGCGCGGCGTATCTCATGTGGTTCGGCTGCCGGCTGATCGTCAAGGCGCGAGCCGGCGAGTCGGGCATGGCCGCCGTGAGCGTGCCCGGCGGACTGCGCAAAGCATTTGTGCAAGGCTTCGCCACCAACATCACGAACCCGAAGTCAGTAGCGTTTTTCGCCGCCATCTTTGCTTCCGCCACGCCCGCGCATATGTCGCCAGTCACGTTCGCGGCAATGCTTGCCATGGTCGCCGTGGTCGCAACGACGTGGTACGGCTTCGTCGCACTCGTCCTGTCACACGCGGGGATTGCGTCAGGCTATCGCGGTTACCGGGCATGGATCGACCGTGTCTGCGGCGGGTTGATCGTGGCGCTTGGCGTTCGCCAGCTGCTGACGCGCTGAAACGCGCTTGACGAAGACGGCACGCGACGTATGCTGCCCAGGCTCTTCTCTTACGGATTCGAATGCGTACCCTGGTCGGCGGCACGCCGCGTCTTCTTGTGCTTTTTATGTTTGGGTGGCGCCGCGTGCCGCGAAGCGCTGCTGGCGCCCGACACGGACGACTGTCCCTCGCCGAAGTGATAAGTGTCCGCCAATGCGGCGGTGGAGATAAAAGCGAAGGTGCTGAGGGTCGAGGCGATCACGATGTGCGTAAGCTTCATTGCGCGGGCATTCCAAAGTTAAAGTGCGTCAGCTTAAACCAAAGCGCTGCTGACGCACTCGATCCCATCGCCCTCACTTGCTGCGAAGCGGCTTGTCCTGCATGAACCAGGACAACGCGAACGCAAGCAGCACAACCGTACCGGCCACGAGAAACACCACATGCATCGAGCCCGCGAACGCATTGAGATAGGTATCGCGGAAAGCGGCGGGAAGATGCTGGACCATCGTTGGCCGCATTGAATGCGGTAACTCGGCGCCCGGCGGCATGGCGTCCGCCAGACGCGATTGCAGATTGTTCGTGAAGATTGCGCCGAACGTCGCGACCCCGACAGAACCGCCGATCGACCGGAACAGGGTCGCGCCGGACGTCGCCACGCCAATGTTCTTGAACGGCACCGCGTTCTGCACGGCAAGCACCAGCACCTGCATGACCATGCCGAGCCCCAGTCCGAGCAGCAGCATGAACAGGTACATGGTGTGAAGCGGGGTGGCCAGTTGCAGCGTGGACATCAGGAACATGCCGCAGGCGACCAGCGCGGTGCCGCAGATCGGGAACCAGCGGTATTTGCCGATCTTGCTGATCACACGGCCACTGATGATGGAGCTGGACAATATGCCGGCCATCATCGGCAGGACTTGCAGGCCGGCTTGCGACGGTGTCGACCCCTTCGCCACTTGCAGATACAGCGGCAGGAAGGTGATGGCGCCGAACAGCGAAAATCCGACGATGAAACCGATCAGCCCGCTCAGCACGAAGGTGCGTTCCCTGAACAGCTCAAGCGGCATAATTGGTTCATCGGCGAGCCGCTCTTCGTAGATAAAACCGCCCAGCGTAATGAATCCAAGCGCGAGCGTGAACCAAAGCTGCGGGGAGCTCCACGGCAGCAGCGTGCCGCCCTGGCTGGTAAAAAGGATGATACAAGTGAGCGATGCAGCTAAGAACGCGGCGCCCATGTAATCGATTTTATGCTTCACATGCGCCACGTGCGGTTTGAACACGAGCCCGATCACGATCAGCGCCAATACGCCCAGCGGCACGTTGATGTAGAAGATCCAGCGCCAAGAGAGATGTTCGACAATGAACCCGCCCAGCAGCGGTCCGACGACCGTCGCGAGTCCGAATACGCCGCCGAACAAGCCCTGGTAGCGCCCGCGTTCGGCGGGTGGAATGACGTCGGCAATGGCGGCCATGGTCACGACCATCAAACCGCCGCCGCCGAGCCCCTGCAATGCGCGCAACACGATCAGCTGGGTCATGTCCTGCGCGACGCCGCACAGGATGGAGCCGGCAAGAAAGATGAGGATTGACGCCTGAATGACGACTTTGCGGCCGAACAGATCGCCGAATTTTCCGTACAGCGGCACCACGATAGTCGACGTCAGCAAGTATGACGTCACGACCCACGACAGGCTTTCGAGCCCGCCCAGCTCGCCTACGATGGTTGGCAGCGCCGTGGAAACGATAGTCTGGTCGAGCGCGCCGAGCAGCATGACGAGCAGCAGCGCCGTGAAGAGCAGCCGGATTGGAGGTCGCTCTTCAACGGCGGCAAGTGAGACAGAGGGTTGCAGGGATTCCATTCAGCCGCCCGATGAGATAAATTAATGTTGGAGTTAATATTAGGCGACGCCATTCCCGGGGTCAATTGCCGCTATGACTAAAGATGTAACCGATCCTTCTGAACATTCCGAATCTTCCGTCCCCGTCGAGTCGCCGAAGGCTGGCCGCCGGCCCGGGCGGCCGACCGGCGTGCAGCATGGCGAGCCGCGGGCGCTTCTTCTGGACGTCGCGCTGGTTTTATTTGCGCGTCAGGGAATCATGGAGACCACGCTCGGCGCGATCGCGCGAGAGGCGGGCGTGACGCCGGCCATGGTTCATTACTATTTCAAGACGCGCGATCAACTGCTGGATGTGTTGATCGATGAGCGATTCGTGCCGTTGCGTGCTGAACTTGGGCGGGCGTTCGCCGATTCGGACGCGGAGCCCGCGGAGGCATTGCGCGCATTCGCCGAGGGTCTTGTTGCTGTGGCGGAGCGGCATCCGTGGTTTGCGACGCTATGGGTACGTGAGGTGATCAGCGAAGGGGGATTGCTGCGCCAGCGCATTGCCGAGCGTTTCGGCGATGCCAATAAGAAGGCATCGATCGCACGGATTGCGCAGTGGCAGAAGGAGGGCAAGCTCAACCCGCACCTGGAGCCGTCGCTGCTGTTTGTGTCGGTATTCGGACTGACAGTGTTGCCGCTGGCGGTGACTTATACATGGGCTGAGGAGAGCGGCGGTTGTGCGCCCAGGCGCGATCAGATCGCGCGGCATGCGGTGGCGTTGCTGATGCACGGCGTCGGGCCAGTGTGAGAGGTGGTTTTTGCTCGCGCCGGTGGACGGGGTTGCGGTTCTTGCGGCTGGGATTAGCGGTCGGGGTCAATGCCGGGTTGCTGCTTTCTGGCTTATCGATCTGCTTAGGTTAGCTAATTTATTTATCGCTATTAGCCACTGCGCGCGGCTAATAGCGATAAAGAGAATATCCAACTCTCGCAGACCACCAACGCCGAACGCAGCAACCCGGCATTGACTCCGACCGCCAACCCCAGAACCTGGCACCCCGGCCTGAACCCACAGCAGCTTAACCCGGAACCGCCATAAGAATCATTGTTAATGACGCTCAAGAAGAATGTTCCGATGTCTGTAACAAATCTGCCGATACGCCGTTAAAATGCGCGCCGGGGAAGCGGCTCGGCCGCTCGACGAAACGGGCGCGTCGCCGGTCGGCATCGGCACGACAAGCGGCCGCATAAGCTGCCCACGACAAGGAGACATAAATCGATGACAACTGCTCAGGACCTCGCTCAATCCCGAACTGATCATGACCACTTCGTTCGTGCATCGGATTCGCTAAGCGCGGGCACGATTTCCGCGCGACTCGATCGCCTGCCGGCGACCCGTTCAATGTGGACGCTCGTCGTCTTGCTGAGCCTCGGGTTTTTCTTCGAACTCTACGATCTGCTGTACTCAGGCTACGTTGCGCCGGGGCTGGTCAAGAGCGGCATTCTGACGTCTACCACCGTCGGCCTGTTCGGCATGACGGGTGTCGCGAGTTTCATCGCGTCGCTGTTCCTTGGCTTGTTCATCGGCACGATTGCTTGCGGTTTTCTCGCCGATCGTTTCGGGCGTCGCGCCATCTTCACTTACTCGCTGCTCTGGTACACGGCCGCGAACGTAATCATGGCGTTCCAGGACTCGGCCGGCGGCCTCAACTTCTGGCGCTTCATGGCGGGGTTGGGCATCGGCGTGGAGTTGGTAACCATCGGCACGTACATCTCCGAACTGGTGCCCAAACACATTCGAGGCCGCGCTTTCGCGTGCGAGCAAGCGGTTGGTTTCGCGGCCGTGCCGGTCGTCGCATTCCTCTCCTATGCGCTGGTGCCGAACAAGCCCTTCGGTTTCGATGGCTGGCGCTGGGTCGTATTGATCGGTGCGCATGGCGCGCTGTTCGTTTGGTTCATCCGGCGCGCGTTGCCTGAGAGCCCGCGCTGGCTGGCGCAAAAAGGGCGGCTCGCGGAAGCGGACGCGGTGATGACAGCGCTGGAGGCGAAGGTCGAGAAAGAATATGGCCGGCAGTTGCCGCCGCCCGCAGCGCCTGAGCCGGTCAGCACACGCGGATCGTTCCGTGACATGTGGGTCGCGCCCTACGGCAAGCGCGCGACCATGATGATCATCTTCAACATCTTCCAGACGGTGGGTTTCTACGGTTTCGCCAACTGGGTGCCGACGCTCCTGATTCACCAGGGCATCACGATCACGACCAGCCTGATGTACTCGACGATCATTGCGCTTGCCGCACCGGTCGGCCCGATCATCGGCTTGTTCATGGCCGATAAATTCGAGCGCAAGAGCGTGATTGTTGTGATGGCGGGTGCGATCGTGGTGTGCGGGCTGGTGTTCAGCCAAGTCTCGGGCGCAGCGCTGTTGGTCTGCATGGGCGTGGGCTTGACGCTCGCCAGCAACATCATGTCGTATAGCTTCCATGCGTATCAGACCGAGCTTTTCCCCACCAGCATCCGGGCGCGTGCGGTCGGCTTCGTGTATTCGTGGAGCCGCTTTTCGGCCATCTTCACGTCGTTCTTCATCGCGGGTGTGTTGAAGGCGTTCGGCACGACCGGGGTGTTTATGTTTATTGCCGGCGCGATGGTGGTGGTGATGCTGGCTATCGGCTTGATGGGACCGAAAACACGGGACTTGGCGCTGGAACAAATTTCGCATTGAGATATAGATCACGCCTCTGTGCGTGATCTCGTTATGGTCCGGTGCGCTTGACCAGGCATCGCGGCAGAAGATCGCGCGTTATGCCAAAATCTGCATAACGCGATTCCTTCTTCCGTTACGCCATGTCCGACACGCTCACGCCTGCCGAAGCCGACTACGCGATGCGTCACTGGACGTATCGATCCACTGGCCAGATCAAGATTGGCTCCGCACAACATAAGCGCATGTTCTGCGAGATGCTGCTCACGACTCACAATCCCTACAAGCCCGCGGTCATCGACTGGCCGATGCTGGCGCCTGCCGTGCTCAAGCGCGTCACGTCGCTGCCTATCTGGGATATTGCGGTGCAGACCGAAGGCCGCGCGTCGATTCGCGTGTCGACTTTTGCGGCCAGCATCAAAGATCCATTGCTGCGTGAAGCCATTACCATGAACGGTGCCGAGGAGGCGCGCCACAAGGTCGTACTGTCTCGGCTGGTTCAGGCATACGGCATTGAACTCGCACCCGAGCCGCCGTATCCCGCCCCGAAGGACGCGTTGCGCGCTTGGATGCTCACGGGTTACAGCGAATGTATCGATAGCTTCTTTGCGTTTGGCTTATTCGAAGCTGCGCGCAAGTCGGGTTATTTCCCCGAAGAACTGGTTGAAACCTTCGAACCGGTGATTCAGGAAGAGGCGCGCCATATCCTGTTCTTTGCGAACTGGGTGGCGTGGTACCGGCGCAGCTTGCCGTGGTACCGCCGGCCCTGGTTCTTCGCGAAAACCACCAGCGTGTGGTTCTCGCTGATTCGCGATCGTATTTCGCTGGCGCGGGGAATTGACACCAGCGGCGCCGCGCAGGACATGAATTTCCCGGCGAACGTGGGTGATTCGGTGGGCGGCGGGATATCGGCGAGGGCGATGATTGATTTGTGCCTGACCGAAAACGAACGCCGCATGGGCGGTTACGACGCCCGTCTTTTGCGGCCCGTGACCGTGCCTTGGCTCGCTCGGATTGCGCGTCGATTTATCAAATAGCAACTAACTGTCTGGCGGTTTTGGCCCTGCGAATGGGCGGGGATAGTGGATTATTCTTTAAGGCAGATTTGCAACTAACTGTCTGCGCGACCCGCGTCCGCGAGTGTCAGCACGCTCATTTCTCCCGGCTCGCCGCCGCTTCAAACCGTCGCGATGCGTCTTCCACCTCCTGTCTGAACTGCGCAAGCGCGGTCAGGCTGGCAGCGGGGGGCTGTAGCGCCGTCCACAGCACGTCGATAAGTTCATCGGCGGTCGTATCGATCTGAGCCTGACTCAGATGTCGCTTCGCCAGCGCCGCGTCCCACAACACGTGTTCCATAGGTCCGAAGACCAGCGAGCGCATCAGCCGCAACGGCAAGTCTGCCCGAACCTGGCCTACTGTCTGACCATGTGCGAGCACGTTCATTAGCGGCGCGGTATAGCGGCGTTGAAGGTCGGTGAGCGCGTCGCCGAGGTCATGATGTTTCGTCCGCCCCTCCGATAAAACCAGCGCGCACAACCCCGTTCCGTTCACTAGCATCAGCCGCAAATGCGTCCTCACGATAAACGCAAACTGCTGGCGCACGCTGCCGTCGCGGGGCAGGCCGGATTCGAATGCCTCGATGATCTCGTCATACCAATCCGCGATCACCCTCGCGCACAACTCCCTTTTACCGCTGAAGTAGCTGAACACCGTTGCCTCTGAAATTCCCGCACGCTGGGCGATTTCGGCGCTGGTGGCGGCGTCGTAGCCCTTTTCGGCGAAAACGTCGCGGCCGGCCTGAAGAATGTCCTTCACGCGTTGCTGCGACTTGACGCCGGCGGGCGTGCGGCGATTTCCGGTGACAGGAGTGGAGGACATAGAAAGGCGTACGCGATGATGAACCAGATGTGAGCGTAGCTCAAATCCCTATTGACGGGAAGTGCCATTCGGCGTGAAACTGCCATCCATCATGGAAATTACCGAGTGTGAGTGCGGCTCATAGTTTGATCAATCATTTGATCCTGTCGACACCACGCTGCCGCCCCCAAGCCGATACCCCGAAGAAGGAGACCCGCATGAACGACGTACCCGGTCTGAATTTCGCCCTGGGCGAAGACATCGACATGTTGCGCGACTCGCTCGCCAATTTCGCCGCGAAGGAGATTGCTCCGCGCGCCGCTGAGATCGATAAAACCGATCAGTTTCCCATGGACCTCTGGAAGAAATTCGGCGATCTCGGCGTGCTCGGCATGACGGTCTCTGAAGAGTACGGCGGCGCGAACATGGGCTATACGGCGCACATGGTCGCGATGGAAGAGATTTCGCGGGCGTCGGCGTCGGTGGGCTTGTCGTATGGCGCGCATTCCAACTTGTGCGTGAACCAGATTCATCGCAACGGCACTGAAGCGCAGAAGTGCAAATATCTGCCGGGGCTGGTGTCGGGCGAGCACATCGGCGCGCTGGCAATGAGCGAGCCGAACGCCGGATCGGACGTGGTCAGCATGAAGCTGCGCGCCGATGAAAAGGGCGATCACTACGTGCTCAACGGCACGAAGATGTGGATCACCAACGGGCCGGATTGCGACACGCTTGTGGTCTATGCGAAGACGGATATCGAAGCCGGCGCGAAGGGTATTACGGCGTTTATCGTCGAGAAGGGCATGAAGGGCTTTTCTGTCGCGCAGAAGCTCGACAAGCTCGGTATGCGCGGGTCGCATACCGGCGAACTCGTGTTCGAGAACGTGGAAGTGCCCAAGGAAAATATTCTTGGGGCATTGAACGGCGGCGTAAAGGTGCTGATGAGCGGTCTCGACTATGAGCGCGCGGTGCTCGCGGGCGGCCCGACGGGCATCATGGTCGCGTGCATGGACGCGGTCGTGCCGTACATCCACGACCGCAAGCAGTTCGGTCAGGCGATCGGCGAATTCCAGCTGATTCAAGGCAAGGTCGCCGATCTTTATACGACCTTGCAGGCGTGCCGCGCGTATCTCTACGCGGTGGGACGTCAACTCGATACGCTCGGTGCAGGTCATGGCCGCCAGGTCCGCAAGGATTGCGCGGGTGTGATTCTCTACACGGCTGAAAAAGCGACGTGGATGGCCGGCGAAGCGATTCAGATTCTCGGTGGCAATGGCTATATCAACGAGTACCCGGTCGGTCGCCTGTGGCGCGATGCGAAGCTGTATGAAATCGGCGCAGGTACCAGTGAAATTCGCCGCATGCTGATTGGCCGCGAACTGTTCGCTGAAACAGCTTGAGCGAGCGGACAAACCTATGCCGATTATCGAATCGAAACTGAATCCACGCAGCGACGAATTCCGCGCGAACGCGGCGGCGCTTGAAGCGCTTGTCGCGGATCTGAAGGAAAAGGTCGAGAAGATTGCGTTGGGCGGCGGACAAGCTGCTCGCGACAAACACATGTCGCGCGGCAAACTGCTGCCCCGCGATCGCATCGCGCAATTGCTTGATCCGGGCACACCGTTTCTCGAGTTGTCCCAACTGGCCGCCTACGGCATGTACAACGACGACGCCCCCGGTGCCGGCGTGATTACGGGCATTGGCAGGATCGCGGGGCAAGAATGCGTGATCGTCTGTAACGACGCAACCGTGAAGGGCGGCACGTACTATCCGGTGACGGTTAAGAAGCATCTTCGAGCGCAAGAGATTGCGGAAGAAAACCGCTTGCCGTGCGTGTATCTCGTCGATTCGGGCGGCGCGAATCTCCCGAATCAGGACGATGTATTTCCCGATCGCGATCACTTCGGCCGCATCTTTTATAACCAGGCGAACATGTCGGCGAAGGGCATTTCGCAGATCGCAGTGGTAATGGGATCGTGCACCGCGGGCGGCGCATACGTGCCTGCAATGAGCGATGAATCGATCATCGTGAAGAACCAGGGCACGATTTTTCTGGGCGGTCCGCCGCTCGTGAAAGCGGCAACCGGCGAAGAGGTCAGCGCGGAAGATCTTGGAGGCGGTGACGTGCATACACGGTTGTCGGGCGTCGTCGATCACCTCGCTCAAAACGATGCGCATGCGCTGGGAATTGCTCGGAGCATTGTCGGCAATCTGAATCGCGTGAAGGTATCGCCGGTGGCTTTGCGGGAACCGCTGCCGCCGCGTCATGATCCGCATAGTCTCTACGGCGTGATTCCCGCCGACACCCGCAAGCCGTTCGACATTCGCGAAGTGATCGCGCGCATTGTCGATGACTCCGCTTTCGATGAATTCAAGGCTCGTTATGGCACGACGTTGGTGTGCGGATTTGCGCATATCTGGGGCCATCCGGTTGGCATCATCGCGAACAATGGCATTCTCTTTTCGGAGTCCGCGTTAAAGGGGACGCACTTCATTGAACTGTGCTGCCAGCGCAAGATTCCGCTCGTGTTCCTGCAGAACATCACGGGCTTCATGGTCGGGCGCAAGTACGAAAACGAGGGCATAGCGCGCAATGGCGCAAAGATGGTGACGGCCGTTGCAACGGCGAAGGTGCCGAAGTTCACGGTGATTATCGGCGGCTCGTTTGGTGCGGGAAATTACGGCATGTGCGGCCGCGCGTATTCACCCCGTTTTCTCTGGATGTGGCCGAACGCGCGCATCTCCGTGATGGGTGGCGAGCAGGCGGCGTCCGTGCTCGCGACGGTGCGCCGTGATGGTATTGAGGGCAAGGGCGGCACGTGGTCGAAGGAAGAGGAGGAGGCTTTCAAGTCGCCGATTCGCGAGCAGTACGAAGTACAGGGGCATCCGTACTACGCGAGCGCACGCCTGTGGGACGACGGCGTGATCGACCCGGCGCAGACCCGCGATGTGCTTGGGCTTGGGCTGGCGGCTTCCATGAATGCGCCTATCGAGGACACGCGTTTCGGCGTGTTCCGGATGTGAGCATGCAGAGCGCGCCCTTGCAAACTGATCTCTACTTTCAGGCTTCGTCATGTTCAACAAAATACTGATTGCGAATCGCGGCGAGATTGCGTGCCGTGTGGCCGCAACCTGCAAACGATTAGGCGTGGGCAGCGTGGCTGTTTATTCAGACGCCGATGCCCAGGCGAAGCATGTTGCCATCTGCGATGAAGCCGTGCACGTGGGTGGTGCGGCTGCATCTGAGAGTTATCTGCGGATTGAAAAGATCATCAACGCCGCGTTGGAAACCGGTGCGCAGGCCGTGCATCCGGGGTATGGGTTCTTGTCGGAGAACGAGGACTTTGCTCGGGCTTGCGAGAAAGTCGGGCTGGTGTTCATAGGACCGCCAGTCGAGGCCATTTCCGCGATGGGATCGAAGGCGGCGGCCAAGGCGCTGATGCAATCGGCGTCTGTGCCGTTGGTGCCGGGTTATCACGGCGACAGCCAGGACCCTGCGCTGCTGCAAAAGGAAGCCGATGGCATTGGCTACCCCGTGCTGCTGAAAGCAAGCGCGGGCGGCGGCGGCAAGGGTATGCGCGTGGTCGAGAAAAGCGCGGATTTCGCGTCAGCGCTTTTGTCATGCAAGCGTGAAGCCGCGAGCAGTTTTGGCAACGATCGTGTGTTGATCGAAAAATATCTGCTGCGTCCGCGGCATGTGGAAGTCCAGGTATTCGCAGATCAGCATAACAACGCTGTGTATCTCTTCGATCGCGATTGCTCGGTCCAGCGCCGGCATCAAAAGGTGCTGGAAGAAGCGCCGGCTCCTGGCCTCTCGGATGAGGTGCGTAAGGCCATGGGCGAAGCCGCGGTCGCCGCCGCACGCGCGGTGAATTACGTGGGCGCGGGAACGGTCGAGTTCATCATGACCGGGGACGGCCAGTTCTATTTCATGGAGATGAACACGCGGCTGCAGGTGGAACATCCGGTGACCGAAATGGTGACGGGCCTCGATCTGGTCGAGTGGCAACTACGCGTGGCGAGTGGTGAACCGTTGCCGTTGTTGCAGGATCAGTTGAAGGTGAGCGGCCACGCGATCGAAGCGCGTATTTACGCGGAAAATCCATCGCGCGGATTCTTGCCATCGACGGGAACGCTCAAGCATATGCGTTTGCCTGAAGCGGTCGAATTCCAGTTGAATGGCAACGTGCGCATTGATAGCGGCGTGCGTGAAGGCGATACCATCACCCCGTTTTATGATCCGATGATCGCCAAGCTGATTGTGCATGGCCGCGATCGTGACGATGCGCTGCTGCGCATGGCGCTGGCATTGAAAGAATGCGAGGTGGTGGGGCCATCGACGAATATCGAGTTCCTGCATCGGATTGTTGTCAGTGAGCCCTTCTCGGCGGCCGATCTTGATACGGGCCTGATCGAACGTCATCACGATACGTTGTTCGCGCCGTCGACAGTGCCAAAAACGCAGGCGCTCGCGTTGGCTTGCGCCGCGCTGCTCACGCGTGAAGGCGGCGAGGCGCATGGCGTGTCGCCGTGGGATGCGTTGTCTCATTGGCGCATGAGCGGCGGTTACACGCAGGCGTTGAACTGGCGTCTGGTCGGTTCGGACGATGAAATTCTGGCCGTTTTTACACGCGATTCAACGTCAGGCCGCGCCGATAACAAACAACTCGAATTATTCGGCGAAACCCTCACGTTTGACTGGTCGCATGGGGATGAGCCGCATGCATTTGTCGTGCTGATCGGCGATAAGCGGATCAAGGGGCGCGTGTTTATCGACGGCGATGTGTTTCACGTGTTCTACGCCGGAGCGTCGCTCGCGTTCGAATGGCAGAACCTGCTGGCTCATGCGGCCGATGCCGAGCATGGCGAAGGCCGCCTGACGGCGCCGATGCCGGGCAAAGTGATCGCGGTGCTGGTGGACGTGGGCGCGGTGGTCGAGAAGGGCGCGCCGTTGTTGGTGATGGAAGCCATGAAGATGGAGCACACCATTGTTGCGCCAGCGGGCGGCACGGTCGGCGAGATCCTGTTTAGCGTTGGTGATCAGGTTACCGATGGCGCCCAGCTATTGGTCATGGAAGTGCAGCCCACGAAATAACGCTGCGCGTTATTTCGTTTTCAAACTCCCCAGCAGTGTGTCTTCAGTTTCCGTCTTCACAATAATCTCCACGCGCCGGTTCAACGCACGCCCTTCGGGCGTGTCGTTGGTCGCGATCGGTTGCAAGAATGCGATCCCTTTTGTCTTGATCCGCGCGGCAGGAACGCCGCGTGCGACTAGCGCATCGCCCACGGCATTGGCACGCGCCGTGGACAGTGTCTGGTTGTAGTCGAACGGGCCGACGTTGTCCGTGTGCCCTTCGACCATGATCGGGCGCGTGCTGCGCTTGAGCAGAATGGCTGCACGATTGAGCACGGCGATACTTTCGGGGCGCATGGAGGCCTCGTCGAAGTCGAATAGCGCTGATTCCTGAAGACGCAGCTCCACGCCCTCGCGCACCGGATGGACGACGATGCCGACCTTCTGGTTGAGTGCTTCTTCCTTTGACCGATTCAGGCCGGAAGCGCAGCCGGCCAGCAAGGCCGTGGTTGCACACGCGTTCACAATCGTTTGGATAGCTTTCACTGCATGTCTCTTGAACGGATGCCTGGGCGGGTTCCGATTATAGGGAAACCGAAATGGCCGAGTGTGAAATTAGAACAACACCTGGAAAGCCGGTTGAAAGCGCTCTCGCCTTGATTCTGGCCGATACCGGCCCGACTTACAATGCAGGGTTGGCACCAGTTGGAAGACTCGGAAAGACTGGTTTGAAGTAGGTTTGTGTGCTTTCACTTAAAGAAGAAATAACAAGGGCGTTTTATATGATTCCACGCGATCAAACCTCTGCGGACAAAAAGGACCGCACGCGGCGTCTGCAACGAACCGCGTCGGGGTTGCTCTACGCGGTGCTCGTCGCCGTCGCGATCTGGATGATCCGCGACTTCATTCCAGCGGTGGTGTGGGCCGCGGTGATCGCCATTGCGTTATGGCCGGCGCTGACCTGGCTGGAACAACGGCCGATGTTCAAGGCGCATCGCACCTGGCTCGCGGTGAGTTTGACCGTGGTGACCGGCCTGGTATTCGTGGTGCCGTTTATTTTGGTCGCGGCACAGGCGGGAAGCGAAGCCCGCGATCTGATCCGCTGGTTCCACGAATCGCTGAGCACGGGCATTCCCATGCCTGATCTCGTCAATCATCTGCCGGCGGGGTCAAAACAGATATCGGCATGGTGGCAGGACAATCTTGCTACGCCGCTTGGTTCATCGCCAGCGGCGAAGCATTTTCATAGCGCAACGGTGGTCGCCATGACCCGGCACTTCGGTGGTCGGGTGGCGCACGGGCTGGTCGTGTTCGCCTTCATGCTCGTCACGCTGTTTTTCCTGTTCAAGGCGGGGTCGAAACTCGGTGAACAGTTGCTCGAAGCGTCGAGACGCGGGTTCGGTTCGGACGGTGCATCGCTCGCGCGGCGTATGGCTGAATCGGTTCGCAGCACCGTGACCGGGCTGGTGGTGGTGGGTCTGGGTGAGGGTGCGTTGCTTGGCGTGGCCTATGCCGTGACCGGTGTGCCGCATGCCACGTTGCTTGGCATGCTGACCGCCATCGCTGCGATGCTGCCGTTTTGTGCGCCGATTGTTTTCGTCGGAGCGGCCTTGTGGCTGGTTTCGCAGGGCGCGATGATAGCGGCGGCTTGTGTTGCAGTGTTCGGATTTGTGGTCGTGTTGGTGGCCGAGCACGCTGTGCGGCCGGCGCTGATCGGCGGCGCGACAAGATTGCCGTTTTTACTGGTGCTGTTCGGGATTCTGGGTGGAGCGGAAACGTTCGGGTTGGTGGGATTGTTTATCGGACCGGCGCTGATGACGATTTTGGTCGTGCTTTGGAATGACTGGGTGCATTGACCAGATGCATTGAGGCAGCACAAGCGCTGCCGCTGGCGGGATGAAGATGCCTGCAGCAGCGCGACCTAAGTGTTGCTCGTAGTGGGTGGCAGCCACGCGAGAAGGGTCCGTCCTTCTGGCTGGTAGTGCGTTCCAAAGCGCACGAGACCGCGCTTTTTCAGGTGGCAGGTCATTTCGTAGCTGACCACCATCCCTGGTTGCGCTGGCATCAATTCCACGTCTATTGAACGGATGCGCGGCTCGTAGATCAGCAACGTGGCTTCCATCTGGGCCTTGAGCTGATGCGCTGACACGGGCAGATTCCTGTAGACGGTGGTCAGATCGGGGAGCCCATAATTTGGAAGGTGTTTGAGCGTTCCCGCGCGCGTATTCAGGATGCGCCTGAGGTTCTCCAGTACGCTCAGGATCTCGAGCGTGTTGTCGTCGTGGTCATCAAGTGCGTCGCCGTTGATATGGCCAAGCAGCATGTCGTAAAGGGAAGGCCCGGATTTCGTCATGGCTTGAGGCGGGGTAGGTTAGCCAATTGCATGTCGAGCGACTGCCCTAGTACGAACCAGACCAGGGCCGCTGTGACGGATACGATTCCAGCGATGGTCCAGGGCGAAAGCCGACGTAACCAATCAAGGCGGGAGCCGCTAACGGTGTCAATGACGAAGCCACCGCGTTGTGGCCGCGCTCTCAGGATGCGCTCGTTCAGCAGGTTCACCAATTCAGTGCGCTTGTGTTCACTGTCGTGCGCGTAGCGGCCGAGGAACCCGAGGCCAAGGACCGATGCGTAGCACTCCAGGAGTGCTACGTTAGGTGGCATCTCCCGGACGCGAACGGCAATTCGTTCGTAAATCCGTTCGCCAGCGTCATGATTCCCAAAACGTTCAACCTGCAGTGGTTGAGCGTCCCATTTCGACCGCTCGTCCTCTGGTAGACATCTCAACGCGGTCTCGTCCAGCAGCCCGCATTGCGCATAAACAGCGTCTTCCCGCACGTCATGAGGAAACTGCTTCGCTTGCAGCGCCCGATCGAAATCATCTACAACTTGCAGGCAGCGTTTCCGTAACTCGAAGGCGGAATGCTCGGTAGTGTCTTGCGAAAGCAGTGAGACTTCGAGAGCGGTATCGCGCAGCAGTGCGCGCATTGAAACCCCGTCGGGTTCGCGCTGAGTGGTTCAGCCACGGCGAGCGAGGCGAACTGACGGTGCGAGAAATTAAGCCACTGTTCTTGCTGTTGAAAATGCTGCGGCGTGAGTATCAGACCTTCATGCCAGAGCGGTTTGAAAGTCCGCATAGCGATTAATTTTTTGTTGGCTTATTGGGGGAAGCATTCTAAACACGAACTACGCGGTTCCGTCTATTAAAGAGATAGCCTGCACAACGAACGGATTAAATTGAAACTGCGTTTCAGGTGGTGGCGCTGTACCTGTACGACCTTGTTGGAATTGGTCGGTGTTGAAATTTCACATGTCTTCCCATGTGCATTGAGTTTAAAGGGGATTTTATTTTTTATAAAAATTTGATCGGTCGTTTAGATCGAATCGGATACCTAACCGGTTGACTAACGTTTGAATAGCCTGTTGTAATAAAAGACAACCATGCGTCGATTCAAAGCGGGTTTTGACGAGTAGGGCCAGACGTTTCATCACTTCAGCCGTGCTCGCGTAGTCCGCGTTCTCCTTTTCCTTAGTTCGTGGTTAGCGTTATACGCGGGCTGCACAGTCATAAATACAGGGCCACGAAGTCATGTCTGATAACTTTGAACGGGAAATTCCCAAGGCCCGAATTTCCATCTCCGTGGACCTGCACACTGGCGGCTCGCTGGAGCGAGTTGAACTGCCTCTCAAACTTCTCGTCATGGGTGACTACAGCGCGGGACAGGCGAGCGATGCACTCGCCGAGAGGAAAAGGATCGACGTCAATAAGAGCAACTTTGATGCGGTTCTCGCTGAGCTGAATCCGAAGATTGAGGTGGATCTGGAAAATGCCCTGGAAGGAGATAACCCAGGATCGAGCGTAGCGCTGGGCTTCAAGTCAATGAAGGACTTCGAACCGGAAAGCGTGGCTGCTCAGATTCCGCAGTTGCAGCGGCTCATAGCCGTTCGCGTGTATCAGCTAAAGGATCGTAAATCGTTCGATGGAGCGTCCTATGACGACCTGTTGAAAAACGAGCGAGCTGTTTTGAGCGCGGACCTTCAAGACACAACAGGAGTAGTCGTCAACCCCGGTAGCGCTGCGAGCCTATCGCAACCCATGCGGCCGGACACGGAATACATAGCGATCGTGGGATTCTTCCGCAACCCGAAAAACGATCGAGACTGGCGCCGCGTGGTGCCGAGGAAATCGTTATCGGCGAATGTCCCCCTCAAGTTCGATCTCGTTGGTCAGGAGCTTGTAGCGGCGAATGAAGTTCCACGGGAGCAACCATCACGATGACATCGCATTTACTTCCCATTGATCTTGATAGCGTTCGACGGCTTGCCGATTATGTGAAACGTCTCGGTGATCGGTTCCCGGGCATCTGGCCGCGACTGGATCGGCTTCGCGGAGTATTCGCGACTGATGTCACGGGTCTTCCTGCGCATTGGTATTTGCCGTTCAGTGCAGTTGCTCACGCGCTGAATTCCGTGCTGACGGAGATGGATCGGGCGGGCTTGAATCCGCCACGGGTTCAAGCAGCGATGGTCAATAATTGCCGGCTGCCGCATCACGCAAGATGTCTACAGGTTCGATGCGACGTTGTTCAATGCGTTGGGAGGTGAGCGTGTTTCAGCAAACCCTCACCCACGCTCCTGCACGCAAACCCAAGGCGACACCACCACAGCCCACAGTTCGGGATTCCGCGCAGCAAGATCCTCGGCCACCGCGGGCTCCACACGCTCGAGCAACCCGGCCGACAACCACTCGGTGACCTGCTTCGTGTCATCGCTGGCAACGGCTTCGGCCACACTCACCAGATCAATATCGCGAGCCACTTTCAACAACACGCCGCGCGCAAAAAACCGCTGCAGTTCAGACCATTCGATCTGCGCGGTTTCGGCGAAAAGTTTGAGATACAGCGGACTAGCGGACTGAGCGTCTTTCATAGGTAATCACAGGCAAGTTCGAGCGTCCGACATCATAAACCATCGCGCCGGACGCTCTGCCTGGCTGCCAGCAACCGCTCAAAGATCGAAGAAAACGGTTTCCTTCGGTCCTTGCAGATGAATATCGAAGCGATAAATCGTATTCGACGTGCCCGCTTCACGCTTGGCGACCAGCGTTGCGCGCCGCTCGGCAGGAACCTGCGCGAGGACGTCATCGCGTGCATTGGCCTCGGCTTCATCGTCGAAATAAATGCGCGTATAGGCGTGCAGCAACATGCCGCGCATCAACACGATCACATCAATATGCGGCGCCGAATCACCCCCCGCGCTGCCCGGCTTGACCGTGTCCACGACGAAGCGCAACTCCGGGTCCGTTCCCGTGCCCACCCGCGCGAAACCGCGAAAACCCGACTTGCGCGCCTCTTCCGGCGTGCTCACATAGCGGCCGATGGAATCGGCCTGAATCATCTCGATGACCGCGTCACCGACCACTTTCTCTTCCCCGTCGAACACTTGCCCCACGATACTGATGTGCTGCCCCACCGATTCCCGATCCGCAATCGACGGCGTGAACAAGCTCTTCAGGTCGAAGTTGTACTGCTCGGGACACAGGCCATAAGCGAAATACGGTCCGACCGTTTGCGACGGCGTTTGTTTGTAGGTGGTCATGTTCAAGCCTCCGTCGGGGTCTGGTTTGCGCCGCGCAGCACAATGTCGAACTCGTAACCGAGCGCATAGCTTTCCTCGGTCGTATCGATGGAAAAGCGCGAAATCATCCGGCTGCGCGCATGTTCCGGCGTGCCCTGGAAAATCGGATCGAGATCGAGCAGCGGGTCGCCGGGGAAGTACATTTGCGTGACAAGACGCGAGCCGAAGTAGTCGCCGAACAGCGAGAAGTGGATGTGATTGGGACGCCAGGCGTTCGAATGATTGCCCCACGGGTACGCGCCCGGCTTGATCGTGAGAAAGCGATACCGCCCTTCGTTGTCAGTCAGGCAACGGCCGGCGCCCAGGAAATTCGGGTCGAGCGGAGCCGCGTGCTGATCGGCTTTGTGCACATAACGCCCAGCCGCGTTCGCTTGCCAGATCTCAACCAGCGTATTGCGCACCGGCCGGCCGCCTTCGTCGAGCACGCGCCCCGTCACGATGATGCGTTCGCCCAGCGGCTCGCCGTTCTTCGCCGCGTTGCGCGTGAGGTCATGATCGAGCTTGCCGAGATCGTCAGCGCCATATACCGGCACGCGTCGGTCCTTCAGGTTCTCTTTCAGCGGGATCAGCGGGCGCGACGGGCTGCGCAGCACGGAGGACTTGTAGCCCGGGTGGCAATACGGCGGGTGGGAATCCCAGTCGCGCGGCGTCAGGATGAGGGAGGGGGAAGTCACGGGGGTAGTCACTTTTTCTGTCTCCGACTTTTAAAATGTGAATCAACACTTTATCGAAGCCGTGAAGTTATGGAAAATGACGTTTTATGCATTCAGACATAACTGATCGTCATGGCTAAAAATCCTGTCTCGCCCGTCTTGGCGGGGACGCCGAACAAGCTGAATAAGCCCGTCATGCCGCTCGCCAACCTGACCAGCGGCCGGATCAAGTTCCGCCATCTGCAGTGCTTCCTGGCGGTGACGCAATTCGGCAGTGTGCAGCGCGCCGCCGACAGCCTCTCGATCACGCAGCCGGCGGTATCGAAGACTATAGGCGAGCTGGAATCCATTCTGGGCGTCCGGCTGTTCGAACGCGGCCGCCGAGGCGCCGCGCCCACGCGCGAAGGCCGACTGTTCGCGCCGCACGCTGCAGCCTGCGTAGGGGCTTTGCGGGAAGGCGTGGATGAGTTGTCGCGGCATGGCGTCGAGATGCCCGGCACGGTCGCGCTGGGCGTCCTGCCGACGGTCGCGCCCGCGTTGCTGCCGCCCACGCTTGTCGCGTTTCGGGCGCACTGGCCGGATGTCTCCGTGCGGGTATGGACCGGGTCGAACTCGCAGTTGCTCGAACGCCTGAAATCCGCCGATGCCGACCTGGTCATCGGCCGTCTGTCCGAACCTGAAGCCATGGTGGGGATGACCTTCGAGCAGTTGTACCGTGAGCCGTTGACGGTCGTCGTGCGCGGCGATCACCCACTCGTGCACGAAAGCAATATCACGGCGTCGGTGCTTGCCCGCTTTCCGGTGGTCGTACCGCCGTTTGGAACACTGATTCGCCAGTCCGCTGAAAGCGTGTTGACGGCGTTCGGCGCGCAGGCGCTCAGTTCGCTGATTGAAACCTTGTCGGTGTCGCTTGGGCGCGCTCTTGCATTGCACAACGACGCGGTATGGTTCGTCCCGTCGAGCGTGGTTGAACATGACATCGAATTGAAGCTGCTTGCCCGCTTGCCAATGCCCTTCGCGAGCGCCGATGAACCCATCGGCCTGATACTCCGTCATGACCGCGTGCGATCGCCTGCACTGGACAGTCTGATCGATGCAATCCGGGAGGCCGGAAGGCAGCGCGAGGCGGTTCGTATCGGTATGAAATAGCTTGTATGGAGGCTTGCCGCAGGCACTTGTTACCGCAAATGTGGGATCGGCAAAACCCCATTAGCATACGTGCGACAAAAGCTATATAAGTGGGCGAGGCTGGGCCACGCAGCGTTCAAGGCACGCGCAATGCTGCCGCGAAAAGCCGGCTTGAAGCTTACTCAAAGCGGACCACGCTAGCACCGTGTGAGCGCTGCAAACAACCATACTGTAAGCAAGCGCAACAGAATTTGCGTGCAACCAAAGTTCGCTTCGTGCTGTCTGACTCCGCAACTCTTCAATCACTGGGACGCTCATCAAAGCCGCCAGCAAAATGAAAACCGTATTGCTCGTCGACGACGACCCCGCCACCCTCGAAGCCTGGACTTTGTGCATGCAGTCTGCGGACTGCAACGTGTTGTCTGCGTTCGACGGTAACGGCGCGCTTGCATTATTGGGCGAGCACAGCGTGGATATCGTGGTATCCGACTGGATGATGCCGGGGCTAGGCGGCGCGTTGTTGTGCCAGACCATGAAGACCAACTCGGCCTTCGCACACATTCCCTTCCTGATGATCTCGGGCCATCCGCACCCGCCGGCTTTCGTTCACTACGACGGTTATTTACAGAAGCCCGTCGAGACGGAAGCGTTGTTGTCAGCGGTGGACCGCCTGTGCGCCGCGAAGCGCCGCCGCCCGTTCTGATCCCGCGCGCTGCGGTTTTGCCTGCCCGGCGGCGTTACCGCACTTATTGCACTTACTGCACTTACCGCGCTCATTGCCCATAGCCGCGCTTGGCTCAGGCGAGCCGCGCCAGCTCCTTCTCCATCCGGTCTTGCGCAAGCCGGTTCAACTCTTGAGGCACCACGCAATCGGCGGGCAACGGCGGCAGCACGATCACGCGGATATGCCCGGGTTGATCGGGCCAGCCTTTCGCCGGCCAGTATTTGCCGGCGTTGTGCACGACCGGCACGGCGGGCACTTGCGTGGAACACGCAAGCCTCACGCCGCCCGATGCCAGCTTGAGCGGGGCGTCGTGCGCCACTCGCGTGCCTTCGGGAAAGATCACCACCACGTCGCCCAGCGCGAGCTTTTCGGCGCATTCGCGCGTGACGGCCTGATGCGCCTGACGAGGCGAACCGCGATCCAGGCTGACCATGTCCAGGCCCTTCAGCACCCAGCCGAAGAACGGGATGCGCTTGAGGTCGCTCTTGAATACGAAGCTGATGCGGCGCGGAAACAGCGCCATGAATGCGAGCGTTTCCCATGTCGACTCGTGCCGGCACAGCATGATGAACGGCTCATTCGGCAGATTCTCCAGCCCTTCGACTGAACACGATACGCCCGTGATCACGCGCATCATTTTGACCATCGCGCGGCACCATTGTTTGGCGAGCCAATAACGCCCGCTGCGGCCGACGAACGGAAACAGAGGCAGAATCAGGATCGACCACACCGTACCGCTGCCAAGCAGGTAGGTCGCGAATAGCCACTTGACGAAGGTTCGATGCATTAAAAAATGGATGATGGTAAAAATGGGGCGAAAGGGGTGCGGCGGGTTGCAAAGCGTCCTGGGGTACGGTGACCGGCCCGACGTTTGAGCGCGACATGCGAAACCCGAAGGATAGCGTGTGCGGCGGCTCATGTCCCAAACTCAGTCCTGGGCACGGTCCCGGGTGCAGCCCTGAGCGCGCCTCCATGCTACCCGCCCGATGACAATCAGAGAGGCACCGGTCTCTCTTTAACGGAGTTGCAATGACGGACGAAGCAAACAGCGAAGTGAAGGGCGAGTTGACGAATGGAGAGGGTGCCAAGCCAGTCGATGAGCCGGCGCCTGCGTTCGAGGACGGAATGCTGGACGTCGGCGATGGCCACGCCATGTACTGGCGTGCGCAAGGTCCCAAGGACGCCCCTGTGATGCTGATCGTCCACGGCGGTCCCGGCGGTGCGATGAACCTGAAGTGGGCGGATGTGCTCGATGCGTCGAAGTGGCGCATGGTTTTCTTCGATCAACGCGGCTGCGGCAAATCCACGCCGTTCGGCAAGCTAGAGCACAACGGCACGAATGATCTTATCGACGATATGGAGAAGCTCCGGGTCGCGCTCGGCATCGAGAAATGGGCGCTGTTCGGCGGCTCGTGGGGCACGACGCTCGCGCTCAGCTACGGCGTGACGCATCCCGAACGCTGTCTCGGCTTTTTGCTGCGCGGGATTTTCCTCGCGCGCAAGGAGGACATCGACTGGTTCCTGTGGGACGTACAGCGCGTGTTTCCGGATGCACACCGGGCGTTCCTGGATGCCATCGAGACCGCGAGCGGCCAGCGCCCGCGCAGCGTCGCCGAGATTCTGGCGCTGACCGGCGCGCCGCTCGCTCGTTTCGATGACGCGGGCATCAAGCTCGCCCGTGCGTGGTCGGGCTTCGAGGCGACGTTATCGGTGGTGAACAAACCGGCGTCGAAAAAGGGCACTGACCAAACGCTCAAGGACCAACCAAAAGACGACGAATCGAAAGGCGACGTGAAAGGCGAGGCCCCGGTCATAGCAGCTCAAACCGATGTCGCGCAAACCAACGCCACGATGCCCGAAGCGCCCCAGGCTGATCCGACTCAAGCTGAGCCAGCGACCCCCGAAGCCACCCGCGAGGCCAACGCCGCGGCGATCTCCATGTCGCTGCTGGAGCATCACTACATGGCGCATGAGTTGCCGCCGGAGCCGTTGTTGCCGCGTATTGCCAGGATTGCGCATCTGCCGTGCGCGCTTGTTCATGGACGCTTCGACATGGTGTGCCCCGCCGATCAGGCGCAGGCCCTCGCCGACGTATGGCCGGGCGCGCAGCTATCCATTGTCGATGCCGCGGGTCACTGGACCTTCGAACCCGGCAACGTGACAGCGTTGAAAGCCGGCGGCGAGTATCTAGCGCGAACGCTGGCCGCGAAGCCAACGCCGACGCCAACCCCGGCGCCAACCTCAAGCTAGGCTGAAGGCGGCAGCAATCCGTCCGCCGATACGGCGAGACGCTCCCAGTCCAGATCCGCGCCAAACACGAGCGGGTCGCCGCGATAGATGATGAAGATGGACAGCGTCACGCAGAGCCCGGTCCCGGTCGCCGATAAATACGGAGCACTCACCATCAGCCGCTGCGGATGCGCGAGGGCATCGACGAAATACGGCCGGTTGTCCCAGCGGCCGATCGACGGTTTGCTCAGCGGGGCGAGGCGCGCAGCGATCGGGGCCGTGCCGGCGCCTTCGATCATCGGGATACACTCGCGGCCGCCCTGATCGAGGAAAAAGCAACTTACCGTGCATGGCAGCGCTCGCAGATCCTCGCAGGCACGCTCCGGCAACGCGCCGGCCCACATTCGTTCAGCCGCCTCCGCAAAGCGCGTCCGATACGGCATCAGCAGCAAGTCGATGGCAAGCTCGCGGGTCTGGCGCGTGTGGGCGAGGGTATCGAAGACGGTTTCGATCTGCTGCGTCGCGGCTTCCTCGGGCGAGCGCCCGGGACCTGGCTGGCCAAACAGGAAACCCTGCACGAAGTCCACACCCGAGCGCGCCGCCAGCAGCAAGTCCTCCTCGCTCTCGATGCCTTCGGCAACCACCAGCATGCCTGCCTCGTGCAACAGGCTCACCAGCTTCGGCATGACCGACTCGCGCAAGTCCGGCTGATGCGCGTGGATGAGGCTGCGATCCAGTTTCACGATGTCCGGCCGCAAGGTCAGCAACCGATCCAGATTCGAGTGCCCGGCGCCGAAGTCGTCCACTGCCACCAGAAAGCCTTGTGACCGGAATGCCTGGGTCGCATGGGCGAACGCGCAGACGTCGTTGCCACCCGACTCCAGCAGCTCGATCACGATTTCTTCCGGCCGCACGCCCGATTCACGCGCGAGTTCGGCGAGTTGCCGCGCATAGCCGGGGTCGATGAAATTTGCCGGTGTCACGTTCAGGAACAGCCAGGTCTGGCCGGGCAACCATCTGGCGGCGTTGTGCAAATGGGTGACGTGACTCAGGCGGTCGAGTGCGCCGGTCGAGCTCGCCACAATCGCCTTCGCGAACAGGTCGAGCGGCGCCAGCAAGTCGCCCGCCGATGCAACGCCGCGCAACAAAGCCTCATAGCCGACCTGGCGCTGGTGGGGCAAGCTGTAGATCGGCTGGAAGTGCGAATAGAGCGCGATGCCGTCGAACGCGGCTTGCGGGGGAGGCTTCCCGAGTGCACGCCGCATCAGGACGCTGCTGCCGGGAGACGACAGGTGTTACCGGTCGGCACGGCCATGCCGGCTAGTGCAACACCTCCCATGACGAATAGCGAAAACGCGCGCACGATGAACGGCACGAGCCGTGCGGGCAACACTGCCAGCGCCGCCATGCAACAACGGAGAGCCTGCCCGGTCAGATCGGCTGCACAAACACGAGTCAGGAACAGTTCGAACATGATGTTGGTCTGCGCGTGTGAATGTGACTAGTGGGACGAGTGGGACGAGTGGGGTGAGTAGAACGGGGCTCGGCAACGCTTGAGGCCGGACAACATCTTATCGGATCAAATGGCGGCCAGCTTGAGCGTGAAGGGATCATGCCACGTGTTGGCCGGGCGCCGGCCGCTTTGATGGGCGGGCGTTTGCGGGATGCTAAAAATGCCGGGGAAGGCCTGTCGCACGGTAAATTTGGGACAGGAATGGTACGATCGCGCCTTGCAAGCCGGCGGGCGATGCTCGTCGAATAGTGAATCAAGTTACGGAGGCGAACCGATGGCCCAACAGAAAACCAACCCGAAGCTGGAGCAGGCGCTGACGCGCGGCGACCTCGCGATTCGCCAGGCCAACTCCGGCCGCGCAACGGCTGTGCTGCGCGCGCTTGGCAAGATGATTGTGGAGGCTTCGGCGACCATCGGCGTGGAAGCGTTTGTCGTGATTCATGACGGCGACAAGATCTACGATCCGGCTGACGGCATGTGGCCGCAACAACTGCTGGTGTCGCTCGATGGCCCGGTGGAAGACGCGGACCCGGACGAGCTACGCACCGTGACCTTGATGGCCGATACCCCCGCGACCGTGTTCCGATGCGAATGGCAACGCGCAGACGGCAAGATCGGCCGTCAGGAAGGGCGCCCGCTCGCGATGGTGGCGTTCATCACCGACGTGGATATCCCCTGGCTCGACGACGAAGATTGAGAAAGAGCGGGGCCTACGGTCGACAAGTCAGCGGATGCGCCCCCATCCGCTGTTCCCCACGCTTCTTCATTCTGCAGAACCGGCACCGGTTGGCGCTTCAGGTGGAACCTGTTCCGGTTCCTGAAGCGCGAATACATAGCACCCTTGAATAGCTTCATCTTTGCATATCGAAATTCCATAGTGCTATAAGGGCTTATTTACGTCGCCGTATTCGTCAGTTTAATAAACTGTACGTGTGTGAGCGGGTCATTTTTTCCGGCTCGCGATTCCAGCCGTTTCGCTTGCCCACTAATTCACTCTCGATATAAAGTCGCCGACAAAAAATCCGTTATATAAGCATGAGCACTCGAACGGTGCAGCATCGGAGGCAGCCGAGGCGAAAACATGGCATTAGATTTTTCTAACCATAATTAATGGCAAAAAAGCAGTTCTGTTTCACGCGCGCGACACATACTTACCAGCTGAAATTTTTCATAATACGAAATTCGGGAAGGTGATTAGGGCCGTCGAACGCGAAAAGCACTGAAAATATAGAATTTTTTGAAGTTTCTTTAGAGATTTATTTGGTAGCACGCACCCCATCAATTGCCTTTGGGCGAGACTAAATCCGTCGTGTGATTCGTTTGCGTGAAGTCAAACGTTCCGCGGCGTCCTCCTTCTCGCCAAAAATGGGGTAGCACAAAATGGAACAGCTTAATAAGGCAGGTCAAAGCAGCGTTTTTCGCAACGGGCATATTGAACACGGTGAACGCGCGGGGCTGCTTGAGCGGGCGGTTGTACGCGCTCAAGAGAAGCGCGAGTCCATGCCTTTCACGATCCGTATTGTTCGTGAAAACGCCGATCTTGAGAAAGTCGTTGAGATCCGGCGCATGGCTTATGGCCGGCATTTGCCGGCTTTTGCCCAGAAACTGGGCATTGAGGAATGCGATCGGGACCCGGGTGTGGCAGTGCTTCTTGCGGAATCGAAGCTCGATGGCGCGCCGCTGGGTACCATGCGCATTCAAACGAATGAATACGCGCCGCTGGCCGTGGAACAATCGGTGCGTCTGCCTGACTGGCTGGCCGGCAGCCGGCTGGCGGAAGCAACCCGGTTGGGTGTGGCGGGCGGTGGTGTGGGCCGTGTTGTCAAGGTAATGCTTTGCAAGGCTTTGTGGCTTTATTGCGAGCAGCAGCTGGTCGACTATATGGTTATTACCGCGCGTGCCCCGTTGGACCGGGAATATGAAGGCATGTTGTTCGAAGATGTATTCGGAGAAAGAGAATTCCTGCCGATGGCGCATGTTGGCGGATTGCCGCACAGGGTACTTGCAAAAGACGTGATGGCGGCGCGGCGCCGCTGGGAGGAAGCGAAGCATCCGTTATTCCAGTTTATGGTGCATACGCATCATCCGGATCTGGATTTACGGACGTCGGATTTATCTTTCCAGCAGGAACCGGTACGATGCCCGGAGGCACCGCAAATTGCTTACGGCAGGTAATAGAAGATAGCCCGGCCGATCATTGACCGAGGCCACAAGAAACGGCGGCGATTCATTGTTGTTTCGCCGCCGTCGGCGCGACATCTGTCGTGCAACACGGGGGATTAAAAAGTATGGCGTCGGTTGCCTTATTTTCGCGGGCGAAGTCCGGATATACCGGGTCGAATATGGACCGGTTTCTGTACGCGTTCGCCGTTTATATCGTCCCGACACTGATTGCTCTCGGCACCCTTGCCACGCTAGTGTGGGGGACGCCCCAATTCGATTCAAGGGGGGGTGTCACACTGCCCCTTCACGTCCTGAAGGACCCGTCCGGAACGCTCGATCCCGCTACCGCACTTGAGCGGATCCCCGCCGCGGTCTTGTCGAACCGGTTCAACACGCAGCTCGCCGAAACACCGTTCTGGTTCGAATTCGCCGTGCCCAACATGAGCGGCGACCAGCCCACGTACGTGGAATTGCCCTCGCGCCATGCGCAAACGCTGTCGTGCTGGATTGCATCTACCATGCAGCCGCTCGGCAGCGCCGACCGCCTGACCACGACCAACGAATTTACCCCCATCAAGGCGGGTTTCGCGCTGCATCTCGGTCATCTCGCGCAGTCGGTCAATGTGCTGTGCCGCGGCACTTTTTCAGGACCGGCACAAATTACCGCGCTCGGCTGGAGCGGTCCGATGTTGCGAAAGAGCGCGCTCGATTTCCAGGAAAGTTCGGGGTTGATCGCGGGCGGCCTGCTGACGCTGGCCGTTTTCGTGTTCGTCACGGCAATGATCAACCGCGAATGGACCTACGTAATCTTCGCAGTCTGGCTTGTCGGCAACTTGCGGTTGTGCGCAAACGCCATGGGCTGGGACATGGAGTGGCTCGGTCGCGTGATCCCGCCGGATTACCTGCAGACCATCCGTCAACTGACGTTCGCGGCGTATTACCTTCTGACGGCCGCATTGTTCAGTTCGCTGTTCCGGCGCGAACTGAAGGTCATTGGTTATAAATGGCTCCTGAGGATCGTGCATTACGTCGGCCTCGTACTGCTTGCCGCGGCGATCGTGTTGCCCTATGCACGCTTTATCCCGACGCTCTGGATAGTTGCCGGCTTTGGCATCTTCGTGCTGATCTTCCTCCTGGCGCGGCTCGTCTGGATGACCCGCTCGCGCACGGTGATGTGGTATGTGGGTTCGCTCGCAATCGTGCTGTTTGCGACATTTTCCGAAGTCATGGGCGCGGCGTTCGGCATCAAGTTGCTGGTCGGTGGTGTAAATACGGTGATGGCCGCGCTGTCGTCGAGCATGATGGCCGCCTTCGCGATTGCCGAGCAGATGCGTGCCGAACGTGAACACCGGCGCCAGGCGCAAACCGAATTGCGCAACACGTATGACGTGACGCCCATTGGCCTGTTCACGCTCGACAGCGAGGGTCATTTCGTGCGGGCGAATCCCGCGTTACGGACCATGCTGTCGTTGCAGAAAACCGAGTACAGGGTGCGGCACTGGAACGACTACTTTGAATCGGGCGCCTGGGGTGCTTTGCAGGCGCTGGCGTCGAAGGGGAGTGAAGGCGAACTGGAGATGGGCGGCGCGGCGTCGCGGGGCAATGGCGAACGCCGTTTCCTGCTCAAGGCTACGCGCTCGAACGGCTGGATCGAAGGCTCGCTGCAGGATGTGACCGAGCGTTCTAAAGCGATCGAACGACTGCGATTCCTGGCTGAACACGACCCGCTCACCGGGTCGCTCAACCGGCGCGGCGTGGAAAAGGCGATTGCTGCACAAAGCGAAGAAGGGACGTCCTGGGCGCTCGCGTACGTGGATCTGGATCGTTTCAAGCTCGTCAATGATCTGTTCGGTCATCGCGCGGGAGACGAAGTCCTGAAGCAGGTCGCCACCCGCACGCGGGCGTTGTTTTCAGCCGGGTTTCCGTTCGGGCGGATTGGCGGCGACGAGTTCGTCTGCGTGATGGGCGGCATGTCCATAGACGAAGCCATCGACTGCTGTCATCACTTGATCAGTGCGTTGAGTGATGCGCCGTATCAGGTCGGCAACCGTGCGTTCCAGGTGAAGGCATCGGTGGGCCTGGTGGAGTGTTCGCACGGTGTGCGTGTGCAGGACGCGCTCTCGCATGCGGACCGCGCGTGCCGCGAGGCCAAGAAGAGTTCGAATGCGCGGATGGTGACGTATCGCAAGGGTGCGGCGGCGTTTGAGGAGCGGGCAGAGGAATTGAAGCTGGTTGAAACGCTGGGGCGCAACCGGTTGCCGCCGGGCCTTTTTCTTGTGATGCAGCCGATCATGTCGTTGTCTGCGCCTACCGAGTCGCTTAATTTCGAGGTGCTGCTGCGCATGCGCGCGCCCGACGGCGCGACTTTGCCCGCCGGCAAGGTGATCGTGGCGGCGGAGGAATCCGGCAACATTGCGGCTATCGATAAATGGGTGATCGCCACGTTGCTCGAGTGGATCGAGAAACATCAGGCGTCGCTTACTAATACGCGTTTCATTTGCGTCAATCTCAGTGGTGGTTCGCTGAATGACGAGCAGTTCATGGAAGACGTCTTTGCATTGTTCGCGCGCTTCCGGCAATTCGTGCCTTATCTTTGTCTCGAGATTACCGAGAGCGTCGCGTTGCACGATCTCGGCAATACGCAGCGCTTTATCGCGCGGGTTCATGAGATGGGCGGGAAGATCGCACTCGACGATTTCGGCGCGGGGTATACATCGTTTAAATATCTCAAGGATCTTTCCGCCGATGCACTCAAGATTGACGGCGAGTTTATTCGGACGATGTGTGCGCATCCGGCTGATATAGCCATTGTTGAGGCTATTGTCGCGCTTGCTCGCAATCTTGGAATGCGCAGCGTGGCGGAGTGGGTCGAAGATGTGGATACGCTGCGCGCGCTGAAGGAAATTGGCGTGGATTACGTACAGGGATATCTTATTGCCAAGCCGCAGGAAAGCAGCGCGATTCTGGCCGCTTCGTCGGCGGCCAGTTTTGTGAAGGATTTAGAAGTGGTGCAGTTTATCGACAGTATTGTCGTGCCGGATAAGACTCTGGCGTTTACTTTCGATGTGACGGCAGTGAAAGCTGGTTTGCACTGAGGGGCGGCAGGTTCCGGCTTAGCGGTTGCGGCCGATAAGGCCGAAAGCACCGACCTTGCCATAATCCCTCGCCGGCCACCGCCAAAACCCCGTCTACCGGCGCGAGCAAATCAATCTAGCGCCGCAGTGTGAACGTGGTCGCGTGGCCCAAGGTGGCCTGCTCAAACCGGGAAGTCACCACCCCGATCACATCACTCAACGTCCGCGAAGGCACTTCAACGTGCAACGTGACGCATTCATGCCGGCGATCTGTCGCCACCACCTGCATGCGAGCCTCCCCTCCCAGCGCCCTCTGCAAAACGCGGCGCGGCCCGCTGGAGTCAAGCCCCGGCAGGATGAGATCGAACGCAACTACTGTGTGGAGTTTTCGGTTGGCCCGCACGAACGGCTGGGCCACAGGAACAGAAGGGGAACGGACCGGGGAAGCAACGCTTGCCTGAAGCATCGGATGTTGCACCGTCTCGCGACGGGCGGTGGTGGGAACAACACCACTTTAGCGAGCGGCGCATTAACAACGGGCATGGATCGCTGCGGTCCGTGTAAAGAAAGTGTTAACCCGGAATGGGCGCCGAGGTGGCCGCAGGCGGGGGCGCTGCCGGAATACCCTCGCGCACCAGCTTCGCGACGCGCTGCGCAAACTCCTCGTCCTTCGTCGTGAACACCTCACGCTCTCCTGCCGGCGTGGTCACGTACATCCTGTAGATCACGTCCTGCGTAATCCAGGACAAATACCCCACCACGGCAATCATTACGCCGAGCAGCAACCCCGGTCCTGAACCGAGAATTCCACCCGTCACCGCCACGATCAAACCGATCACACCCAGCGCAATAGGCAAGGGCTTCTGCCGCGGCACCATCACCACCGTTGCGCCGAGCAAATCACGTAGCGGAAACAACTGGCCCGACGCACTCAGGCCAGCGCGGGCAAACGTAATACCTCGTTCGTTGAAAGGGAGATCCTGTTGCATGGTTCGAAGTCTTGTCGGCGGAAAGAAAGGCGCAGATTAACAGACCCGCTCAGCACCGAGCATCCCGCAGATCGCCGCATGAGGGTTCGCTCCGGCGTATAGCCGGTCCGGCACCCTCGTCCTGTTCGTTACATTTCGATACTTTTTCGCACCCGTTTTCTGTCGATTTCGAGCCCGCTCATGCGTCTACCGAGTGAAGCCACCCCGACCCGGAGACATCGATGAAATTCCTGTGCCTCATTTTCTTTGACGAACGCTTGCTCGACGATCTGTCGAAACGGCAGTACGACGCACTAGTCGATGAATCCCTGGCGTATGACGAACGCTTGCGCGAGAGCCGCCATTTCATCGCGGCGCAGGCGCTGCAGTCCGCGAAGGAAGCGGTCACGCTCAGGGTTCGCGGCGAGAATGTCTCGATCACGGATGGCCCGTTCGCCGAGACCAAGGAGCAGGTGGGCGGCTTTATCCTGATCGAGGCGCGCGACATGAATGAAGCCATGCGCGTGGCTTCCGGCTTTCCCGGCGCACGCTTGGGCGGCGTGGAAGTGCGTCCGGTCAAGGAGCTGCGAGCATCATGGTCGGGCGCATGAGTTGCATGGAGTTGCATAACCTGAAAGGAGCAAACGATGCCAACGCTATTGAAAGACAGTCACGCGTTCAGCGGTTTTGCAGTGAAGGATCTCACCGAAGCAAAGACGTTCTACAGCGAGACCCTGGGCCTGGAGGTGACGAGCGAACCCATGGGCATTCTCAAGCTGCATCTGGCGGGCGGCAACAGCGTACTGGTCTATCCCAAGGCCGACTATGTACCGGCGACGTACACAGTGCTGAACTTCCCGGTCGATAGCGTGGAGCAGGCAGTCGACACGTTGAGCGCGCGCGGCGTGAACTTCGAACACTACGACATGCCGAGTCTCAAGACCGATGCCAAAGGGATTTTCCGGGGCTCCGAAGGCCCGGTGATTGCCTGGTTCAAGGACCCGGCGGGTAACATTTTTTCGGTGCTCGAAGATCGATAACGCACTGGCCACATGCACTGGCCACATGCACTGGTCACGCGCATTGGTCACGTCCCGGCCTCCATCGTCGATTCGCTGGACACCAGCCGCAATTCGTCGGCAATGATGGCTATCAACGCTTCCGCCGCCGCGCTCAACGGGCGTCGCGGATGGCTGATCCGCACAATGTGGCGCACGATCCGCGGCGCAAGAATGGGATAGGCACGCAGCGTGCCGAGCCGCACCGCGCGCTCCACCACAATGCGCGGAAGGATCGTCGCAAAGCGCGTGCTTTCCACCAGCTTGACGATCGTGCTCAGCACGTCGATCTCAAAGCGTGGCGCGAGTAGTACGTCTTCGTGCTGGGCGGCGGTATCGAGTACGCCGCGCAAGCCATGGCGCTTCGTGGGCAACACCAGTTCGAGTTCGGGAAGCTGCGCAAGCTCGATGGCATGTGGCAAGTCAGGACCATGCACGGCGCTGGTGACCAACACCATCTCTTCATCGAGCAAGGGCTGGGAGTCGAGCGACAGGCGCGCGCGTGGTTTGTTGATCAGCGCAGCGTCGAGTTGTCCTCCTGATACCCAGTCGATAAATGTCGCACTGTAACCGTCGGACACGGTGACTTCCACATGCGGATAACGAGCGTGAAAGCGCGACAGTGAATCTGCCAGCACGCTCTCTGTCACCGACGCAATCAAGCCGATCGATACATGCCCCGTCACCACTTCATCACGCTGCACCAGTTGCTGGCGCGCATACGTGAGGTCGCGCATGATTGGCAGGAAGAGGCGGTACATCAGCCGTCCCGCTGCGGTCGGGGCCATGCCGTGCGCCCCGCGTTCGAAGAGTTGTTGATGCAGCTCGTCCTCCAGCTTGGCGATCTGCATGCTCAACGCAGGTTGCACGATGTTCAGCCGCTTGGCTGCCCGCGTGACGGAGCCGTCCTCGAACAGGGCGATGAAATACTGAATCTGCTTCAGGTCCATGCGGGTCGGCTCAGCTCAGTAAAGACAGCGGATAGACAGCGGATAGCGGCCCGGTGAGCGGGTCATCAATAAGTCTAATGAAGGAACGATTGTTTATCAGACGCCCGGCAGCGAGGCAGCGCGCCCAAGTCCCATGTTATTGATATTCCACTAACGAAACGCTTACATCGGGGCAAACACGGATATCACGAGCATTGATCGACAGCATCAAAAAACAGTATTAGAAGTTATATCGCGTTGTCGCTACGCTTCATTTCAGAAATGATGGAGACGCGGATGAACCAACGTGACGCCGCGACGAACGGCACCGCAACACCCTCACTAACTCGCCAATCCTTCGACGCGTTGTCGCTGCGTGGCTGGCTCGCCCACCTCTCTGCCACGGGACGCGTTGCGACCATCGCTAAACCCGTCGCGCTGAAACACGAGCTCGCGGCCGTGGCGAAACGGCTCGACGGCAAGCAAGCGGCCGTATTCCTCGCGCCCGACGGACACGACATGCCGGTGGTCAGCGGCTTCATGTCCAGGCGCGCGTGGATTGCCGAAGCCATGGGCGTGCCGGAGAAAGACCTGTTGCAACGTTTTCGCGATGCAGCGGATCATCCGCTGCCGTGGAAAGAAGTACCCGCCGGGGAAGCCGCTTGCCAGCAAGTCGTGCATACCAGCGGCATCGACCTTCATGCGTTGCTGCCTATCCCCACCCATAGCGAACACGACAGCGGTCCGTACATCACCGCAGGTCTCGTGATTGCGCGGAACCCCCGCACCGGCGTGCAGAACGTGTCGATCAACCGTATCCAGGTTCACGCTCGCGATCGCATGGCGATTTTGCTGCTGCCGCGCCATCTGTACGCGTTCCAGAAAACCGCGGAAGCCGCGGGCGATGCGCTCGATATTGCCGTGGCAATCGGCGTCGATCCGCTGACCATGCTCGCGTCCCAAGCCATTTCCCCGATCGATTTCGATGAGCTGGAGATCGCCGGCGCATTGCACGGCGCGCCCTTGCCGGTCGTTAAATGCGTGACGAACGAGGTCCGCGTGCCGGCGTTCGCGGAGATCGTGATCGAGGGCCGCATCCTGCCGGACGTGCGCGAAGCGGAAGGCCCGTTCGGTGAGTTCCCGAAGTACTACAGCGCGCAGGAAGCGCGCGAAGTGATCGAGGTGACGGCGGTCACGCACCGGCAGAAGCCCGTTTATCACACCATCGTGCCAGCCGAAATGGAGCACTTGCTGCTCGGTGGAATTCCGCGCGAGGCGACGCTTTTATCGCACCTTCAACGCAGTCATCCGGGTGTGACCGACGTGCATCTTTCAGTGGGCGGCGTATGCCGTTATCACCTGTGGGTGCAGTTCGCGAAGAAGCGCGAGGGCGAAGCGAAGAACGTGATCCTGTGTGCATTCGGCGCGCATTACGACATCAAGCAGGTTGTGGTGGTGGACACCGACGTGGACATTCATGATCCCGCCGAAATTGAATGGGCGATCGCCACGCGTTTCCAGGCGGATCGCGATCTTGTGTTGATCGAAGGCGCGCAAGGGTCGCCGCTGGACCCGTCGACGACTATTGGCCAGCCGGACGATACCCCGGCGCATCTGCAGGGTATCAGCACGAAGATGGGTCTGGACGCCACGCGGCCGATGGTGTATTCGGGCCATGTGTTCACCCGCGTGCGAATTCCCGGCTACGACGCAGTCGACCTCGACGCGCTGGTTGCTCCCGATAACGATGCCTTCGACTCGTACCTGAGCGGGAAGCAATGAGCGCCGATCAGAAGCCGCGCCTAGTCGTCGGCATCTCAGGGGCGAGCGGCGCTGTCATTGGCGTGCGGCTGCTTGCTGCGCTGCGCCGTATCGGCACGCACGAGACGCATCTGATCGTATCGGCCTCGGGCGCGGTGACGGCGGCGCAGGAGCTTGGGCTTACGCGCAATGATCTCGAAGCGCTGGCCGATGTCGTGCATAACGTCCGTGATGTGGGGGCGTCGATTGCAAGCGGTTCGTTCGTCACGAGCGGCATGGTCGTGGCTCCCTGTTCGATGAAAACGCTGGCCGCGGTCGCGAATGGTTTTGCCGATAACCTGCTCACGCGCGCAGCCGACGTCATGCTGAAAGAGCGCCGCCGCCTGGTGCTGGTGGCGCGCGAAACGCCGCTCAACCTGGCGCACTTGCGCAACATGACAATGGCGACGGAGATGGGCGCGATCGTCATGCCGCCGGTCCCGGCGTTCTATGCACATCCGAAGACCATTGAAGACGTTGTTGACCATACCGTGGGCCGGATTCTCGATCTGTTCAGCATTGAGCACAGCGAAATAACCAGGCGGTGGACCGGTCTTGCCGATGAGTTCGGCACACGACGCAACGAAGGAGCAGACGAATGAACCAGCGCGAACAGACCGGTTTAGCCGGCATCGACGCGCGCGCTTCCGAGGCGGTCATAGCGGTGCAAGAGGCGCACGAGGTGCAAGAGGCGCTGGCGCCGCCGCTGAAGGCGAAAACCACTCATGTCGGGAAGTCGCTCGAACGTTTCGAAGACCCCGCCATCCTGACTGGCCGCGGCCGTTATGGCGACGATCTGGGTATCAAGCCAGGCACGCTGCACGCAGCCGTCCTGCGCTCGCCGCACGCCCATGCCGAACTGATTTCCATCGAAACAACCGCTGCGCTCGCATGCGAAGGCGTGCGAGGCGTGTTGACGCGTGACGACCTTGCTGCGTGGTCGCGCCCGTTCGTGGTCGGTGTGAAGTCGAAGATGGAGCAGTGGGCGCTGGCGACCGATCGCGTGCGCTACGTCGGCGAACCGGTTGCGGTGGTGATGGCCGAATCGCGTGCACTGGCCGAGGACGCACTCGACCTGATCAAGGTGGAGTACAAGACACTCGACCCGGTGACGTCAATAGAAGGCGCGCTCAAAAGCGACGCGCCGGTGCTGCATCCGAACGTCCAGACCAACGTGATCAGCGACCGGAGTTTTCGCTACGGTGAGCCCGAAGCGGCATTCAGGAACGCGCCGCATCGTGTGAAGCTGGAAGCGCACTATCCGCGCAATACCTGTGCGCCGATCGAATGCGCCGTGGTTATCGCTGAGTATCTTTCTGGCGACGAGGGGTATGACGTCACCTCGAACTTCATGGGGCCGTTCTCGCTGCACGCGGTGATGGCGCTCGCGCTGAACGTGCCGGCCAACCGCTTGCGTCACAAGGCGCCGCGCGATTCGGGCGGCAGCTTCGGCGTGAAGCAGGCCGTATTCCCCTACGTCGTGCTGATTTGCCTGGCCTCGCGCAAGGCGAACGCGCCGGTGAAATACGTGGAAGACCGGCTCGAACACCTGAGCGCGGCGACCTCCGCCACGGCGCGGCTGACCACGCTCGAAGCGGCCGTGGAAAACGATGGCCGGATCACCGCGCTCAACTACGACCAGGTCGAAGATTGCGGCGGTTATCTGCGCGCGCCCGAGCCCGCCACGTTTTATCGCATGCACGGCTGTTTAACGGGCGCCTACGCCATTCCCGGGCTGCTGGTGCGCAACAGGGTTGTGCTGACCAACAAGACGCCTACGGGCCTCGTGCGCGGTTTTGGCGGCCCACAGGTTTATTTCGCGCTCGAGCGCCTGATGCAACGCATTGCCATCGAGCTGAAACTTGATGTGCTGGATGTGTACCGACGCAATTTCGTTCCCGCCGATGCTTTCCCTTATCGCGCCGCGGCCGGCGCGTTGCTCGACTCGGGCAATTATCAGGAAGCGTTGAAGCGCTCGCTCGCCGAGGGCGGTTACGACGATCTCAAGGCACGACGCGAAACCGCACGCAAGGAAGGCCGTTTGTACGGCATCGGCTTTGCGGCGATCGTTGAGCCGTCGGTATCGAATATGGGTTACATCACGACGGTGATGCCCGCCGAAGCACGCAAGAAGGCCGGCCCGAAGAGCGGTGCTATCGCGAGTGCAACGGTTAGCGTCGACCTGCTTGGCGGCGTGGTCGTGACGGTGGCGTCGACGCCGGCGGGGCAGGGGCACATGACGGTATGCGCGCAAGTAGTGGCGGACGTGCTCGGGCTCGCGCCGCATGAGATCGTGGTGAACGTGGAGTTCGATACGCACAAGGACGCGTGGTCGGTAGCGGCAGGGAATTATTCGAGCCGCTTTGCTGGCGCAGTTGCCGGCACGGTGCATCTCGCGGCCGTGCGGGTGCGCGACAAGCTCGCGCGCATTGCTTCGTCGCAACTCGCGTGCAAGCCGGACGACATCCGTTTCGAAGGCGGTCGCATTTACAAAGCAGGCGACGAAACCAGTGCAATGCCGTTCGGGCGCGTCGCAAGCAACGCCCCGCATTGGGCGCCCGCATTGCTCCCTGAAGGCGAAGAGCCGGGGCTGCGCGAGACGGTATTCTGGACGCCGGAAAACATGGACGCGCCTGATGAGCAGGACCGCATCAATACATCGGCGGCTTATGGTTTCGCCTTCGATATGTGCGGCGTGGAAGTGGACCGTGCAACGGGACGCGTGCGGATCGACCGCTATGTGACCACGCACGATGCCGGCACGTTGCTGAACCCCGCGCTCGCCGACGGCCAGATTCGCGGCGCGTTCGCGCAGGGGCTGGGCGCGGCGCTGATGGAAGAGTTTCGCTACGGCGCCGACGGCAGTTTCCAGTCCGGCACGCTGGCGGATTATCTGATGCCGACCACCTGCGAAGTGCCCGATCCGGTGATCATTCATCTGGAGACGCCATCGCCTTTCACGCCGCTTGGCGCCAAGGGCTTGGGCGAAGGAAACAACATGAGCACGCCGCCCTGCATTGCGAATGCAGTGGCCGACGCGCTCGGCGTAGAAGACATTCGTTTGCCGCTCACGCCTTCGAAAGTAATGGCGCTGGTCGGTATGGATGACCCGGAACCTTCGCGGCCCGAGTTCCGCGAGACGCAGCAGAAGAAGCGCGTAGTGCCGGGCGGTAAAGCGCTGACGGCGCAAGGCAGCGTGGATCTCGCTGCATCGCCGGAAGCAATCTTCGCGGTACTGCTCGATCCGAACGCGCTCGCCAAGGTGATCCCTGGTTGTCACGCGCTTGAAGCGAAGGGCGAGAACGCGTATCGCGCGGATGTGACTGTGGGTGTTGGGATGATCAAGGCGCGCTTCGAAGCGGAGATCAGGCTGTCCGATATCGATCCGCCGCACCGCTTGCGTCTGGCTGGCGCGGGCATGTCGTCGCTTGGCAGCGCGCGTGGCAATGGTCTCGTGGAACTCACGCCCGATGGTACCGGCACGCGGCTCACGTACGACTACGAGGCGCAAGTCTCGGGCAAGGTTGCAGCCGTGGGCGGACGGATGCTTGAGGGCGCGGCGAAGGTCGTGTTGCGGCAACTTTTTGAATCGCTGGGACGTCAGGCGGCGGGCAAGCCCGTGAAAACGGGTGGTTCGTGGCTCGGCCGGCTGGTTGCACGCTTCAGGAGGAACTCATGAAGCCGGCGCCATTCGACTATGTGCGCGCTGTTTCCACGCACGACGCGCTCGAAGCGCTCGCGCAAACCGGCGAAGAGGCACGCATTCTCGCAGGCGGCCAGTCGCTGATGGCGGTGCTGAACATGCGGCTTGCGCAACCGCGGGTGCTCATCGATATCTCGCGCACCGAGGATCTCAATCGCGTGAGCATCGACCACGGTCATCTTGTGGTGAGCGCCGCCGCCACGCAAGGCAGCGTGGAATGGCGTGCGTCGCTGCACAACGAAGTCCCCTTGCTCGCGCTCGCGTTCCCGCACATCTCGCATTTTCAGATCCGCAATCGCGGCACCGTATGCGGGTCGATCGCTCATGCCGACCCTAGCGCGGAGCTGCCGCTGGTGCTCTCGGTGCTGGGCGGCGACGTGATGTTGCGATCGAAGAAACGCAAGCGCGTACTCAAGGCGGAAGATTTTTTCCAGGGCATGTTGATGACCGCGCGCGAGCCCGACGAACTGATTGAAGGCGTGCGGTTTCCGTTGAAGCGGGCCGGCGAGCAATACGGGTTTACCGAATTTTCAGCACGCCACGGTGACTTCGCGATGGTCGCGTGCGCCACCGTGGTCACCGATACATCGCTCAGGATCGCAGTAGGCGGTGTGGCGGACCGGCCGGTGGTTGAGCAATGGCCAAGGCTGCTCGGCGATGACTTGCGTGACGCGCTGAACGACCTGAGCTGGAAGCTGAATGCACAGGACGACGCGCATGTCAGCGCAACGTATAGACGCCATCTGGTGCGGCAACTCGGATGGCGCGTGATAGAGGAGGCGAAGTGAGCAAGACATCATCCACCACGCTTGGAGCAGGCGAGCGCCGGCGCATCACCGTGACGCTCAACGGACGGGGGCGCACGGGCTATTGCGAATCGCGCGACCTGTTGTCCGATTTCGTGCGTCACGAACTGGGCGCGACCGGAACGCATGTGGGTTGTGAACATGGCGTGTGCGGTGCGTGCACCGTGCATGTGGACGGAGTGGCGGCACGATCGTGCCTGATGCTGGCGGTGCAGGTGGAGGGCCGTCGTGTGGACACGGTCGAAGGTCTCGCGCCTGACCAGACGCTAGGCGATCTGCAACGGGCGTTCCAACGCCATCACGCCTTGCAGTGCGGCTTTTGCACTGCGGGCATTCTGATGTCGTGCGCGGACTATCTCAAGCGCGTACCGGATCCGACGGAAACGCAAGTACGCGAGATGCTGTCGGGCCATCTGTGCCGATGTACGGGTTACACGCCGATCGTGGCGGCGGTGCTTGATGTAGCGGCGTTGCGTAATAAAAACTACGAGAACATCAAGAAGGAGCCGGAACATGCTTGATCTCGGCCGGACCTTTTTGCAAAGCGTTGAACGCAGCCCCAACACGCTCGCCCTCGTGGATGGCGATGTGAGGCTGACCTACGCGCAGTGGCACGACATCATCCTCAAGACCGCCGGCGGTTTGTGCGAGCTGGGTCTCGCGCGCGGTGACCGCCTACTCGTGGTACTGCAAAACCGCTGGGAAATGGCTACGCTCCATTGGGCCTGCCAGTTCGCGGGCATTGTCATGACGCCGTTGAACTGGCGCGCGAAACCCGAGGAACTCGACTACTGCGTGACCGATGCGGACGCGAAAGCGGTCGTATTCGAACCGGTTTCCGCCGATGCGGTCTATGCAAGCGAGGCGGCGCAGAAGCTGCCGCGTATCGCGCTGGACAATGCACGCGGTACGACTTCATTCGATGCGCTGCTGAGCGGGCATGCGGCGAGCGTCATGACAGACGCCACAGCCGACGACATCTCGCTGATCCTCTATACCTCCGGGACAACGGGCAAGGCGAAGGGTGTGCCACGGCGTCACCGGCATGAGCGGGCCGCTGCGCTCGCACACGTGGCACAGAACCTGTACCGCCACGGCGAGCGCACGCTGGGCGTCATGCCGCTTTATCACACCATGGGCGTGCGTTCGTTGCTCGCCATGGCGCTGGTCGACGGCCTGTTCGTTTGCGTGCGGCGCTGGAATGCGCCCCAAGCGCTGGAGTCGATTAGCGCGTTCGAGCTCACGTGCCTGTATCTCGTGCCTACGCTTTATCACGATCTGCTGGCGGCTCCCGGCTTTGAGAACGCAAGCATAGGTTCAGTGACCAAGCTCGGTTTCGCGGGCGCGCCCATGAGCGATGGCCTGCTGAAGCGTCTGTCCGCCGCATTCAAGCCCGAACTGTTTGTGAATCACTATGGATCATCCGAGGTGTACACGTTCAGCATCGACCAGGACGCCACGCGCAAACCCGGCAGCGCAGGCCGTGCCGGCATCAACACGCGGCTGCGTGTGGTGAAGCTGGATGCTGCCTCGCCGATCGATTTCGCGGCCGCGCACGAGGAAGGCCAGATCATTGCGGACTTGCTTGGCGATGAAGCATTCGAAGGTTACTGGAATCGTCCGGACGCGAATGCGAAGTCCTTGCGCGACGGCTGGTACTTCACTGGCGACACGGGCTTTTTCGACGAGGACGGTGACCTCTTCGTTAGCGGCCGTGTGGACGACATGATCATCAGCGGTGGAGAAAACATCTCGCCGGTCGATATTGAATCGGTCTTGTCGCTGCATCCGGCCGTGGACGAAGTGGCCGTCGCGGGCGTGAAAGACGAGCGCTGGGGACAGCGCGTGGTCGCGTTCATCAAGCGCCGTGATTATGTCGACGCCGGCGCGCTCGACGCCTGGTGCCGCGAGTCGGATCTCGTGAATTTCAAGCGTCCACGCGACTATGTTTTCGTCGACGACATTCCGAAGTCGCCGGTCGGCAAGATTCTGCGCCGCAAATTATCTGCCGGTGAATATGACCTCGACACCACGAACAGCCCTACCGAAACAACTAAGGAGTAACCGATGACTGACTTGACCCATCGCGGCCAGATGCTGTTGCAGGACCTGGACGGCTTCTCGATCGAAGTCGATGAAAAACGCGAGCGCGCCGACATCATTTTGCATCGCCCACCGTTGAACGTCATATCGATGCATGCACGCGACCAGTTGCGCGCGGCGTTCGAAGCGCTCGACGAAGATGACCGCGTGCGCGTGATCGTGATTCGCGCCAACGGCGAGCATTTTTCGAGCGGTGGCGACATCAAGGGCTTCCTTGAAGCATCGCCGGAACATGTGTCGAAACTCGCCTGGAATATCGCAGCGCCCGCTCGCTGCTCGAAGCCAGTAATTGCGGCGAATCGCGGTTTCTGCTTTGGCGTGGGCTTCGAGTTGTCGCTCGCTTGCGACTTCCGCATTGCGACCGATACGACGTTCTACGCATTGCCGGAGCAGAAGCTCGGGCAGATCCCGGGCTCGGGCGGCTCGGCGCGTCTGCAGCAGATGGTGGGTATCGGCAGGACCAAGGATATTGTGATGCGCTCGCGCCGGATTCCCGGCAAGCAGGCATACGAATGGGGCATCGCGGTGGAGTGCGTAGCGGACGCGCAGTTGGAAGCCACGACCGATGCACTCGTCGATGAACTGCGCGCGTTCTCGCCGCTCGCACAGCGCACGGCCAAGAAGCTGCTCAACGACACGGAAGATGCGCCGCTCTCGATTGCTATTGAACTGGAAGGGCACAGCTACAGCCGGCTGCGCACATCGGACGATTTCCGTGAGGGCGTGGAGGCGTTTCATAGCAAACGCAAGCCGGTGTTTCGCGGTAGCTGAAGGTCGCATCACACCATAACGAAGAGACTTCCAACGAGAGCACGACAGTTCGACGTGCCAAATACACGGCGCCGTTCAAGAGAAGGCGCTGCGACCTTCAAGGAGATGACAATGTCCGTAGCAGCACAGGAAAGCGCCGCCGCGCCCGATGTAAACACGCGACAGGTGATGGGCGCAGTAGTGGCCTCATGCCTGGGTTGGGCACTCGATCTATTCGATCTGTTTGTGCTGCTGTACGTGGCTCCCGTGGTTGGCCGGCTGTTCTTTCCGTCCGAACATGCCATGCTTTCGCTGGCAGCGGTATACGCGTCGTTCGCGGTGACCCTGCTGATGCGTCCGCTCGGCTCCGCGTGGTTCGGTTCCTACGCGGACCGGCACGGCCGCAAGGGCGCGATGATTCTCGCGGTCGTCGGCGTGGGGATATCGACTGCGCTTTTCGGCGCCTTGCCTACCGTTGCACAGGTCGGCCTGGCAGCGCCAATCCTGTTCCTCGCGTTGCGGCTGGTGCAGGGCGTGTTCGTGGGTGGAGTGGTGGCGTCCACGCATACCATTGGCACGGAATCGGTTGCGCCGAAGTATCGCGGCGCGGTGTCCGGGCTGATCGGCGGCGGCGGTGCGGGCCTGGGCGCCTTGCTCGCTTCCATCGTATTCCTGACCATGTCGTCTATCTTCCCGGGCGAACTCTTCGACGTATGGGGCTGGCGCTGCATGTTCTTCACCGGGATCATCAGTTCGATGCTTGGGCTGTTCGTCTTCAATAGCCTCGAAGAGTCGCCGCTGTGGAAAAAGCTGGCGGCGGAGAAGGCCGCAAAGGCCGCAGCGCGCGATATCTCCGCGCCGGTGGAAGTCATCCGGTCGCCGATCAAGACGCTGTTTTCGCGGGACTATCGCGGCATCCTGTTCGTGAACCTGCTGCTCACGGTTGGCGGCGGCAGCGGTTATTACCTCACCTCGGGTTATTTGCCGACATTCCTCAAGGTGGTCAGCCACGTGCCTAATGGCGCCGCCGCTGGCATCCTGATGATCGCGAGCGTGGGAGTACTCGCGGCTTCGGTGGCAGCGGGGCACCTGAGCACGTTCATTGGCCGCAAGTCTGCGTTCATCTGGATCGGGCTGGTGCGCCTGATCGCGCTGCCCGCGCTGTTCCTGCTGTTGCCCAGCGCGCCAAGCATCACGATGATCACCGTCTATGCCGTTGTGTTGAGCGCGCTCGGCAGCGCGGGTTATGCGCCCATCCTGATCTTCCTGAACGAGCGTTTCCCGACCGCGATCCGTGCGACCGGAACGGGGCTGTCATGGAATATTGGCTTTGCGATCGGCGGCATGATGCCGACCGCCGTCTCGCTGGTGGCGAAGAACCCGGGCGAGTTGCCGATGACGCTGGCGATCTTTGTCGGCGTGATCAGCGTGATCTTTCTGGCGGGCGCGTTCATCGTCCCGGAGACGCTGGGCAAACTCGACAATCGCTCGGTGCATGCGGGCTGATTGCTTCCGCTTGGCTGAAGCTTTCGATTCAGCCGGGCGTGGCGGTCGTAGTCACGCGACGGATGTTGTCCGTGATGATTTCGATGAGTGCGTTCGTTGCGGCGCCGATTGGCCGCTTCGGATGACTCACGCATACGATATGCCGCACGATTCCTGGAGAGGCAATGCGATAAGCACGGAGCAGGCCGTCGTCCACTTTTCGCTGAACGACGACACGCGGGAGGATGGTCGCCACGTTGCTCTGTTCGACGAACTGCACAATCGTGTTCAGCAGATCGATTTCAAACTTCGGCTTGATCACAATATCTGCGTTTAGAAGCGCGGCATCGAGCACGCCGCGCAGACCGTTGCGGCGGGTGGGCAGCACGAGTTCCAGATCGCCGAGTTCAGCCAGGTCGATGGCCTCGGGCATCGGTCGTCCGTGGATGACGCTGGTGACGAGCACCATCTCTTCGTCGAGCAGGGCACGCGTGTCGAGCGAGAGACGGCCGCGCGGCTTGTTGATGACCGCGGCATCCAGGCGCCCGGCCTCGACCGCATCGATCAATTGCGCGCTGAAGCCGTCCGCTACGGACACCTCCACTTGCGGAAACATTGCGTTGAAGGTGGCGAGCGATTCGGGCAGCACACTCTCCGCTTCCGACGACACCATGCCGAGCGCCACGCGCCCGGTGACGATCACGTCGCTGCGGCTGAGTTGCTCGCGGGCGTGTTCAATATCGCGAATGATAGGAACGTATAGCCGATACATCAGGCGCGCGGCTTCGGTCGGCGTCATGCCGTGCGGTCCGCGCTCGAACAGTGGCTGGTGAAGCTCTGCTTCAAGCTTCGATATCTGCATGCTGAGCGCCGGCTGCACGATGTTAAGCCGCTTCGCCGCGCGCGTGACCGAGCCGTCTTCGAACAGCGCGATGAAATAGTGAATCTGCTTCAGGTCCATAAACGGCGGCGCGTTATCCGCGCGATCCAAAGGACGAATGAGACCACAAGCATCCCCTCGGCGCCAGCGTGTTCTGGCTTTCAGGAAGGTTCTGTCCCGTGTTTTTTCCGCGGTTCTTTTTAGCGGGCGGTGCGGAACACTACTTGCTGTATTGCCCAGTTTCCACCAACGTCCAAACCAACGCTAATGAAGCCCTATATTGTTTGCCACATGATGTCTTCTGTCGATGGCCGCAGTCTCACAGACGGCTGGCATCTCGACTTTGCGTCCGATCTCTACGAGAACACGGCTGCATCCTTTGAAGCCGACGGCTGGATTTGCGGTCGCGTCACAATGCAGGAAATCGCGCACGGAGAGGGTTATCCAAAAGGCCTTGCGAAGCAGCCGGTTCCGCGTACGAACCACTTCGCCCAGCGCGGCGCAGATCAGTACGCCATTTCCATTGACCCGAAGGGACTGGTTGAATGGAAATCGAATACCGCGTTGAAGTCGCATGTGATCGAAGTGGTGACAGAGCAGGTCTCGGATGATTTCCTCGCCTATCTTCAGTCGATTGGGGTGTCCTACGTTTTCGGCGGCAAGACCGATCTCGATCTGGCGGATGTAGTCCGTACGCTTGAACGCGAGTTGGGGGTGAAGAAGCTGATAGTGGAGGGCGGCTCGCACGTGAGCGGCGCGTTCGTGAATGCCGGTCTGGTGGATGAAGTGAGCGTGCTGATCCTGCCGCTCGTGGATGGCCGCAGCGAGCATCCGTCCTCATTCGAGGTGGCGATGGACGCATGGAAAAATCCGGCGTATCTGACCCTTGCATCAGTGGAACAGGTCGCTCATGACGCGGTCTGGTTGCGCTACACGCGTAAATCGACCTGAAGAGGCAAGGCTACGCGGCGAGCTTTGGGATGAGCTTTATCGGCCATGGTGGATTGCTTGGATATCGACAGTGAAGTGGAGCGATCTACCACGAGCGGGCGCGCGATCGGCTGCGCGTTTCATGGTCTGCGGCCCAGTCGATTCAGTAATACCGGCGGCTCAATCGACGATAGGAGACTATCGCGCAAAGAACCAGGACCACTTCCACGCTGGCTTTCACCAACCATGAATTGATCAGGCTGTCGGTGTCTTGGAGGGGGAATCCGCCGCCGCTGCTGCTCGCGCAGCCGCCGCAAGCGACGCTGTCGAGGACCGGCCAAAAGATAGGCCACATCATGGCTAGCGCCACGAATGAGGCGGGCATGAGGTAATCACGCAGCCAGTACAAGGTCAGACCCATTACCAGCACCGCAGCCACTCCCATGAAAAATAATGACAAAAACACGGTCGTTGTGTCGGCGCCCAAGACACGGCCCAGCACCCAAGCAGCTAAGAGAATGCCGAGCGTCGTAACAATTGCCACGAGAGCTGCCGAGTCGCTGGTCCGTGCATTTCCCATATGTTGTTCCGAGTGAGTGAAAAGGCCATCACTCTAGATGAGCGTTAAGCCGCATGTATAAATATCTGTGAATTTTCGATGGATGGGAGCCACGCTCAAGCGGCGAGCCTCGGGATTACCCCTATCGATCATAGTGGTTTGCTTGTATATCGGACTTTTGCGAAATATACTTCGTTTCATTGCGATTCTGCCCAAAACCGTTTTTCATGGATATCGACGCCATTCACAAGGCCTTGGCCAATCCCGTCCGCCGCGAGATTCTTACGTGGCTAAAGGAGCCCGAAGCCTACTTCCACGAGCAGGAGTTCCCGCTCGTGAATGGCGTGTGCGCCGGGCAGATCGACGCGCGTTGCAATATGTCCCAATCCACGGTGTCGGCTCACCTGGCGACGCTTCACAAAGCGGGCCTGGTGACCTCCAAGCGGGTTGGGCAATGGATATTTTTCAAGCGCGACGAAGCGGTCATCCAAGCGTTTCTCGATCAGCTTCGTAACGGCCTCTGACGCGTGCAGGTTAGTCCATCGTGTTCTGGCTGCTGGATCTCATTACAATCTATTTAGGAATACTTTCAAAATGCCAAATCTTTTCGACCCGCTCAAAGCCGGTGCCTTCAATCTTCGTAACCGCATCATCATGGCGCCGCTCACGCGTCAGCGCGCGGGTGTTGAACGTGTGCCGAACGCGTTGATGGCGCAGTACTACGCGGATCGCGCTGCAGCCGGCATGATCCTCAGCGAAGCAACTTCAGTTACGCCCCAAGGCGTGGGTTACGCTGAAACGCCGGGAATCTGGTCAGACGAGCAGGTCGAAGGCTGGAAGCTCGTGACGAAGGCAGTCCACGACGCAGGCGGCACGATCCTCCTGCAACTGTGGCACGTCGGCCGGATCTCGGACCCCGTCTTCCTCAACGGCGACCTGCCGGTGGCGCCGAGCGCAATTGCGGCGCAAGGTCATGTGAGCCTTGTGCGGCCCCAGCGCGAATATGTGACGCCGCGCGCGCTCGAACTCGACGAGATTCAAGGGGTGGTTGCAGCGTTCCGCAAGGGTGCGGAAAATGCGAAGCTTGCCGGTTTCGACGGCGTTGAAGTGCACGGCGCGAACGGTTATCTGCTCGACCAATTCCTGCAGGACAGCACGAACAAACGCACGGATATTTACGGTGGCCCGATTGAAAATCGCGCACGCCTGATGCTGGAAGTGGTGGACGCGTGTATTGAAGTGTGGGGCGCTGACCGGGTTGGCATGCACCTCGCGCCGCGCGCTGATTCGCACACCATGGGCGACAGCGATCGCGCCGCTACCTTCGGTTACGTTGCACGTGAGTTGGGCAAGCGCAAGATCGCTTTCATCGCAGCGCGTGAACGCGTTGGCGAAGACTCGATCGGACCGCAGTTGAAGCAAGCCTTTGGCGGCGTTTATATCGCGAACGAAAAGTTCACCAAGGAAAGCGCTCAGGCGGCGCTCGACCGGGGTGACGCTGACGCCGTCGCATGGGGGCAGTTGTTCATTGCCAACCCGGATCTCGTAAAACGCTTCGAAAGCGATGCCGCGTTGAACGCGCCGATCCCCGAGACGTTCTATGCTCGCGGTACTGAAGGGTACACGGACTATCCGACGCTCGAGACCATGGACTAAGCGTTCGGGTTTTGGCTTGGCCGCAGCCGGTGGCTCCATAGGGAGTCACCGGCTGTTTCGTTTTCAAGGCTTCGCTAAGGCGAAACTTCAGAGCAGGCAAGCCTTTAGATACCTTGACGTATAGCTGCTGGTTTTCCCCCGCTTAACTACGTCTTCCGGCGTGCCGCTGACCACCATCTTGCCACCTTCCTCGCCAGCACCCGGTCCCATGTCGATGACCCAGTCGCTTTGAGCCGCTACCCGCATGTCGTGCTCCACGACGATCACCGTGTTACCCGCATCGACCAGCCCCTGCAATTGAATCAACAAGCGGTCGCTGTCCGTGGAATGCAGGCCGGTCGTGGGCTCATCCAGGATATAAAGGGTCTCGCCCCGCTGCGCTCGCTGAAGTTCGGTCGCCAGCTTGATCCGTTGCGCTTCGCCGCCGGACAACTCAGTGGCCGGTTGGCCCAGGCGTAAATAACCGAGTCCAATGTCCTTTAGCACGGCCAGCGCTCGCATGATCTGCGGCTCGTCGGCAAAGAAGGCGCACGCGGTGTCCACGGTCATCTGCAGCACGTCCGCAATGTTCTTTTCCTTCCATTCGATCTCCAGCGTCTCCGGGTTGTATCGCGTTCCTCCGCACGTTGAACACGGTGCATACACGCTCGGCATGAACAGTAACTCAACGCTCACGAATCCCTCACCCTCGCATGTCGGGCATCGACCCTTCGCAACATTGAACGAGAACCGGCCTGCGTCATAACGGCGACCACGCGCCGTGGGCGTCTCTGCAAACAGCTTGCGCACGTGATCGAAAAGGCCGGTGTAGGTTGCGAGATTCGAACGCGGGGTGCGTCCAATCGGCTTCTGATCGACGCGAACCAGTCGCCGGATTCGCTCCATGCCGGCCGTTATTTCACCGCCGGTCGGAATGTCCTCGACATCCAGCAACGGATCACTCTCCTCATCCGTATCTGGCGCGATCGGTCGGCCAAGCTGGTCTGCGACCAATTCCGGCAGTGCCTGGCTGACGAGGCTGGATTTTCCCGAGCCCGAAATGCCTGTCACGGTCGTGAAGCAGCCGAGCGGAAAAGCGACCTCCAGGTCATGCAAGTTGTTACGTGTCACGTTCGCAAGCCGCAGCCAGTGCGCCGGCGTGCGCTTCGAACGCGGAGCTGCCCGGTAGTCGCCAAACAGATGCAACCGCGTTTGCGATTCCTCGATGTCCGCCAATCCGGCCGGCGGCCCGCTATACACAATCTGTCCGCCCGCCGTGCCGGCAGCCGGACCCACATCCACCAGCCAGTCCGCCCGGCGCATCATCTCCAGATCATGCTCGACCACGAACAGTGAATTGCCCGCGGCCTTCAGGCGAAGTAACGCGGTGAACAACGCTTCGCCATCGGCGGGGTGAAGGCCGGCGGAGGGTTCATCGAGGACATAGATCACCCCGAACAACTGCGATGCGAGCTGCGTCGCAAGCCGCAGCCGCTGCAACTCGCCCGAAGACAAGGTGGGTGTGCCCCGGTCCAGCGCCAGATATCCCAGGCCCAGATCGATGAGCGTAGTCAGGCGTTCGAGCAACTCGCTCGCAATCCGTTGCGCTGCAACCTGCTTCTCCCTGGATTGATTCGTAGTCCGTCTTATATCGGGAGAGGCTTTGTGTTCCGATCCGCCGGACGCGACCCGTCGCGCGACAGCTGCCCGCATCTCATCCTTGCTCAATATTTCTTCAGCCGATGCCGATGCAGCAGCGGACCTTGAACCGCCCTCTGGCACCTCACCGCGAGCAACCGGGCGCAATACATCGGCGACACGGGCAAGCGGCATCTGCGATAACTCGCCTATATCCAGTCCCGCGAAGGTCACGGACAGCGCCTCGGGCTTCAATCGTTTGCCATGGCACGAGGGGCACGCACTGCTCACCATGAAACGCGACACGCGCTTCTTCATCAACGCACTTTGCGTGTTGGCGAATGTGTGCAGCACATATCGTCGCGCGCCTGTAAACGTGCCCTGGTAGCTCGGTTCCGCGTGGCGCTTGAGCGCGGCGCGCGTCTCTTGCGGCGTCATGCCGGCATACACGGGAGCGGTCGGCGTCTCGTCTGTGAAGAGGATCCAGTCGCGGTCTTTCTTCGGCAAATCGCGCCACGGCTTATCGACATCAAACCCCAGCGTGACCAGGATGTCGCGCAGGTTCTGACCATGCCACGCCGGCGGCCACGCAGCGACTGCACGCTCTCGGATAGTCAGCGAGTCGTCGGGGACCATCGATTGCTCGGTCACCTCGTAGACACGCCCCAGACCGTGGCACGTGGGACACGCCCCTTGCACCGTGTTCGGCGAGAAATCCTCGGCGAACAGCATGGGTTGTTTCGCCGGGTAGGTGCCAGTGCGCGAGTACAGCATGCGCACAAGGCTGGACAGTGTGGTTACGCTGCCCACCGACGATCGTGCATTAGGCGTGCCACGTTGCTGCTGTAGAGCGACAGCGGGCGGCAAGCCCTCAATGGAATCCACTTCCGGAACACCGACCTGATCGATGAGGCGGCGCGCGTAGGGCGCCACGGATTCGAAATAACGGCGCTGCGCTTCAGCGTAGAGCGTGCCGAACGCGAGCGACGACTTGCCCGATCCCGAGACGCCGGTAAAGACGACGAGCGCGTCGCGCGGAATGTCGACATCGATGTTGCGCAGGTTGTGCTCGCGGGCACCCCGCACCCGCACGAAGCCGGTCCGGGAAGGATGAGGTGATGTGTCTTCAGGCTTCTTGTTTCGAGTTGGCATGCGTTTTAAAGCCATTGTGTGGTTCAGTTTGCCTGCCCGCCAGTGGGGACGTGTCCGAATACGATGAAGAACTCGCACGACATTTGGCCGCGCGGGGTGCAGCAGTTTAAGTGGCGGCCGGAACCGCTGTCGATCCGATTGGGGCATTGGGCGCACGCGGCGTGCCCGAATACTGGCGTTCTGATCTGCCGGATATTTACCCGAGCGACGAGCGTGCGAAAGGGTTTAAGCATCGCGGATAAAATGGACTAATTAGTCTGTTATGTTTCTGTTCAACGCGTAATTGCCTTCACGCGCGGGTTGTCCATCATTGGGATCAGTAATCCGGGCGAGTATCAAGCGTGGTCGGGTATCAAGCACCTTAAACGGTGTGTAATTACATTCGCCGTAGCCATTGCCAGCAAAAGCCAGAGAGCGCAAGCCCCGCAGGAAAACATAAAGCGATTGCGTTTGAAGTTTTCTCCCCTAGACTATTAACTCGCAAGCCTGCGGACGGCGTCTGGATTATTTCATTACCCAAAACTATCGTGGTCATAATGCATAAACAATTTTCGTGTTGATTTGCAGAATTATTTTGAAGACCAGTTGAAAAAGGAGTGGTGTAGTACCCGGTTTAACGGACTGCAATCGCACTGCAACCGGGCTGCAATCAAGACGCATAACCTGAAAATTCATTGCCGCTTTTCTCCCAAAGGGATTGACGTTTCCCCTGGAACGTCGCTCTTTCAAGCAGTCGATCATTTCTGGAGGTGTTGGATGGCAAAATCTACAAAGGCGGACTTGCAGGAACAATCGAAGATCGCGGCGCTCAGCCCGTTCGAACTCAAGGACGAGTTGATCAAGGCCGCCGGCGGCGGCGCGGTCGAGCGTCCCGCCAACGCGGCCATGCTCAACGCGGGCCGGGGAAATCCGAATTTCCTTGCCACCATTCCCCGCCACGGCTTCTGGCAACTCGGCCTTTTCGCCATGCGCGAGTCGGAGCGCTCGTTCGCCCACATGCCCGAAGGGCTGGGCGGCTTTCCGAAGCGTGAGGGGCTGGAAGAGCGCTTTGAAATTTTTGCACGCGACAACAAGGGCGTTCCCGGCATCGACTTCCTGCGCGGCGTGCTGTCGTATGTGCGCGACCAGCTCGGCCTTAATGGCAGCGAATTCCTCTACGAAATGTGCGAGGGGATTCTTGCGTCAAACTATCCGGTGCCGGACCGGATGCTGAAGTTGTCCGAGGTCATTGTTGCGCAGTACCTGAAGAAGGAAATGGTCGGCAAACACCCGTTCGTTGGCGATTTCGATATTTTCGCGACTGAAGGCGGCACTGCCGCCATGACCTACATCTTCAACACGATGCGCGAGAATCACCTGATCAAACCAGGCGACACCATTGCGCTGGGCTCGCCCATCTTCACGCCGTATATAGAGATCCCGACGCTTAACGACTATCAGTTGAACGTGGTCAATCTGGACGCCGATGTGGAACTCGGCTGGCAATATTCGAAGAAGGAGCTCGACAAGCTGCGCGACCCGAAGGTGAAGGCGTTTTTCCTCGTTAATCCGAGTAACCCGCCTTCCGTCAAGATGAATACCGAAAGCCTGGAGTACATCGCGGAAATCGTGAAGGAGCGGCCGGACCTGATTCTCCTGACCGACGATGTATACGGCACCTTCGCCGACGACTTCGTCTCGCTGTTCGCGCTGTGTCCGAAGAACACCATCCTCGTGTATTCGTATTCGAAGTACTTTGGTGCGACTGGCTGGCGGCTTGGCACGATCGCCATGCACCGCGAGAACGTGATCGACGAACTGATCCGCAAGCTGCCCAAGGAACAGCGCAAGGAATTGCACGAGCGTTATGAATCGATCACCACCGAGCCGGAGAACCTGAAGTTCATCGACCGCCTGGTAGCCGACAGCCGTACTGTCGCGCTGAACCACACTGCGGGACTCTCCACTCCGCAACAAGTGCAGATGGTGCTGTTCTCGCTCTTCGCGCTGATGGATACCCCTGACTCGTACAAGAACGCGCTCAAGCGCCTGATTCGCGGCCGCAAAGAGGCGTTGTACAGGGAGATAGGGATATCGTTTGACGACAGCGACGTGAACCAGGTCGATTACTACACCATCATCGACCTTGAGTTCCTTGGCAATCGTGCGTATGGGCCGGATTTCGTTGCATGGCTCTTCGCGAACACCGAGCCCTCCGAGCTGCTGTTCCGGCTAGCGAAGGAAGCGCGCGTCGTCCTTTTGCCGGGACGCGGCTTCGGCACGCAACACCCGTCCGGGCGCGTGTCGCTAGCCAACCTCAACGAGAGCGACTACAAGGCGATCGGCCGCGCGATGCGCAAGCTGATGGTGGAGTATGTCGAGCGCTATAACGCCGCAACAGGCAGTTCGCTCGATAAAAACAAGGTGCTCTGATACGTCTGCGGCGCCGGGTACTTCAGGCGTCGAATAAAAAACGGGCCGCTGGGGATGAACTAACCCCAGCGGCCCGTTTCAACACCTGAAGCCTGCTTTAGAACTTGTGGCGAATACCCACGCGTGCAGCGATCTGCTCATTCGTGCCTTTGCCCGACGTGCCGAAGTAGCTCGTGCTCGAACCAATCTGCGCCTGTACATCGGCGCCTGAATTCGAACCTGACGCGTGTTGATAGATACCCAGCACGTAGACGTCGGTACGCTTGCTCAGCGCATAGTCCACGCTTGCGTCGACCTGGTTCCACGTACCCTTCGCGGAATCGGTGAGCTTCATGTACGTGTAGCCGAGGCCGCCGGTAAGAGCCGGCGTGAACGCGTACTTGCCGCCGATTTCATACGCGTTGAACTTCGACGTCGCGCCCGTGATCGATTCAAAGCGCGTGTTGGTCCAGAGGCCGAACACCGTTGCAGCAGCAACCTTGTAGCTGGCGCCAATACCGAACGTGCGCAGGTCCTTCGAACCGCCCGTCGCAACGTTTGCAATGCTCGTGCTGAACGCCGGCGTGGACGAGCCCGGATAGTGGATGTCCGTATAAGCCGCGCCAATGCCGAACGGGCCGCCGGCGTAGTTCACGCCGAAGCTGTAAGCGCGCGACGAACCTTGCGTCGTGACGCCAGCGGTCGTCGTGGTGGGCGTTCCAGCAAATGCGCCAGCCTGGTTCGAGAAGCCGTACAAGCCGCCAAACGTCACGCCGTGGAAGTTGGCGCTGCTGAACTTGATCGAGTTGTTGATACGGCTCGACGTGAGCTGGTCGACGTCGTTGATGTGGTACGCGTAGTTCCCTGCAACCGTCTGGCCGCCGATGGAATACGAACCGCCGAGATAATCGGTCGAGAACGTGTATTGCCGGCCGAGAGTTACCGAGCCGATATCCGACTTCGAAATCCCCACGTACGCTTGCCGGCCGAATTCCGCGCCGCCCTGGCCGAGCGTGCCGTTGCCGCTGTTGAAGCCGCTCTCCAACGTGAAGATCGCCTTCAGGCCGCCACCCAGGTCTTCAGCGCCGCGCAGGCCCCAACGGCTGCCTTGTGCCACGCCGTCGTCATATTTGAAGTTCTTCGAACTGCCGGTCGTGCCGACTGCGCTGTGGTTCACGTAGCTGATACCAGCGTCAACGAGGCCGTACAGCGTGACGCTGCTCTGAGCTTGAGCGGAAGTAGCCGATGCGGCGAACGCCGCCATTGCAGCAGTGGCGAGCAGTGTTTTACGGTTCAAAACGTTCTCCCTAAGCGTGGGTGTGAGTAAGTGATTCAAATAAAATTGATGCAAACAAGTGATGCGCGGCACCGGACTCTGACGGTCTGTAAGCTCGCGACGGGCGGACTTTAACGAACAGGTGTGTAAGCTATATGACAGTTGTTTTTAAGCGACGGCTACAGAAAATACTTCCGGTAAACCCTATGAGCAATTCTTGGGAGAGCAATCAGCCGACAGCCTCTTTGACGAACCGACCCCATGCAAAACTGCGCGTCGAGCGGCTTAGGCCGGTATCCGGGGACGGTGCGAGGCGCGTTTTCGGGAGTCGCTGCGCTATGCTGGCGGCTGATCTTTAAGCCAGGAGCGAAGCGATGACCGAGAGCGTGATTGCGGAACTGGAAGGGCGGTTGCGAGCGGCCATGCTCGCATCGGACGTGGATGTTCTTGATACGCTGCTCGCCGACGACCTTACGTTCGTCGACGCAACAGGCAAGGTATGGAGCAAGGCCGACGACCTGAACGCGCATCGCTATGGGATGCAGCGGATCGAGCGGCTGGAGATCAAGGAACAGACAGTGCGCGTGTACGACAAGAGCGCGGTGACGCTCACGCATGCGGCGCTTAGCGGCCAATTCGGCGGCGTGCCGCTCTCGGCCAATCTCCGCTACACGCGCATGTGGGTGGAGACAGTGAGCGGCTGGCGGATCGCCGCCGCTCACTGCAGCGTGCTAGCTTTTTGAGGCTGGCCCAGTAGCTGCCGACGAAGCACGCGGCTTGGCCGGTTGCTCCTTCACGGCCGCCGAAATCACAGCGCTTGCGGACTTGGACCCGAAGGTCGCCGCAGTCACGGCGCTTGCGGGCTGAGACCCAACGGCCGCCGCGATCACAGCGCTTGCAGGTTTGGGCCCGACAGCGTCTGGGATCATTGAGCTTGCCGGCTGCGACTCATCCACGGCGGTGCGCCCGCCGTCCGCAAAGAAGGTTTGTTCGGCGGCCTTGTTCAAAACCAGGATGCTGATGCGCCGGTTAGTAGGTTCATCGGCGACAGCTTTGTTGAGCGGCAATACATCGGCTAGTCCGCGCACTTGCAGGATCTTGCCTTCGTTCATGCCGCCCGCAATTAACGCGCGCCGTGCGGCGTTCGCCCGCTCGCTCGACAACTCCCAGTTCGAATAACCTGCCTCACCGCCCGAGTACGGCACGGCGTCCGTGTGTCCGGCGATCGACACGCGGTTGTCCACGTCGTTGAGCGAGGCGCCGATCTGCGCGAGGATGGTCACCACATACGATTCCAGCTTCGCGCTGCCGGAGGGGAACATCGGCCGCTTGAGTGAATCGACAATCTCGATACGCAATCCTTCGCTTGTGATGTCAATACGAATCTGATCCTTGTATGCGGCCAGGGCCGGCGTGCGTTCAATCAACGCACTGAGCTTCTGCTTGAGTTGCTTCAAGCGCTGCGCGTCGTCCTTGGCTGCGGCAGCCGCAGCCGCGGACGCGGCTGCGCGTTCGGTCGTTTTCGGCAACGGCTGGGACTGGCTCTTGGTGTCCTCCCCTGGACGCGAACTGGAGAGATCGCGTCCGCCGCCTTCGATCACGCTCGTGCGTGCGGCGCCGCTGCCGTCCTTGCCGCCGAAGACCGCCGACAGCGGCGTGTTGAAATAGTCTTCAATACCTTGCTTGTCGTACTTCGAGGTCGAGCCGAGCAGCCACATGAGCAGGAAGAACGCCATCATGGCCGTGACGAAATCCGCGTACGCGATCTTCCATGCGCCGCCGTGATGGCCAGCGTGCCCGGCCTTTTTCTTGCGTCGCACTACAACGGTCGGCGCCAGCACCGACTGCATGGGCTCGCGGGAGGGGATGTCAGCCATGAGCGAACCTCTTGGTGATCTGCGTGATCTGCGTGATGCGCGCCGGGCGAGACAGGCTCGTCATGCCGATTTCGGTTGCTTGGTGGCGCGGACGGCGTCGTCGAGTTCCTTGAAGGTCGGACGATCGGCCGTGAACAACACCTTGCGCCCGAACTCGACAGCAATCGCCGGTGCATAGCCGTTCATCGACGCGAGCAGCACGGACTTCACGCACTGGAACGGCTTGGCTTCGGCCTGTCCTTTTGCAGCCAGCAGATCGGCCAGCGGCCCGAAGAAACCATACGAGAGCAGGATGCCGAGAAACGTGCCGACCAGTGCGCCAGCGATCATTTCGCCGAGTATCGCGGGCGCGGCTCCAACCGAGCCCATGGTATGCACGACACCCATCACAGCCGCGACAATGCCGAACGCGGGCAGGCCGTCGGCCATCTTCTGGATTGCGCCGGCTGCCAGTGATGTTTCCGCATGATGCGTCTCGAGTTCTTCGTCCATCAGGTCCTGCATCTCGAGCGCGTTGATGTTGCCGCTCGACATCATGCGCAGGTAATCGACAATGAATTCCAGCAGATGGTGATCGTTCAGCACGTGTTCGTACTTCTTGAAGGTCACGCTGTTTTGCGGCGCTTCCACGTCGACCTCGAGCGCCATCATGCCTTCCTTGCGCGCCTTCTGAAGCAGCTCATACAGCAGCGCGATGAGCTGCACGTACTTTTCCTTCGAGTAGCCTCCTGTCTTGAACGCGCTGGGAATGACCTTGATGGTCTTCTTGAGCGTCGTAACGGGATTCGATACGACGAACGCACCCATTGCCGCGCCGAAGATGCACAACAACTCGAAGGGCTGGAATAGCGCGGCCAGATGGCCGCCTACGCCCAGGAAACTGCCGATCACCGACCCGATGACCACGACCCAGCCAATAACAACAAACATGCTCTCTCCGCTTGATTTTCTTGTGCTTCATTTGAATGAAGCTGTCATAGACCTTAACGGCAAGCAGACCAGTAGATTTAGGGTAGGGCGGAGGTATCTTTTATCTTTAGGTTGGCGTAGCACGGCAAAACTTACTTTTCAACCGATGTTGATCGATGTGTATCGATGCTGCGAGCGCTTCTCTGGCAAGGTCCGCACACTCAAAGTGCGGTCATCGTGCGCCATCATTAGCCGCCCGCGATCGATGTGAAGCTGGCGAGGCTTTCCGTATACGTGGCTGTGTTGCCGCCCGTCGCCACGGTGATGTTGATTGTCGATGAGTTGAGCGGTGCAAGGGTCTCAACAGTGTCGGCATCGGAAATTTGCACAAGGCCAGCCTGCAAGGTCCCCTGTGCTATGAGCACTGGCGTAGGCGTTGCCACGTTGAACGCGATGACCGCGCCGCTCACGTTAACGCTGACTGCCGCGCTGGTGGCCAGCGTATCCGTGACAGGGTCTGCGCCGTGAATGCGCGAGAACGCCAGCGAGGTAATGGTGATGGCGCCGCTCACGCTGCTCGTCGACGTGGTCTGCGTGCGTCCCACCGTGACGCTCGGCGCGGTAGCGGTTGTGGTGGTGACTCCGCTGCTCGCGTCATAGCTTTGCGTGTACGTCACCGTGCCATTGAGCGTGTTGGTTCCATTGCCCGATACGAGTGTGAGATTGCTGGCCGTTTCAATGGCGGTGTACGACCAGTTTTGCGTTGCGCTGCCGACAGGACCCGCCGCTGTCTGGATCTGCACGCTCACCGCGCCGTTGACTTGCGCATTGTCTGCAACGGTCGGCGCCTGGATTTCGCCCGTGCACTGGCTGAACGTAAGCATGGCGTTTTCACCGGCCTGCAAACCCGCGGCGCCCGCATTCTGCGTGACTACGTTGACCGATCCGCCCGCGCTGCATGATGTGCTCGACAATGCCGCGCCTGAACTCGCATCATGAACCAACGACGTCACGATGGACGTATAGATGGCAGCCACGCCGGGGCCGGCCAACATGCCGAACGCCCCCGCGTAGTCGGCGACCTGCGAGCTCTGAATGGCGGACGACAACTTGATCACGTTCGATGCCGGTGCGTCCGAACCACCCCCACCTCCCCCGCAAGCGCTCAACAGAACGGATGCCGCGATGATGCTCACTGCGCTGGTTAAGCCATTCATCTGATGATACGAAAACATGCCTGCTCCAATTCAATTGCATGCCATGCGTCTGCACGGTGTCTCGGGGCGGCGCGGTCTGAATCTCTGCCCACGATGCTCGATCAGGTCATTCGGACCGGATCACGGAGGCGATTATTGCGGCAGTCGAAGCGATCTCATTCATTGAACAGCGATGTGAAAAACATCCAATTCGGGGGTCTGTTTTTCGAGCGTTCAAACCACCCCTGCTGACGAACCATCAGATGATTGAAGGCGTCGGAAGGAATGGTCTATGACGTTAGCTCATCGTCCCGGTCACTTTTACAGACAGTCGAATTGGACTCGAAAACAGTCACTGTTTGCTTCATTGAATCAATTGCTGAAACCGTAAAGTCTCGCCACGGGAAAGAGCCCGGCACATTACGGAGAGGGTGCAGTGAACAATGTCTTGAGGGCGGCAACCGCCGCAGCGATCGCAACGCTGGCAACGGGCATAGCTCACGCGCAGGAAGTTTATGTACAGGGCGGCACGCTGGGCGCTGGTGTAGGCGCGGCGTATTCCTTGAACTCGTGGTCGGGTGTGCATGCGGAAGTGGAGGGCTTTGGCCTCTCGCATTCATTCAACGTCAGCGGCAACAACTACGATGGCCACCTCAGCCTGAAGCAAGGGGGGCTTTACCTTGACCTGTTCCCTTTTTCCAGCAGTGGCTTTCGCGTGACAGGCGGTGCGCTGTTCAATGACGATGAACTGACGGCGCACGCAGTGCCCAATGCCGACGGTAATTACAAGATCGGCAATGACTATGTGCCGGCCATTGGTGCCGCGCCGTCCGCCACTGTGCGCCTGCCGAGCGTGATGCCGTACCTTGGCGTGGGTTATGGTCACAAGCCGGTGTCGAAGGGATTTGGCTTCATGTGCGACCTCGGGGTGGCGTATGGCCGTCCTCGGGTTTCTTATTCGGTGCCGGCCATCTATAGCCTGTTGACGACGCAGGCGAATATCGATCAGGAGCAGCAAAATATTACTGATCACGTGCAACGGTACCGTTGGTATCCCGTGGTCCAGGTGGGCGTGACTTACCGGTTCTAGTCACCGGTTCCAGTCGCCGGTTGCAATCGGTTAAGGCTTGCAAAATTTGAACCTGTTTGAACCAGCGTCGCGCTGGATCTTCAATAGATGACCGGGACGGACAGGGTGCGGAATGTTTTATGCGTGCCTTAGCCTGATCTCCATTCACTACAGGCGAACCCTAGCGATGATTCAAACTTTCGAGCAAACCATCGACGGCAAACCGGTGCAGTTCTGTGCAAGCATCGCAGACGGCGGCAGTCCGCAACGCGTCATCATCAGCCGGGCGGATTCGGCGAAGTCGCTGGTGATCGTCGAGGCGTCGGGGATTATCGGCGCGATCAAGGCCGAGGTCGAAGCGCCGGAGACGTTTGTCGCCGAAGCCGTGCGCAAGGCTCAGCAGGAAGGGCTGATTGAACGGGCGCTCGCATCGGGCGAAATCCTGACAACGACTCTTTAATTCGACCCGCATCGATCAAAATGCCCGCCTGCGAACGCAGGCGGGCATTTTTTTACTGATCTGCTGATTTGCAGCTGCGAAATCAAAGACGCGGTTCACCGTTGTTCGGATCTGCAGGCACCAGGGGCGTTGCGGAATCCGGGCCATCGGGTGAGTCGGGATCGTCCGGGGGCGGCGGCGCATCGGGGTCGAGCAGTTCGTCGGGGTCGGGTTCGATCGGCAAGTAGGTTGGGTCCGGCGGCGGCGTGGACATGTCCAGTTCCTCATTAGCGGTCTGCGGACCGCGCGTTGCACGAGAAGTGCATGTGTGAAACCGGACGCAATGAACGTACCCGGCGCGCGCTCTTAGCGCTTAACCCACGTGCATCATGCTCAGTGGCGGTTCCCCGCGCCGCATTTAATCGATGCCATTCCTGGCGCTTGATCGTCCTTTGCGCGCTTGCTTTCCACCGCCCGCCACGCGAGGATCGCGGCGAATAACAGCAAAGCCACCGATACCCCCGCCGACGCCTTTACGCCTATCACGATCTGTGCGCTTTCCGCCATGGCCGAGTGACTCGCCAGCGCACCAAATGCGGCGACGCCTATCGCGCCGGCCGCTTGCCGCGCGGTATTCAGCACCGCCGACGCCGTGCCTGCGCGGTCCGGTGTAACCGTGCCTAATACGGCGGTTGTCATTGCGGGGACAGCGAGTCCCATGCCCGTCGGAATCAGCAAGAAGGGCAGCAGCAATACAGCCACGGGCGTAGACGCATTGACGAAAAGAAGCGCGGCAAAACCTGCTGCATCGATCAATGCGCCAATGATCATCGGCAAGCGCGAGCCGAAGCGCGCGACGACTACGCCACTGGCAAGATTCGACAACAGGAACCCCCCGGTGAGCGGCAGGAACGCGAGTCCGGCTTCCAAAGGCGTATGGCCAAGCACGCGCTGCAAGTACAGGCTGAGCACGAACACCATGCCGTAATACGTGAGGTTCACGCAGATGCCGAACACCGTGGCCGAAGCGAACGTGCGGTTCCGAAACAGCGCAGGCGGCAGCATGGGCGCTGACGCGCGCCGCTCGACCAGCACCAGCGCCACGGCCGCGAGAAGCGCCACCGCAATTGCGCCGATCACCAGCGGGTGCGTCAGGCCCAACGGCCGGAGCTCGATCACCGCGCCGACGAAGGCGATCAGCGCAACGGTCGCGAGCACTTGGCCGGGCAAGTCGATACCGCGCGCTTGTTGCTCCGGCTTTTTATCGGCGATCCAGACGTAGGTCGCCACAATCCCCGCTACGCATAACGGCACGTTGACCCAGAAAATGCTGCGCCACCCGAATGCGGCGATCAGCAGGCCGCCCACGATCGGCCCTGCCGCAATCGACACCGCGCCCGCCGCCGTCCATAAGCCCACGGCACGCGCCCGCAGCCCGTCGTCGTGACCGCAAGCCTGGTTGAGCAGCACGAGGGAGTTGGGCAGCATCGCGGCCGCTCCTATGCCCTGCAATGCGCGTGCAGCGACCAGTTGGGTCGCGTCCATTGCAAAGCCGCAAGCGGCGGAAGCCACCCCGAACAGCATCAGGCCCGCAACGAACAAGCGCCGTGCACCGAAGCGGTCGCCGAGCACGCCCGCCGAGAGCATCAGCGCGGCAAAGGCGAGCGCGTAGGCGTCGACTGTCCACTGCAAGCCCGCCACGCTCGCGTGCAGATCGCGTCCGATACTTGCGAGCGCCACATTGACGATGGTGACATCGAGTTGAGAGACCACGAAACCCATGCTGGCCGTGGTGACGATCAGCGCCTGGCGTGTGCTCAGCCCGGCGCGTGGGGAGGAAAGGTTCGAGTTCATGGAGACCAGCTTATCGACCCTGCGCGCCCGACGTTTCCGTGGTTCGTGAAATATGCATGCGCGACTCTTTTTGGGGGTCGTGCCTGCGCTTATGCGCCCTTGTCAAACCCGTGGCATGGTATCCAGGCAACACTTTTTGAAAAGCTCTGATTCCGTTACGTGTCGGCACAAACAGTGACTTTGCGCGACATATTGAAGGCATTTGTGACGATTTGGCGGTCGTAATTAAGAGTTTTCCGATGGATCAACCCGGTACCGCTCTGCAGAATTCGCGCGTCTGAAGTGGTCTCGTGGAGCGTCATGAGACCTTCTTTGGTGTCTTCAATAACGTCTTTTCAGCACGTCCAGAAGTCACCGTTTGCAGGTTCACCGGTCCCGTTATCATGCGCATCGCAATTCTTCAATCCGATCCCCAGCACCGTTTCGTTGTTGGCGGAATCATCGAACGTCTCAACCATGTCTGTATTCCGTTTAGCGACGGCTTGTCGATGTCGAAATCGCTATCCCGGTCCACTGTCGACATGCTGATTCTCGACTGGCATTCCAGCGGCTTGTCCGGGCTGGACCTGCTGAAGTCGATGCGCTCGGGTATTGGCGAGCGCGTGCCCGTGATGTTCGCCTCCGCGGATGGCGGAGAGAGTAACGTGGTTCGTGCGTTGAGCGCGGGTGCCGACGACTACGTCACGCATCCCGTGCGTTCCGCCGAATTCGGTGCACGCGTGGAAGCGCTGCTGCGGCGTGCGTATCCGGCGAATACCGCCGCGATTACTGAACTCGGCCCGTATCGCTTCGATTCGCGCCAGCAGAGCGTCACCGTGCGGGGCCAACCCGTGCAACTGAGCGGCACGCAATTCCGGCTGGCGCTGCTGTTTTTCTCGAACGTCGGGCGGGTGTTGTCGCGCGATCACATCTTCGCGATGGTCTGGGGGCGCGAGTTTCGCGAGTCCACGCGGACCATTGACAGCCATGTTTCGCGCTTGAGGCTTGCACTGACTCTCGAGCCGATCAATCACTTTCGCTTGCAGCCGGTGTACAAGAGCGGCTATCGGCTGTTGCATCTTTATGGCGACACCGTCGATGAAGCGCGGGCGTGTGAAGAAGCTACGGCTTGATACGTGTGTGGTGTTTGAAGATGAACAAGCCGTCGCAAGACGGCTTTTTTGCGCGCACCCGGAGGTGGTATCCCTTCAAATGGACCAGATAGTTAATTTGTCGATGGCTACCGAGAATCGATGTGATGTGCCGGTCTTCAGACGAGCGTTGTCGCTGGGAATATCGAATGTCACTCCGCAAATTTTCAGCCGTGCGTACCGGTCTCCGCGCCGCAGTTCGATACCTTCGACCGTACCTTGGAACGCACCGTCATCGGACGGCATGATGGCAAGCGCAGGCAGCCGCCACATCACGGTTTGTCCCACGGGAATGGCCGTATTGCCCGCAATCTCCAGACGTAGCTCGCCGCCCAGTTCGATCTTGTTCGCTTCGAGCATGCGGCCTTGCCCCACATTGTGAAGCCCGAGCAATTCCGCCACGCGCATTGAAGCGGGGCGCTCGAAGACATCGCTCACCGGTCCCGCCTGAAGCACGCGGCCGTGCTCGATCAGCAATACTTCGTCGGCGAGCAGCGCGGCTTCATCGGGATCATGGGTGACGACCACCGTGACCGCCGATATCTCGCGCTGCAGTGCGCGCAACGATTGCTGCAGACGGCGCCGGCGCGGGGTGTCGAGTGCGGCGAAGGGTTCGTCGAAGAGCAGCAACTGGCTATGTTGCGTGAGCGCGCGGGCAAGCGCCACGCGCTGACGCTGGCCGAATGAAAGTTCACGCGGCAAGCGGCCAAGCAGCGTTGAAAGACCAAGCTGATCGACCCATTGCCGCGCGCTCGCAGCATCTGCGCTTAGCGGAAACGCCAGTTGTTGTGCGACCGTCATATGCGGAAAAAGACCGTAGTCTTGCGGCATATAACCGATCCTGCGTTCCTCGGGAGGGAGGGCATGGAGAGGACTTCCACCTAGCGTCACGGCAGCCGTCTGCCCGGCTTCAAGCCCTGCGATCAGGCGCAACGTCAGGGACTTGCCCGACCCCGACGTGCCAATGATCGCAAGACGCCGTGTGGACGGCGCCCATGCAACGTCGAGATCGAAACTACCAAGCTGTTTTTTCAACACGATGCTGAGGCGCCGGTCATCTTCGTCGATCAACGGATGTGCCGGCGTGCTGTCATCCGCCTCATCGCCATTGACGAGTTCCGCGCTCAACGAAACGCGGCCTTTGCGGCTGTAGATGGATAACGCCGCACATGCAACGGCAATGGCAAGCGTAGGCAGCAGCAGGGGCATCATGGCCGGCAGGCCCTGACCACCGAACACGACGTAGGTATAAACCGGCAGCGAATACGGGTGATACGCGACCATCACGGTCGCACCGAATTCGCCGAATGCGCGCAGCCATGCCAGCGCAAGTCCCGCGCTGATCGCAGGCCATGCAACCGGCAGCGTGACCCGAAAGAAGCGGCTTCCGGCACGATGTCCCAGCGTGGCGGCCACGTCCTCGAACATGGGGTCGACGGCAGCGAATGCGGAGCGCGCCGCGATGATCAGGAACGGTGCCGCCACAAAGGTTTCAGCCAGCACGATGCCGGCGAACGAGTCGGTTAGCGTGCCACCCGTTAGTTGTCCGACCCAACTATAGGGGCCGAGAAGAAACAACAGCAAGACGCCGCTCGTGAGGGGCGGCAAGGCGAGCGGCAATTGCACGACGAAACCCAGCAACGCCGCCTTGCGCGAATTCGACCGGGCGAGCAGATAACCCAGCGGCACGCCGCCCAACAAGATAATGAGCGACGCCACGCTCGCGCTGCCCGCCGATACAGCCACCGCCGACAGCGTGCTCCTCCAGTCGACCCCGTGCCAGTCCGCCGCGCCCACCTGCGGGATGCTAGCGATGAAGGGGGCGCACAAATAGACTGCGAGCAGCGCTGCAAGCCACAGTAGCGGTTGCGCAGCGGTGCGTTTCATCGAGTAGCGTCGATCACAGCCTGCAGGGACGGCGGCATGGCCTGCGCGTTACCCGTGATCGCAGGTTGGATTACGTCGACACCGTGTTCCTTAAGCAACTCGCGGCCCTTCGCGCTGAGCAGGAAGTCGACGAAGCGCGTGGCGCCGGCCGAGTTCGGTGCATCGCCAAGAATGGTGAGCGTATAGCTCGCCTTGGCTTGCAATTCGGGCGCGGGACGGATGGACGGAATCTTCAGGTCGGAGGTCTCGGTTGAATAGAAGAATCCGGCGTCGAGTTGTCCGGATTGCAAACGTCCGACCAGGGTTTCTTCAGGCAGGACCTGATCGGGATTCTCGGCTGCGCCCAACGTCTTTTCCACTAGATCCGGCTGGTGATAAAGATCGGCGGCCTTGGTCACCATCTCGACGGTGAACGCGCCCTTGGGGTCCAGTTTCGGATCGGTGCGGCCAATGCGAATACCCGGCTCCTGCAAGACCTTGTCCCAGCGCTTTGTCTTGAAGTCGGCGGCAAATTTGCTGCGCGGGTTGTAGCCGATCATCAGCGGCGATTCGGCGAACGTGACATACCAACTGACGTGGTCGCCGTTGGCTGCACCCATCAAACTGGTGTTGACCTTCGGGCTCGCGCTGATGAATACATCGCCGCGACGCAGCTTGCCCTTGATCTCGTTGGCGATCTTGTTCGAACCCGCCGCGTAGCCCTGGAAGTGCAGGCCGGTTTCCTTTTCGAAAGCGGGGCCCACGCTGCGCTCCATCAAATTGACGAGCGACCCGGCATACAGCACGTTTACGGCGTTTTCATCCGCCATGGCGGCATGGCTCAAGAGCGCGCTGGCCATGACCGCAACCGACACCATCACCTTACGGATCATCTGATTCTCCACGTTGATAAAGGGCGTAATAAAGGGCGCTATATTACGCCGAGACTCATCTTCTTCGCTAACGTCATCGACATGTTTTGCGTGGCTGTTCGTCTCAAAGGGGCAGCGTGGTGCGGTTACACTTGGGTCTGCCTGCAATGCAGGTGACCATTGCAAAACGTGCGTCCTGGGATCCGCGTGATCCACGCCTTCAAAGGACGCCGCAACCGGAGATGAACATGCGAACAAGCGCCCGAAATCAATTTGTCGGTGAAGTGGTGGACGTCAAGCATGGCGCAGTCAATGACGAGATCTTGCTGCGCGCCAATGACGGCCTTGAGATTGTCGCGGTGATCACGCATGGCAGCGCTGCATCGCTCGGGCTGGCCGCCGGCAAGGCTGCGTTCGCGTTGGTCAAGGCATCGTCGGTCATCGTGATGGTCGATGTAGCGCAGAGCCAGGTATCGGCCAGGAACTGCTTTGCCGGGACGGTATCGGCCGTGACCACGGGTGCTGTCAACAGCGAAGTCATTATTACTGTCGCGGGCGGCGCGCAGATTGCCGCTATTGTCACGAACGAAAGCGCACAACGGCTCGCGCTCGCCAGCGGCAAAGCGGCCACGGCGATCTTCAAGGCGTCGAGCGTGATTGTCGGCGTGGACAACTAGTCGTCTCGCCAATCCGCGCAGCGTCAATTCGTTAATTCGTCAGTTCAGTGGAATAACCCGCAGCGTACTGGCGCTGTCAGCGGATTTAGGCCGGTCTATGACGTACAGCATGTGACGCGCCGGGTCGATAGCAACGCCGCGCGCATCCTCGAAATCGTTTGCGATAACGGCAACCGATTCATCGGGGCTTATCCGGCATACCGCCGTCGAGTTGCATTTTGTATAGAGCGTGCCGTTTGAATCGATGGTCAGCAGGTCGGGTCCGTTGATCTTGATCACCGTTGTGCTCAGGCCACCGGCCTGGGCATGGTTCATCAGTCTGGACAGGCTGGTCTTGAGGATCATGTTGTCAGTCTGATCCGATATGAAAACGGCGTCGCCTTGTACGGCTATGCCGACGGGTTTCGCCAATCCGGTCAACAGGTTGTGTTCGGACGCAGTGTGGGTCGAAACATCGTAAGTGATCAGGCTGAGGCCACCCGTTGCCGGGCTATTGCCGTTCTTGACGAACCAGGTCGAGAGTATTTTTCCCGTACCTATGGAGGCAAGTCCCAGCCTTCGCCGCATTGGATCGGTGCCTGACAGGGAAGATGCAGATCCGTTTGCGCCAATGTCGAACACAGCGCCCGCTGTGCCGAACCCGAATCGTCCGACCAGTAGCGAACTGGTATCCGCGATGCTCACCTGGCTTAGTGCATTCCCTTGGTCCGCGACCACGGGAATGGCCGCAAATGGTTTGAATGTCTTGCCGTCCGCCGATGAAAGCACGCTATTGGTTTTATCGTCGGTGATGAAGATTGTGCCGTCGCCTGGACGGATCGCAATGCCATTTGCCCGTGCATCCAGGGTGACGCGTTGCGGCGCGCTTGCGACTTGGGCCGAGCTGCAACCGGATAGCGCGATGACCGCAGCGGCGGTCAAGGTGCTCGCGAACGTTAGTGCGTAGCGGGTGAGACGCTGGGGCATCATAGTTTCCTTGCCAGTGCGTGGGTCTAAGGTTGCCAATATATCGCTTTAGGCGGTCAGGGTTGGTACTGGGAGCTGCTTTCGGGATTAGCCGGCGAGCACATGCGCGAATTTGTATGTTGCCTATTGTTTGCGCACTGACTTGCCGGCCGCGACAGCAGCGTAATATTCGCGTGGATATAATGCCGGACAAGCCACCTGAAAACCGGCCCCTGGAGGATGAGAAATGAGTGATGCCTATTCCCACGCCGTCGCGCTCGAAGCCCCTGCGAAAGCCGTTATATCGCTCGAAGGGGATTTCCTGCGGCCGTTGACCGTCGATCTTGCGGAATTCAGGGAGCAACCCAACGTAGTCGCCGATCCGTTCGATCTGCGTTGTTATACGACGAACCGGTTTATCCGCAGCGTCGATACCTATCGCGGGGTGTTGCTGAAGGACCTGATCATGAAGGCCGGACTGCGGCCCGAGCCTAAGGGCGAGTTCAAGCGCACCGTGTTCATTGCGGTCGCCCATGATGGCTACGCGGTCACCTTCTCATGGCACGAGTTGTTCAATACGCCCGTGGGGGAGCGTGTCATTGTTGCGCATGAATGCGGAGGGCGCTCGCTCAGCACGGAGGACGGCGTGCCCATTCTGTTCTCCGGCGCGGATATTCTTCCCGCCCCCCGTCACGTGAAGCGGCTTGTGCGGATCGTGGCGCGGGTCTTGACGGGCTGACTTGACGTTCTGATTGCACAGTTCGATACCGGGCAAACGCTGAAGCCCGATACGGCAAGCGCCTTCTGCAGCGCTTGCCGACCGGAAACCAGAATCAGAACTTGTGACGCAAGCCAACGCGGGCAGCAACCTGATTGTTCGCGCCGGTGCCTGAGTTACCGAGGAAGCTCGAGCTCGATCCAATTTCAGCCTGCACTGGAACGTCGCGGCCATTGATCGTATTGCTGCCCAAAGCCTTCTGGTAAATCACGAGTGCGTAGACGTCGGTCCGCTTGGACAGCGCGTAGTCGAGCATGCTGCTGACCTGATGCCATCTGCCCTCGAAATGCTCGTCGAGCTTCGAGAACGTATAGCCCAAGCCTGCGCTCAAGGCGGGTGTGAACGCATACTTGCCGCCAAGTTCGTAGTTGTTCAGCTTTGAGTCGGCGCCGGTGATTGGATCGAACGTCGTATGGGTCCAGATGCCCCAGATCGTGCCCGCACCAATGGCATAACGCGCGCCCACGCCATAGGTTTCGAGGTCGCGCAGTCCACCGGTATTCACGTTCGCGATGCTCACGCTGAACGCGGGCGTCGCGCCATTGGGGAAGCGAATATTGGTGTAGGCAGTGCCGATGCTGAACGGCCCTTGCGCATAATTCACGCCGGCGCTGACCGCGCTCGACGACCCTTGCGTGGTCGTGGTGCCCGCTGTGGTGGTGGGCGAACCGGCAAACGAACCGGCCTGGTTCGAGAAGCCGTACATTGCGCCGAAGGTCAGTCCGGCGAAGTTGGCGCTGCTGAACTTGACCGCGTTGTTGATCCGGCTGGACGTCAGTTGATCCAGGTCGTTGATGTGGTACGCGTAGTTGCCAGCGGGCGTCTGGCCGCCCATCGTATAGTTGCCGCCGAGGTAGTCGGTCGAGAACGAGTACTGGCGGCCGAGCGTGACCGAGCCCAGGCCTTTCTTCGCGATACCCACATACGCCTGGCGGCCGAACAACGCGCCGCCTTGCCCGAGCGTACCGTCGCCCGAACTGAAGCCGCTCTCGAGGGTAAAGATGGCTTGCAGGCCGCTACCCAGGTCTTCCACGCCGCGCAGGCCCCAGCGGCTGCCCTGGGCTACGCCGTCGCCGTATTTGAACAGGTTGTCATGTCCCGTCGAGGTGGCGGCGTTACTGACGTAACTCACGCCGGCGTCGATCAATCCGTATAGCGTCACGCTGCTTTGTGCATGTGCAATTACCCCGAAACTGCTCAATGCAGCAGCCGCCACGATCTTCTTTTTCATCGCCATTCCTGTTTTAGTTTGAGTTGTCGCCGTTAGTGATGCACGCCATGCCCACGCGTTGCTCGAGATGAACTGAGCCTTACGATGAGCCTTGCGAAATATCGGCAGGAATATAACGATGTGTTGGTATTTAGTAAACTTGATAGTGGTTATTTGTATGGTTGACGAGACACAGGGTTGACTCCGGGCTGCGCGTGGCATATTGGTTTTGGAGCAATCCGTCTCGTGACACGCCGCGATCGGCTACACCCGCGAGCTATATCCTCGGTACCTGGCAATGACACATCCGCTCGCGACGCGCACCCAGTTGCTAGCTGCATCGTCTACTCCCGATGCCCCTGGCACCGCGTTGTTCGCCACCTTGCTTGCCGCGCACGATGACCCTTCTTTACTTGGGTTGTCGCCGGAACAATTCGCCTTGCTGGTTGACCGGCACTTTGGCGCAATGCAGCCACCCAGGGCGAGCCTGGTTATCCGCTCGGAAGAACAGGCCGCGTTCGTCAGTGCGCTTGTGGTCTTCCTGCTGAGTCATGTCCGGGCGAGTGACGCCGCCGACATGGCCGACGCGGACTGCCTCGCATCGATCATCGCCCACGCGTGCTTGCGGCCGGATCATCTATGGCGCGATCTGGGGCTAAGCGGGCGCGACGAAGTCACTGACATGCTCAGCCGGTATTTCCCAGTGCTGGTGGCGCGTAACGTCGATGGAATGCGCTGGAAAAAATTCCTCGCGCGGGAACTTGCGCTGTCGCTCGGACGGGTGCCGCAGCCGGCGCCAGGGTGTCCAGGCTGCGAAGATTTCGGTTTTTGTTTCGGTGGTGAATCTTGAACGCCCCGCTTGAACGCCCTGCGTGAGCCACCCGCTTCGACGCTGCGGCTTTCTGATGCACTGGTAATGCCGCCGATGCATGGGCCTGTCGGCCTCGTGTATGCTTTCGCGCATGGCTAAATCCGCGAAAGATCCAGCGACTCCTTCCTTATCCCGTCAGCCCGAAGTGCGTTTTCGCATGCGCATTCGGCAGGCGGACGCCGTGGCAATCGGCCCCGGGAAAATTGATTTGCTCGAGGCCGTGCATGAGCATGGTTCAATCTCGGCTGCCGCGCGCAGCCTGGGCATGTCGTACCGGCGGGCGTGGTTGCTCATCGACGAACTCAACCGTACGCTCAAGGCGCCCGCAACATCGTCGGAAACGGGCGGCTCAGCAGGCGGCGGTTGCGTGCTGACACCTGTGGGTGAAAAGATCGTGCGGCTTTATCGCGAGATTGAAGCGGAAGCGGCCAAGACCTGCGCGCCGCAGATTTCCGCGCTGACCAGGCTCATGAAGCGCTGATCGCATTGATGCTGATCGCATTGAAAGCCCCGCGCTCCGGGGCTTAGCCGTGCCGCAGGCAAAACCGTGACGCCGGCGGCGTATTGCCGGATTGACCGGATTGTGGCGACGCCCGGCCCAGCCGCGTCATCAACTCTACAAAACTTGCCACGCTCGCGGTTCTTAGCGGGTGATAGTCAACCTGATGGCGGTCGCATACACGCTTGAGCAAATTCATGGAGTCGTGGTCTATACAGTCGACCGGAAACACGACAATGTCCGCGCGCGGGAGCGCGGCGGCGAACATGCCCTTGCGGTCTTCTATGCCGCCATCGTGGACGACAAAATCGCCTCCTGCCGACTCAACCAGTTGCCTAAGCGCGGCGTTCGAACCGGGTCGGCCGCCCACATAAACCACGCGCTTGCCGCTCAGGTTGATGAGCTCATCTGCCTTTGAACCGGCTTCGCTGCCCTGAGCCACAAGCGCCTGTTCCAGTGCGTTGCATTCGGCCTGGACCACGTTGAGTATCGCAATGGTATCGTCCAGCCGCTGGCTCAAGGTCAGCGCATGGCGCTGCTCGTCGAGCGCGCGTTGCTCGGCGGTTTCCCGGCGGCTCGTGTGAATCGCAAGACGTTCGTCGCGGGCAACCAGTGCCTCGCGCAGCGCCTGGACTTCGGCCTCCAGACCTGCCTCGGATATATCTGGCCTGCGTTCGGCCTTGGCCGACAACTCGGCCACTTGCGCGCTCAGTTGGCGAAGTGACGCGTCGCGCTCCGTAGTCAATGCGTGCAGCTTGTCCTGGTGTCGCTCGATCTTGTCCTTGAGCGCCGCATTTTCTTCTTCGAGCGCAACCAGGCGGCGGATGTCAGCCCGGTTGGCAGCGGCTACCAGATGGGACAACATATGCAGGTCGCCGAACGCAGCCTGGCGCACGCTCATGATGGCTTCCGGATGCGTCATCAACGCCCAGTAAGCCGGCGGGATATCGCCGCTTTTGAGCGCGTCTTTCCAGAGCGCCAGCAGGGCTTCAGGATTTTTTGCCGCTTCGAAGCGGCGCACGGCGCCCGAGTAACGTGCATCGAGCGCCTTCTGCAGCGCCTTGGCGCCTGCGCCGCCCTCTATGGCGAGTTCCACCGCGGCGTGATGAATCTCCAGATCTGTCGCGTGTTGCCGGTCGAGATCCGTAAACTTCGGTACGAGTTTTCTAAGCTCGTTCGTGCTCAGGCATGTGCCGATAACCGAGCAATGCAAATGCGAATCCAGATCTGACAACCGCCCCCGGCGGTGCGGACTGCGAAGCTCTGCCTCGGTAGGTGCGCAGCAGGCATCCACCGTGCCGGTATGAGTGCCGGTGTGGGTGCCGGCATAGGCACCTGAAGCGCTGGTCGATTCAGTGGACGGCGTGCGGGCAAGGCGGAAGGGGGGAACGGATTGCACATTCACCTCGAATCGATCTGGATGTCAAACGGCTGAACAGACCACGGCCTTTAGCCTGCTCGATGAACGGATATCGAAATATACCATTGAATATAACGGTGCGAATCCGGACGATTGCTTCGACGAAATCAACGCAGGGTGATCCTGACGTACAGCACGCGGACGTTCAGACAGATACGCCCCTGCTCGCGCGGTCTCGGTAGTGCCGCTCAAGCACATGCTCGACGCATAAGCCGACGAAGGTGGCGTCCAGGCGTTCGAGACTTCGCGCAACCTGCTGAAGACCGGCCGTGCCGCTGCCGGGCGCGGCCAGGAATACTTGGTCCCGCTGCTGCTCAGCCGTCCGGGCGGTTTCGATGGCAAACGTCAGGTCGTCGAGGCGACCGAAATCGAGCGCGCGGGCATGATCTTCAAGGGACGACAAAAGGTCGCCGAGCGGCTGGCCGGTCGTGGATTCAAGAGATCGGGCATTACCTCGTATGTCCTCGAGCATGAGGACAAAACGGGCGACGCTTGCGCGCAGGTTCCGGAATGCATCGACCACTTCCCTGATCGCTTCCGTGCGCTCAGGATTGCGCGCCGAGTTGAGCGGCGTGATTGCGACCGACAGGTCGCGGCGCAGCGGGACGCAAGCGGGAGCACGGGGTGCTGATGCCTTTTGCCCGGACATGGGTAAATCCTCGAGATGCATGATTGGATCGGTTTCTTTGCGCCGGCAAGATGAATGATCGCGAGCTAAAGAATAGTACCGTGATATTCCATAGGATATAACGAATGCCTATTTTTTGTCTTGAGGGTTGGATGGCGCTTGGCCGGTTTTGCGGCTTTAAAGCGTTCGCAGACGGGCCGCTTTCAGGTTCAGGCGGCGGTGCGCTGGGCGAGGTGAACGGAGCCAGGACAGGCTCGTTTTTCCGGCTGGCGGATCAGGAGGGGCGGTATCGTTGAGTATCGGTCAAAAGTATCGGTCAGGAATGAAACGGCGGCGGCTGCGGACTTGTTTCAACGAGAACAAGCCGAAGCCGCCGCGGAAAAACTCGATTTAAAACGTCGGCAAAACCGGCCGGGTTTCAATCGAACGCTTGATCAACGCTTCCACCGCTAGACGTTCGTCGCCTGCCAGCGGCAAGCGCGGCGGCCGGACCGGTTCCGTGCCCAGGCCGACCATTGCCTCGGCCAGCTTGATGTTCTGCACCAGCTTCGCCGAAACGTCGAGCGCCAGCAGCGGCGCAAACCAGCGGTAGATCGTGCGGGCTTCTTCCAGGCGTCCTGCCTTGAGCAGCTTGAAGATTGCCACCGTCTCTTCAGGGAACGCGCAAACCAACCCCGCAACCCAGCCATGGGCACCCATCAGGCAGGCTTCCATCGCGAGGTTATCGACGCCACAAAAGAGTGCGTAGCGGTCACCGACCGCATTGATGAGATCCGTGAAGCGGCGTACATCGCCGGCCGATTCCTTGATCGCGACGAGCTTCTTTTCATCGGCGAGTTCGGCGAACATGTCCGGCGTCACATCAACGCCGTACGCGAGCGGGTTGTTGTAGACCATGATCGGCAAGGGACTCGCACTGGCGACCACGCGGAAGTGGTTGAGCGTTTCGCGCCGGTCCGACAAATAACGCAAACCCGGCAGCACCATATAACCGGCAGCGCCGTGCTTGACGCCGAGTTCGGCTTGGCGGCAACCGTCGAGCGTGCTGTTTTCCGCAATCGTCAGCAGCACGGGTACGCGTCCCTGTGCTGCATCGACGCCGATATCCAGCACGTCCAGCTTCTCGTCGAGCGAGAGCGTCGACGCCTCGCCAAGCGATCCGCAGACGATGATGCCGTCGACCCCGGCCGCGATCTGCGCCTCAATATTCTTCTTCGTCCAAGCGCGGTCTATGCTGAAATCTGCATTGAACTTGGTCGTGACGGCGGGCATTACGCCTTCCCAGATATGCGCCATGGCGGTTCTCCTAAAAGTAATCGGTTGAGTGCAGTCTAAGCATTGCAGAATGGCCCGTCTTGCACGTTGCACGCAACTGCGATGCCGATTTCGGCATAACCGCTATCTCCTGACCTTCGCGAGTGACGGCCTTGCCCGCAGCCAAACCAAGCCGCAGTGCGCGCATTATCCAAGAGCTTCGAGGTTCACCAAAAGAACGATATGTATGCCGAAATCGGCATCAAATCCGCTGAGCACCACCAAGACGGTTCGCGTCCGAATTTCTACGATGTCAGCATGAAAATCCTACACTTCATCGATTCCCATACGGGCGGCGAACCCACCCGTCTCGTCACGTCGGGCGGGCCGGATCTGGGCGGCGGCACACTGGCTGAGCGACTGGAAAACCTTCGCACCAAACACGACGACTGGCGCTCGGGTGTCGTCACTGAACCACGCGGCTCGGACGTGATCGTGGGGGCGCTGTTGTGCGAACCGGATGACCCCGCGTGCGCGGCGGCCATCATCTTCTTCAATAACGTCGGGTATCTCGGCATGTGCGGCCACGGCACGATCGGCCTGATCGTGTCCTTGGCTTACCTGGGGAAGATCCAGCCGGGTTCACACCGGATCCAGACGCCTGCGGGTTTTGTCGAGGCCACATTGCATCAGGATGGCCGAGTGAGCGTGCGCAACGTCCCGGCGTATCGATACCGGCAAGCGGTCAGCGTGGATGTGGACGGCTTCGGGCCACTGACGGGCGATATTGCCTGGGGCGGCAACTGGTTTTTTCTCGTAGCCGATCACGGCCAGGATCTCGTTGCATCGAATTTGACGCGACTGACGGCGTTCACCAACGCCATTCGTGAGGCATTGCAGGCGCAGGGAATTACCGGCGCGAACGCCGCAATGATCGATCACATTGAATTGTTCGCGGACTCGCCGCGTGCGGGTATCGATAGCCGGAATTTCGTAATGTGTCCCGGCAGCGCCTACGACCGTTCGCCGTGCGGTACAGGCACAAGCGCGAAAATCGCTTGTCTCGCCGCCGACAATAAACTGGCCGAAGGCGAGGTGTGGCGGCAGGAAAGCATCATTGGCAGCGTGTTCGAGGCAAGCTACCGGCGCTCGGACGAACTAGCGGGCCAAGCGGTGATCCCGACCATCACCGGACACGCGCACATCATGGCCGAAGGCCGACTCTGCTTCGACAGCACAGATCCGTTCGCCTGGGGTATCCCGGCGGCCTGAGCGAGATGTTGTTAGTCCCGGTCAGGGCAACGCGCCTGCCGTGTGTTTGACCTCTGGCGTCCTCTGGTTGCCCCAAGCCTCCCTGTCGTCAACACCAATTTTGACGGACGCTTCTCGCCTCTATAATCGGGCGCAGCGCGGGGCGCGCTCAATTTACGCGGCATGCATGGCATGGGCGGCCCCGGCTGACCCCGACGACGCCAGCGAGACGCGAATGACCATTACGACGGACCGTCCGGCGCATGCTGAACCCGAGCACGGCACCGCGCCACCCGGCTTGCACTCCACCCTGCAGGCCCCTGCGGGCGCTGCGACGCTCGAGGCCATGCTGCAGCATTTCAGGCTGCTGGAACCGGTCTTCGACGCAATGCCGGATATTGTTTTCTTCGTGAAGGACGCGCAGGCGCGTTACGCCCTCGTGAACCGTGCGCTGGCTTCGCGCTGCGGCCTGAAGGACAAGCTGGGGCTGCTCGGCAAGACGGCGGAAGAAGTCTTTCCGCAACGCTTCGGCCGCATTTATACGGCGCAGGACCAGTCGATCATCGCGCAGGGCAACCCGATGATCGACCAGCTCGAACTGCATCTCTACCCGGCGCGCCAACCGGGCTGGTGCATGACGTCCAAGCAGCCGCTCCACGATGCGCACGGCACGGTCGTTGGCCTGGCCGGCATCTCGCGCGACCTGCAGGCGGACGAAGGCACGCATCCGGCTTACAGCCGGCTCGCGGCCGTCGTCCAGCATATCCAGAGCAACTTCGTGCAGCCGCTGAACATGCCGCATCTGGCGGCGATGGCGAACATGTCGATTGCCCAGCTCGAGCGTTATTTCCACAAGGTCTTTCATCTGACACCGCGTCAGGTGTTGCTCAAGACGCGGCTCGATGCAGCGACGGCACTGCTTGTCACACACGACAAGGTAACCGACGTAGCCGCGTTATGCGGCTACACCGACCACAGCGCATTCACGCGACAGTTCAAGGCGACCGTGGGCCTGACGCCGACCGAATATCGCGCGCTGTTGCGCTCGCATCATGTCGTAACGCATCCCGCAATCCCTGCTTCCACCCATGCCGCAGCAAAGCTTTCACTGTGATATTCGCGCTGATAAGTCTGAACTTTCAAAATGGCACGCTGGGTAAAACACCAGGTAAGAAATTACCTGCCTGATTGTCAAGCACGGGTCAACCGCAGGCCAACCGCGGCCGACGCGCGCTTTCACGCAGAGCTCCAACAAGCACATTAGGGTTTGCGCAAAGCCTTGCGCAGCGGGGCTTTCGCCGTGGTTTCTCATGCAGTTTCTGCGCTCGGTCTGTTTTTTGCTGCATGCTTGCTCGACATGCAATGAGGCATACTGCGCCCCGTTGAAATTTTAATCCGCGCGACGTTCGACACCGGCGCACGCGGCAGATCACACGGTGCCGCATGGATCTCATGCCGTCGTGCCGCAAGGTCCGCAGTGGGTGAGACGCGAAAGCCGCGACATTGGCACCGGAATCCAGTTTGGGCTGTTAGACAAGATAATGATGAATGAAGTAGCGAGACTGGGACATGCCAGGATTGTGCTGATCGAAGATGACCTGGAGAGCCGCGAATCACTGCGAATGCTGCTGGAGGAGGAAGGCGCGGAAGTCGTTGCCGTGGCGGACGCCGAAGAGGGCGCCGAGACGGTCATCCGGGAGTTGCCCGACGCGGTTATCTGCGATATCGATCTGCCGATGATGGATGGTTTTTACCTGATCCAGCGCCTGCGAGACCATGAGATTCGAGGCAACCTGACGCCATCGATAGCGATCGCCCTCACAGGCCACGACGGAGACGAATACCGCTTGCGAAGCATCGGCGAAGGGTTCCAGCACTTCATGACAAAACCCGCGCATCCCGATGCGCTCGTGAAGTTGATCCAGCAGTCGCTTAGCTCACGCGCGCTGTCCTAGCGTTCCATGAGCGGCCCGTCACCAAAACACGCAGGACAAGCGAGTCCTGCGTGCTGACGGCAGTGGATGACGGTCTTATGACCGGTCGCGATTGCGCGCGCGGGTGGCGCCGGTGATCACCGCAACGCCCAGCAAGATCACGTCGACAATCAGGATGATGTGTTGCGACACATGCATGGCGACCATCGCCCATGACACGCCGCCGATCAGTATCAGCCAGCCCAACAGATAAATAACCAGGGTCATTGAATTGTCCTTTTGCGTTGTCTTGATCTGGAAAAATGGAAAAGCAGCGAACCCGCGGGGAACGGCAACCCGTGTTCGATCATGCCCGTCGCACAAAGCGGGCCTCGCCCCATGAATTCGACACTGAACCGAGGGTAACCTCGGTGTGAACACGAACGCCCGTACGCAGCCATGTTGTATTCTTGGCGCGTTTGTGCCCAGACTTCAACCCCGGATTTAAACCCCGAATTTAAACCCCCACGGCAATCTTCCATGCTTACTGTTCACCACCTCAACAACTCCCGTTCACAACGCGTGCTCTGGATGCTGGAAGAACTGGGCGTCGATTATGAAATCAAGCGTTATCAACGCGACCCCAACACCATGCTCGCGCCGCCAGAGTTGCGTGCCGTGCATCCGCTGGGGAAGTCGCCGGTCATCACGGATGACGGCCAGACGATCGCCGAGTCGGGCGCGATCATCGAGTATTTGAACGAGCGTTATGGGCAGGGGCGCTTCGCACCCCCGCACGGGACTACGCCTGAACGCCTTCGCTACAACTACTGGATGCACTACGCCGAAGGCTCTGCCATGCCGCCGCTGTTGCTCAAGCTGGTGGCGCTGCGCATTGCCAGCGCGCCCATGCCGTTTTTCGTCAAGCCTATTGCGCGTCGCATCGCTCAGACCATGCAGGACAGTTTCATCGACCCGCAATTGAAACTGCACTTCGGCTTCATAGAGAGCGAGCTGTCGAAGTCCGAATGGTTCACCGGCGACTCCTTTAGCGCCGCCGACGTCCAAATGAGCTTCCCGCTCGAAGCCGGAAGCCAGCGTGCGGGCGCGAAGACGCTTCCCCACGTAGCGGCTTTCGTGAAGCGGATTCACGAGCGGCCGGCCTATCAGCGAGCGTTGCAGCGTGGCGGAAAATACGATTTTGCGGACTGACCCGGGCTGACTCCTGAACTGACCCGGGGACAACTCCAAAATGACCGTGCGGCTTGCGTACAATGGCCGCTGGTTCCCTGGATGCCGCTTGATTTCAGGCACTTTCCGGCACTTATACGCACTTAGGCGCGAAGGCGAAGCATGGCTCGAATCGTCCCCGACGACTGGAAGAATATGGAAGCGACCGGCGCTGCCGTGCGTGAACTCGACACGCTGGCGCAGCTCGCAAAGCTCCCCGACGACTACACCGTGTATCACGGCGTTCACTGGACCCGCATTAACGAAGGTTTTTCGGTGTTCGGCGAAGCGGACTTCGTGGTGGTCGCGCCGTCGGGCCGGGTTCTGGTCATCGAACAGAAAGCGGGGTTTCTGCGTGAGACGCCCGCGGGCCTGATGAAGGTCTACATGCAGAAAGAGCGCAACGTCGCCATCCAGCTTGCACGGACGCTCGAGAACCTGCACCGCCGCTTCACGGCCGCATTCGGCGCGGGCACCTACCGGATTGAGGAGCTGCTGTATTGCCCCGACTACACGGTAAAGGACGCGTCCATTGCAGGCGTGCCCGAAGCGCGCATTGTCGATGCCAGCCGCCGGACAAAACTGCCGTCCGTCGTGCTGGATATCTTGCCGCCCAATGAGCCACGCTTCGAGGCTTCAGCGCGGATCCATCACTTTCTCTCCGACGAACTCGCTCTCACACCCGATACCAACGCGCTGGTCGGTCAGGCCGACATGCTTGTCACCCGGCTCTCGGGAGGCCTCGCCACGTGGGCGCGGCGGCTCGAATTCCAGCCGTTCAGGCTGCGCGTGATCGGTACGGCGGGCTCGGGCAAGACGCAACTGGCGGTACAGGTGATGCGCGATGCGGTGGCGAAGGGCCGCAGCGTGCTGTACGTGTGCTTCAACCGACCACTCGCCGACCACATTCGACTGGTCGCGCCGCCCGAAGCGCGCATTGCCAACTATCACCAGCTCAGCGCAAGCGTGACGCGCGATGCCGGTATCCCGCCGGATTTCAGCCAGCCGAATGTATTCGCTACGCTGGAGGAACGTTTCGCCAACGTCGAGATTGCGGAGCACTGGAAGTTCGACGTGTTGATTGTGGACGAAGGCCAGGATTTCCAGGCGCCCTGGGTGGACGCACTGGCCCGTTTGCTGAAGCCGGACGGCGCGTGGTGGTGGCTCGAAGATCCAATGCAGAACTTGTATTTCCGTGACCCCGTGCCGCTGCCCGGCTGGACCACGTTGCGCGAGACCACGAACTATCGCAGTCCGCGCGACTTGCTGGCGTACATCCGGCGGATCGTCGGACCCGACGTGCGGCTCGATGCGGGCAGTCCGTTCGACGGTTCTGAAGTCAGTCTCTCCACCTATGAAAACGGCCACCCCGACGAAGTGATCGAGGCGACCAAGCGAGCGATCACCCAGGCGCTGGCGCTCGGCTACCGCAAGCAGGACATCGCGGTGTTGTCCTTTCGCGGACGCGAAGGCTCGGTGCTGACGTCGGTCGACCAGCTCGGGCCGCATCGCTTGCGCAGCTTCACCGGAAGTTATGATTTGTTCGGGAATCCGGAGTATCGGGAAGGTGACGTGCTGCTCGAATCAATCTATCGGTTCAAGGGGCAGTCAGCGCCCTGCGTGATCCTGACCGAAGTCGATTTCGATACCTTCGACGAACAGGTCGCGCGCAAGTTCTTTGTCGGCGCGACGCGTGCCACCATGAAGTTGATCGTGGTGGCTTCGGAACGCGCTGCACTCGCCTTCAACGAACAGCATTGACCACCGCCATGACAAAGCAACCCGTCTTGAGAATGCTGGCGGCTTCGCTGCTCGCTTTGTTACCCCTTGCAGCGTGCGCGGCTCCATTGGCGCTGGACGTGCGGGGGATGATCGGGCGGACCAACGACGTGGACCATAGCATCTATCACTTCAGCGAAGCCGACCTGCTGAAGCTGCCGGTCCATACGATTACAACATCGACCACCTGGACGCCAAAATCCACCTTCTCAGGGCCGCTGCTGAGTGATGTGCTCAAGCTCGTGGATGCGCGCGCCGACGGCATCGAACTGCGTACGATCGACGACTATTCATACACGGTGAGCGCCAGGGAGGCCGAACATTACGGCGCGATTCTCGCGTACAGCATGAACGGCGTGCGCCTCACGGTCAGCAACTTTGGTCCGTTGTTCCTGATCTACCCGCGCGACGCTTACCCGTCCGAGTTGACCGGTTCGGGCGCGGAGGCGAAGTTCGTGTGGCAGATCAAAGGGATGGTCGTGAAATGATGCGTGCGCGGCTTCGCCGTTTAAAGGTCGCGATGCTGGTAGCGGCAGCCATTGCGCCGCCGCTTGGCGGCGTGGGCTACGTGCTGTATTCCGTTTTGCTGGCGAACCAGACCACGCAGCAACTCACCCTGCCGTACGACGGTTTCTACTGGGACGGTGCGCAATTCCAGATTGCGTACGGCCGCTTTGCGAACCAGATTCTGTTGTATCGCAGCGGGATCGACGCTGATACCGACGAGATCCAGCTCCGCTTCGAGGTGCTTGAATCGAAGCTCGCCATTGTCACCGCTTCTACCGCAATGCTCTCCGATAGCGGCAGCCTGCGAAACCGCCAACAGGAAATCCTGCGGCAACTGGACGCGGCGCTCGTGTCTATCGAACCGGATATTGATTCGTTGGGAAAGGAGCCCGGGCACACGCTGAAGATCATTGGTGTATTGCGGCAGAACCAGGATGCAGTCAACGAGCTGGCGAACGGACGCCGCGTGGTCGACGTGGCGGAGCGTGACTACATTGCGCATGATTTTGTTTCGAAGCGGCGTTACCTGTTCGCAGCCGGCATGCTGCTCGCGCTGCTCTCCATGGTCGCCACTGCCATGCTGCTACTCAACGGCTACCGGCGTTCGAAGCTGATTCACCAGCAACGCGCGGCGCTCGAAGCGCAGCATCAGGCAACCCGCGCTGCGCGCGAAGCATCGCAGGCGAAGGACGCGTTTCTCGGCATGATCAGCCATGAACTGCGCACGCCGTTGCATGCCATTGTGTCGTCGGTGGAACTGCTCGAACTGAACCTGCATAGTGAAAGCGATCGCAAGATCATTCAGCGGCTCGAGACTGGCGCACGCCATCTTGAAGCGCAGATGCGCGACCTTACCGACTTCGCGAGGCTCGGCGCCGGCAAGCTTGAGTTGCGGCTGACAGTATTCGATCCAATGGAACTGCTCGACTCCATTGTGGACGCGAATACCCCGGCGGCCGTGGCGAAGGGCCTGGCGTTGCGAGGGCAGTTCACGGGCGAGGCGGGTCTGGTGGAATCGGATCAGCACCGGCTGCGTCAGATCGTGACCAACCTGGTGACGAACGCGATCAAGTACACCGACTCCGGTTCAATCGATGTGCGTTTCGAACGCTCGCTCGAACGGCTTGATATCTCTGTCATTGATACAGGCCCCGGGATTGCGCGCGAACAGTTGCCGCTGATCTTCAAGGAGTTCACGCAACTCGATTCATCGAGCACGCGGCGCTTCGACGGTGCCGGCATGGGCCTCGCGGTCGTGCGCGGACTGGTCGAATTGTTGGGCGGCGTGGTCAACGTGTCGAGTGACGTCGGTCAGGGCGCCGCGTTTCGTGTGAGTTTGCCCGCCGCGCCAGTGGCGCGAATGCCCGAGCGCGAGCGTGCGCCCGCAGACTTGCCGCCATTGAAGAAAGCACGCGTGCTGGTCATAGACGATCACGATTCCATTCGCGAGTCGCTGACTGAAATGCTGGCGCACCTGGGTTATGCGAGCGTTGCAATGTCCGACGTGGATAGCGCGCTCGCTTGGCTCGAGAGCAATCAGGCCGATGTGATCCTCGCCGACCTCCACATGCCTGGCAAGGACGGGTACTCGTTCGTGAGCGAATACCGGGCAAGGCGGGCAGCGGGCGCGAGCTTGCCGGTGATCGCGGTGAGCGCCTACGCACCGGATCTGGTCGACCCTAGCGCCGCCATCCTGTTCTTTGATTACCTGCTCAAACCGGTGCGGTACGAAGTGCTGAAAAGCGCGCTGGCGCGGGCGTTATCGGCGACACGCCGGATACATTGAGTGGTTCGCGTGGCGTTGCGTGGCGTCGACGATCAGGTCCGCTGCAAGCGCTTCGACAGGTCGGCCACAAGGATCGCCATGCGCGCCGGTTTCTCGAAACATGTGACGTTGTAGCGCTGAATGATGTCGCTGATTTCCGACTCGCTTGCCTTGCCGGTCGTCAGTTCGCCCGTCAACACGAAGATAGGCGCATCCGGGTTGTCGGAGTTGCGCACGGCACGGATAGCATCGGCAGACGTATGCGCTCCGAACAGCCAGTCGATCACCACCGCGTCGAACACTTGCGTCTGCAGCGCTTGCGAAAATCCTTCCAGACCATACACAGCGACTGCTGTGAAACCGCTGCGCTCGAGATAATCGTGCAGGTTGTCGGCGGAGGTCTGATCGTCGTCCACGACCGCGATCAGCGGCTTGTCCATATCCGTGCGGCGCGGCTGAATCTCGATCTTGTGGACATCGTGAGCGGCGTGCAGCAACACGCCTTCGTGCGTTGTCACGAGCCAGCGGCCGTTCATGTTTTGCGCAATGAAATCCGGGCGGCTGCCCGGTTCGAGTGCTTCGCCAACCCACGCAACACACGGAATTTCGACAGCGCCAAGCATAAGGACGGCATCCTGGGCGGTGCCTTCGGTGTCGTCTACGTCGGCGTTCTTCGCATCGAAGAGCTGCAAGGCAGGTTCGCCGAATGCGTCGGCCACGCGGCGGATCTGTGCGAGCGTCCACGGGCTGTTGCCGCGTAGCTTTCGATGTCCTTGCGAGAAACTGAGGTCGAGGATGCGGCAAAGCTCGGCTGTCTGCTGGCGCTTGCCAATGCCGTGGCGATTCATCAGGTCGCGTACGCGCTGGGCGACGGCGAGGGAATCGGAGGATGAGGTTTCAGTGACCATGCTGCCTGTGGACCAGTTAAAGCGCGTGGCGGGTTTGAATACGGTGACGCGGACGGGATGAATCGGGGGGTATTGTAGGCGCAAGAGAGGGCTAGTTCGAAAAACTCTTGCGAAGATAAACGCCTGCTTTGTAAGGGCCAGGGAGGTTGTTACCGGTTGCGAACACATAAGCCCATTCGAACCGCTAATCGGGTCATGCCTGGCAAACGTTCTCGTGCATCAGATAGCCACATGTAGCCGCCCGAAGCAATCTAAAACGGTCGATCCAGGCACTCGGGCTGTTTTACCGCCCGCGTAAATCATCGTTCGATGAGATGCGCTCTCTGGACTCCAACCGTCCTCCGCTACTCGCACCACTTCGGCCGTGCGACGCCAGAAACGTGGTTGTCGCGATGGGTCAGGTAAGCGAGTGCACAGCAAAAACGCGTTTCGAATTCTTACCAGATTCCAGAAGTATTTCTCCAGCGTAGAGGGAATTATTCGTACGATCGTTCGCATAGAATCTTCTCCAGATCCACTGACAGGATCGGATAAAACGGAGGAGACATGAGCATGCAGAAACGAGCATTGGGCCTGACGAACGTGGTGAACGTGATGGCCGCGTTGTTGATCAGTACGGCTGCTCATGCACAGAGCGCAGGCGACATCGTGGCGAACCTCGGCTGGTTTCATCTGGCGCCGCAGGATTCGAGCAAGCCGCTGACGGTCAATGCCCTCGGCACGAGCACGACCGAAACCGGTACGGGAGCATCGGTCGACAACGCGGACACGTTCGGCCTGACAGCGACGTATTTCATTACCGATCACATCGCCGCCACCGCCGTGCTCGGCGTACCGCCCAAGTTCGATCTGTCCGGAAGCGGATCGCTTTCGTCACTCGGGCAGATCGGGACGGCTTATGAATGGAGTCCGACCCTGCTGCTGAAGTATTACTTCAACGACGCGCAGAGCAAGCTTCGGCCTTATCTTGGCGCCGGTGGTTCGTATGTCTGGTATAGCGGTGTGAAGTTGAGTTCGGCCATGTCGAGCGGCAGTTTCCTGTATTCCCCAAGCTATGGGACGGCACTTGAAGGGCCGACTACAGTCAAGCTGAGCAGTTCGTTTGCGCCGGTTATCAACGCGGGGCTTTCCTATAACATCAACAAGCATTGGTCGGTCGATGCGTCGCTTTCTTATATGTGGCTTTCAACGCGTGCCACGCTGACAACCCAGTCGCAACTGGGCACCGTGACCAGCAGTACCAAGATCAAACTCAATCCGATCATCTCGTTTGTTTCTATCGGGTATCGGTTCTGATCGGGTGTTTCTGATCGGGTTTACGCCGGTTTGCTTCATAGCTTCTTCGCCTCAACCGGGGTTGCCGGCCGTGACCGGATCGAGCCAGAGTTCCTTGCGCTCGACCGGCACCCACGGCGGAAGAAACGGATTGTTCAACTCGATCACGACACGCCGTTCCAGATGCAGGCCGGCAACGGCCTGCCCAAAATTTTTCTGGAAGAGCGCGTCAAAACTCCCATCCTTGCGCATTGCCTTGAGCCCGTCCTTGATTCGCTGGGCGATCAGCGGATCAGACTTGGTGACGTAAAAGAATTGCGCATAGGGATAGCGGATCAGCAGATGGGTATCTATCGCCATGTCGGGGTACAGCGTCCGAAACGAAATGAGCTCAGGCGTGATCTCAAGCGCGCCGCGCGGGAACAGGTCGAAACGGCGGTGAACCAGCATCGGGAACAGCTGATCGTAGTGGCTTGCCGTGACCAGGGGGATGCGGTTGAACCGGTACACCGGCACGTCGCCCCAGTCCTGACCCTGCCCGACGTTCAGGAGACGAAGGCCCTGGATGTCGTTGACTTCATTGATGCGCGTTTGTTGATCGCGCCGGATCAGTGCGACGCGATAACCAAGAAGCCCTTTGTCGATAGGAATGGCAATCGGAATGGTCTGCGCGTTGAGGTCCGGGTGACCGGGATCGCTCGCAATCACATTGATCAGGCGACCGGATATGACCTCCTCGATCTCGCGCTGCGTTGACATGGGCTCGGAGTATGCATCGATAACGTAGGGGCCGTACATGGGTATTGTGTGGTCCAGCGCTGCGATCAGAAAATCCCAGCGCCTTTCCCGAACGACTTCGTCGCGCACGCGAAGGATGCGAATGTGCATGGGTGCGGCCGGCGCGGCAAGCCCTGGATTGCTGGCTTGGGCGCGGGCAATGCCGGTCACTGACAGGCTGCCCGCGAGGCTGGCCACGCCCGTTATCAAGACGGCCCAGGCCAGCGCGCGAATGCCGGCTGTCCAATTGCTTCGCATGTGCCTTCCCCTGAGGACCTCCAACCGGGTTGAAGCGCTACGCGCTCCTGTGTTACGGGACTGCGATCCATATGGCGTGTGCGAGAGGACGCCGCAAGGGACGGCCTCAAGCGCGCGGTCAGCAGACGGACAGTGCGCCGTGACAGACAGATTGCGCTGGTCGACAAATCCAGGACACGCCTTGAAGCGTCGCCGCTTAATGCCCAATTGCGCGGGGCGCTGACGTGTCACGGGCACGAAGCCGCGAGAACCTTCTTACAGGGGTTCATACGTCATTACCCGCAGACAATTCTTCCGAATCCAACGCACGTTGCCCCTGATTCATCGAATTATGCCGGTAGCCGGCTTCGCACTATCTCATCACTAATCAGCGTTCCACGGGCACATACTACTTCCCGCTTCGTCTTAGGAGCACTATGCTTTCAACGGCAAAGAGATATGAACATTCGACACACAATAAACGTTTAACTCTGACTTGGAGGAAGGCTAGTGGAACTCGAATCCCGCACTTTGGGACGCGTGACGAAGCGACTTGTCCCGTTCCTGATCCTCTGTTATTTCATAGCGTACCTGGACCGCGTCAACGTGGGTTTCGCCGCGTTGCAGATGAATAAAGACCTCGGGTTTTCCTCAAGCGCCTTCGGCTTCGGCGCGGGGATTTTCTTCATCGCTTATTTCTTTTTCGAGGTTCCGTCGAACTTGCTGCTGGAGAAGTTCGGTGCGCGCCGATGGATTGCCAGAATCATGTTCACCTGGGGCATCCTGGCCGGGGCCATGGCGTTCATCCCCCAGATCTCGCGGTTGACGGGACTCTCGGCGGCACATGTGTTCTACACGTTGCGTGTGTTGCTCGGGATTGCTGAAGCGGGATTTTTCCCGGGTATTATCTTCTTTCTGACGCTGTGGTTTCCGGCGACGTACCGGGCGCGTGTGGTTGGCTCCTTCATGGTGGCCATTCCGCTGTCCACCGTCATAGGCGCCCCTATTTCCGGAGCGCTGCTCAACCTCGATAAACTTGCGAGCCTCGCGGGCTGGCAGTGGGTCTATCTGATTGAAGCGTTGCCGGCCCTGTTTTTGTCTTTCGTTGTCCTGTTTTATCTCACCGACAAACCGGCGGACGCAACCTGGCTTGCACCCGAGGAGCGTGACTGGCTCGTGGCCCGGCAAGCTCAGGAACGCGCGCAGCGTGAGGCCGTGCGTTCCTTCAGCGTGCGCGAAGCCTTGTTCAATCCGCGGGTTCTTGCCGTCGCGCTCATCTACTTCGGTGCGAACGCGACCAACTACGGCCTGAGCTTCTTCCTGCCGCAGATTGTCAAAGGATTTGGCCTTGGCAATGTTCAGACGGGCCTTGTGACGTCGCTGCCGTACATTGTCGGCGCGTTCAGCATGATCCTTTGGGGACGCCGCTCCGACCGCAAGCTCGAGCGCAAGTGGCATGTGGCGATCCCGCTGCTGGTGGCTGCCGGTGGAATTGCGGCATCGACGGCACTTGACGATCCTGTGCTGAAAATGATTGCCCTGTCCATTGCCGGCTTTGGCATATTCGGTTGCCTGCCGGTGATCTGGACGCTGCCCGCCGCGTTTCTTTCGGGTGCGGCTGCAGCGGGCGGCATTGCCGCGGTGAACTCGCTGGGTAATCTGGCTGGGTTCTTCGGACCCTACGCGATGGGGTGGATCAAGGACAGTACCGGTAGTTTTGCTGCTGGCTTGCTCTGTCTGTCCGGGGCCGGGCTGGTCGGCGTGGCAGCGGTTCTTCTGCTTCGTCACGATAGCGCCTTGGAAAACGCGCCTGGGCCTATTGTTGAAGAAAGCTCGGGGCGCGCTTGAGGGCTTGCCTTAAGGGTTTGCCTTAGTAGCTTGCCTTAAGGGCTCGAGCCGGACTTAGTTTGTGCCGCGAGAGGGGCCACGAAAGCGGGCTCCTTACGCACTCACTCAGGGGGCTGCCTTGTCGGCGGCCGTCCTGGTCATTCCTCGTCCCCTCATCGCATTTATGTCCGTGTAAGGATTTCCTGACAGGGAATTCAGCATACGTCCCTGCCTATTTTCCGCGTTTCCTGACTGTGTAATGCCTTTCAGCCGCCTAGACTCTGAAGCATCAAATTGGGTCTTAGCGGCTATCCACCATGATTCCGTATCTGTCCGAGCGCGAAAATGCGGTGGAGCATATCCACACTATCTGCTTGCGCTTGTTCGATTCATGGTGCGAGAACAGGAATGTCATTCCGCTCGCGTACTTGATGCATTGCTGGCCTCTGATCAATAGCGGTCCCATATCGATCAGGCGTCTTGCGGACACCATGTGGGAGCTGCGCAAATTCCACGCGGAAACGCTTGATGTAGACGAATCGGGTGTGCTGTGCGATCTGGCCGATTGCATCGACGAGATTTTGGGGAACTCGTTCGGCCCGGTCAGTATCGCCGCAAACGGCTAGGATCGAGGGAGGGGTTTTTGCTGGCGCGGTTGGAGTTAGGGTTGGGGCGTTCGGCGGTAGCGGTCGGAGTCAGTGCCAGGTTCTTAGGTTCGTGGTCGGAGTCAATGCCGGGTTGCTGCTTTCAGCGGTAGTGGTCTGCGTAAGTCGGATATTCTCTTTATCACTATTAGCCACTGTGCGTGGCGGCACGTCATTTCTTTGTCCAAAGCGACAAAGAAACGAAGCAAAGAAAACGCTTTCAGAACGAGGGCTCATAAGCGTCCACAGCGTGCAGTTCTGATACATGGGTACCCCAAAAGCACGGTGCTCGCCAGAGCGAAGGATGTGTGAACCCCTCCTTCTCGCGAATCCTGACACGAACACGCTTCGCCCCCAACACTCTCGGGCAAGCACCATTGCCAAGGAACCCGCGCGGCATCACGCGTATCTGTTACTACGGTTCTTAGCGGGTTAGCTGCTTGGTTAGTGTGGTTGGCACGGTTACATTCGTTGATTACGGCTTCATGCATTTCTGCGGTCTCATTCGGAGGCGGGTTGGCGTCATGGTTCGTTATACTTACTTATTTGGTGGATGGTTGTTCGCGGATAGCGCGGGGTGTTCCTTGGGCAGGTTCAGTCACTGGTGGCGAAGCGTGTGGGTATCCGTGTTCGGAGAAGGAGGGTTTCACACATCCGTGGCTCTGGCGAGCACCGTGCTTTTGGGGCACCTATGAATGGGAGCTGCACGCTGTGGACACTTAGGGTAGCGTGGTTTGAAAGCGTTTTCTTTGCTTCGTTTCTTTGTCGCTTTGGACAAAGAAATGACGTGCCGCCACGCACAGTGGCTAATAGTGATAAAGAGAAAATCCGACTCATGCAGACCACTAAGGCCGAAAGCACCAACCCGGCACTGAATCCGACTGCTAACCCCAGAACCTGGCAACCTGGCATCGACCCTGCCCGCTAACCCTGAAACCTGGCAACCTGGCATCAACCGCTAACCCCCAGCGCCAGCGCCCCACCCTTGAGTGCGAACGAAAAAAATAACTCGCGAGGGGATATGGTTCTCAACACGTTCAGCGCGCTGTGGACTCCGCTGAGCCGCTTTCGCCACAGCGTGGTCATGCGGCTTATCGCGACCGTCCTTCTGTTCAGTTGCGTGGTTACGCTACTACTAACCGCGCTGCAACTCTACGGCGACTATCATCGCGGGATCGCGCTCATCGAAAACCGGCTGTCGGATATCGACCAGAGTTATCGCGACAGCCTCAGCGAGGGTCTCTGGCGGCTCGACCGGCAGCAGCTTCAACTCGAACTGGATGGCATGCTGCGCCTTGCCGACATTCGTGCCGCCGAGGTCCGTGAGACTGGCTCGGTCGCCTCGCCGCTGGTGGTGCGCGCTGGCCAGCGCATGAACGACGCGGTCATATCGCGCCAATTTCTCATCTCCTACCGCGTCCACGGCACGCAACGCGTGCTCGGCACCCTGTACGTGGAGGCAACGCTCTCCGGTCTGTATCGCGAGCTGGCGCAAACCGCGCTCGTGATCCTGGTAAGCCAGGCGGCCAACACCTTTCTCGTTGCGCTTTTCATCATCTATATCTTCTGGCGGCTCGTTACGCGACACCTCGCGACAATCGCGCGGCTGGTCGACCGCTACGACTTTCGCGAGTCGCCGCAACCGTTCAGCCTGCAGCGCCGCCAGCCCCGCCGGCCCGATGAACTTGATCGCGTGGTCGCCGCATTTCATGCGATGGGCGTACGCCTGCACGTCGCCTACCTCGACGAACGTAACGCCGCCAAGCAACGCGAGGCGCTCCGTTCGGCTGAGGCGGCGAACCGCGCCAAGGGCGAATTCCTCGCCAACATGAGCCATGAACTACGCACGCCGCTGAACGGCATCCTGGGTTACGCGCAGATCCTGCAGCGCGACAGCGGGCTGAGCGAACGGCAACGCGCCGGCGTGGCCGTCATCCAGCGCAGCGGCGAACACCTGCTGACGCTGATCGACGACACGCTCGACTTCGCGAGGATAGAGGCGGGCAAACTGCGGCTTGAGATTGTCGATGTAGCCTTGCTCAGTCTCGTCGATGCGATTCGCGAAATCATCGGCGTGAAGGCGGAGGAGAAGCAGCTCGACTATGTCTGTGCGATTGCGCCCGACGTGCCGGGTGGCGTGCGCGCGGACGCGCGGCGGTTGCGCCAGGTGCTGCTTAACCTGCTCGCGAACGCCGTCAAATTCACCGACTCCGGCAGGGTCAGCCTGCTTGTCACGCAGACTGCTTACCAGGCGATACGGTTCGAGGTACGCGATACCGGTATCGGCATTCCCCCAGACCAGCTGAGAACCGTCTTCGAACCGTTCGAACAGGTCGGCAATCCCGAGCGTCGTTCCGAGGGCACCGGGCTCGGGCTCGCCATTAGCCGGGAGTTCTTGCTGGCGATGGGCGGCGAGATCCACGTCGAGAGCGTGCTCGGGCAGGGCAGCACCTTCTGGTTCGAACTGGCCCCAGCCACGACGGGGGGTTCAGGCACGTCCCGCGAACCGGATGCACGCGTTGCGACGGGCTACGAGGGGCCGCGCAGGAAGGTGCTGGTCATCGACGACATAGCGGTCAATCGCACCGTCATTACGGATTTGCTGAGCCGGCTTGGTTTCGAAATCGTCGAGGCGGCGAGCGGCGACGAGGGGCTGGTCAAGGCGCAAAGCGAGCGGCCGGCGCTGATTGTCACAGACATCGTGATGCCCGGCATGGACGGCCTCGAAGCCACGCGCCGGTTACGTCAGACACCAGGACTGACAGATGTGCCGATCATTGTGGTGACCGCCAGCCCAACCGGTGCCGACGAGAAAAAGAGCCTTGCGGCGGGTGTGAATGCATTCCTCCCCAAGCCGGTCGACTTCGGCCGGTTACTGACCCATATACGCGCGTTGCTGAACCTTGAGTGGACCTATGCCGCAAGGGCGCACTCCCCGCAGTCTTCATTACCTGATGTGCCGGTTGCCATACCGGCGCCGCAAATGGATGAGCTGCATCATCTTGCGCGAATTGGCAACATGCGAGACATCATTGCGTGGGCGGACCGGGTATCATTAATCGATCCGCAGTACGAACCATTCACAACGCATCTGCGTGCTCTGGCGAAGGGTTATCAGTCGAAGGCGATCCTCCTGCTTGTAGAGCACTATCTTGAAGCGAGGCCGGCGCCATGAGCGAGGTAAGCGCCAACCCGAACGGCAGCGGCAGCGTCAATGAGCCGCCGGCAATCCTGATTGTCGATGACATGCCGGCTAATCTCGGCCTCGTGGTCGACAGTCTCGCTGACGAGGGCTTTCGCGTTCTGGTCGCGCTGGATGGCGAGGAGGCGCTCGAACGCGCACAGTTTTCGCAGCCGGATCTGATCCTGCTCGACGTGAAGATGCCCGGTATCGACGGTTTCGAAACTTGCCGCCGGCTCAAGATGAACGATCGCACGCGGGACATCTCGGTGATCTTCATGACGTCGCTGACCGGCATCGAGGATCTGGTCGAGGGTTTCGCCGCCGGCGGCGCGGACTACGTGACGAAGCCAGTCCGGATCGACGAAATGATGGCGCGGATCGGCACGCATTTGGCGCTACGCGCCATGCACAAGCAGCTTGTCGCACAGAACCGGCAATTGTCGAACGAAGTGAGCGTGCGCCAGCAAGCGGAAGCGGCGCTGGCGCGTGCGCGCGACGAACTCGAGGTGCGGGTCGCGCAACGCACCGGGGAACTCGCGCAGGCGAATGCAAGCCTGCGGCTGGAGATAGAGGAGCGCAGGCGGGCCGAAACGAAGTTGCTGTCGAGCGAGGCGCGATTCCGCAACATTGTGGAGACCAGTCCGCTACCGTTTTGCATCACGTCGATGCCGCACGGGTCGCTGCTCTACATGAACGAGCCGTTTCGGAAGTTGTTCGGCCTCGCGGCCCAGACCGACACGGTCATTCGTGTTATCGACTTCTATGTGGACCCGGCGACGCGAGACAGGCTGGTGCGCCAGCTTCGCATGTTCGGTGGCTTTCGCAATACTGAAGTCAATTTCAGGCGGCCGGACGGCAGCACGTTCTGGGCAATGCTGACCGCCCGGGTGGCGAGCTTCGACGACGCGCCGGCCATCTACGTTGGCCTCAATGACGTGACAGCGCGCAAGTTGGCGGAGGGGAAATTGCGGGCGAGCGAAGCGAGCCTCGCGAACGCGCAACGGCTTGCGCGGCTCGGTGACTGGGAGTGGGACACAACGGCTGGCGTGATCCATTGGTCAGACGAGATGTATCGGATCCTCGGGTTGGGGCCAAAGCTTTCGCGGCCGGGCTATCGCACTTTTCTTGCGGCGGTGCATCGCGAGGACCGGGCGCTGGTGCGCCGCGCTGTACGGGCGTTGCTGGATGAGGGGCAGCCATGCGGCCTTGATTGCCGCGTAAGGGCAGCAGACGGTGTGGTGCGCATCGTCCAATTCCAGGCCGAGGCGATGCCCGGCGCCGGGGTCGGCATAGCTAAGCAGCCGTTAAAGCTGGTCGGCACGATCCAGGACATTACCGAGCGTAAAAGCATCGAGCAGGAACTCCTGGAGTCGCGCGAGCAACTGCGCGAGTTGTCCGCCTACATGGAAGCGATTCGCGAAGAAGAAAGAAAACGCATTGCGATGGAAATTCATGACGAGCTCGGGCAGTTGCTGACCGCGTTGAAGATGGACGTTTCATTGCTCAAGATGCGCTTGGCCCATGATGCGGATGCGACAAAGAAAGTCGACGATATGCGCGAGCTGGTCGAAAAGACCATATGGATGGTGCGTAACGTCGCAAGTCATCTGAGGCCCGCCGCGCTCAATTTCGGCATTGTGTCGGCGCTGGAGTGGCTGGTGGAGGACTTCGGCCGCCGCAAAGGTCTTTCCTGCCAGCTCTGGATCAATGGTCGCGAGCCAGTTCTTGAAGATGCCCATGCCACGGCGGTATTTCGTATCGTGCAGGCGTCGCTGACCAACGTTGCACGCCATGCGGGTGCGTCGCGCGTAGACGTCACCTTGACCAGCACCGAGACGGCGCTTGATCTGTACGTCAGCGACGACGGCCGCGGTTTCGATCCGGCAGCAGCTCGCAAGGGATATTCATACGGACTGCTTGGTATGAGCGAGCGCGCCCGGCTGATTGGGGGATCGCTGAGAATTGACAGTTCGCCTGAAACGGGGACCGTGGTGTCTATTCACGTCCCGTTGGGCGGAGGCGAACGCTCATGATCAGGATCCTGATCGCCGACGATCACGCCATTATGCGCGGCGGACTGAAGCAGATCATCGCGACGACAACGGATATTGACGTTGCGGGCGAAGCGGCACAGGGCGCCGAGGTGATCGAGAAACTGCGTACCTGCCGCGTGGATCTCTTGCTCCTGGACATGACGATGCCTGGCATCAGCGGCGTAGACCTCATCCGGCGTGTGCGCACCGAATACCCTGCGCTGCCGGTCCTGGTGCTCAGCATCCACAATGAAGCGCAGGTCGTCGCGCGTGCGGTGCGTGCCGGTGCAACCGGCTATGTCACGAAGGACAGCGATCCTGACATCTTGCTCGCGGCCATTCGCAAGCTTGCCGGCGGGGGGCGGTTCATCGATCCGAAGCTGGTCGATGTCATGGTCTTCGACACCCATTCCAGCGACGCCGCACCGCACGTGATTCTCTCGGATCGTGAGTTCCAGGTGCTGCACCTGCTGGCAGCGGGCAAAAGCATCAATGCCATAGCCGAGGTGCTGGTGCTGAGTGCCAAGACTATCAGCACGCACAAGATGCGCCTCATGCAAAAGCTCGGCACTGAAAACAACGCCGAACTGATCCGCTATGCGATCAAACATGGTTTGAGTTCCGAGCGCGATCGGTCGTAGGGATATTCCGACAAGAAAACCAGCAGTGCCTTAAGCCACAATCGACCTCTCCCGACGGACAAGGACTTATGGCGCTCCTAACATGGTCTCGTGGGGGGGATGAAATAAAAAATCTCGGAGAATCTTATGGTTGCGTCGGAGCAGTCCTTGCGCGTACGGGTTGAAAAATGGATGGGCGCGGTGAGCGCCGGCCATCTGCACGTGCGCTCCATTCATCGTATCCGTGCAGGGCGCTGCCGGTGCGTTTGCATTGAAGTGGAACGCGCATCGGGATCCGCATGCAGCTCTTTCACGCTGTTCTTTTTCCGTCACGACGACGGTGCCTGGCATGTCTATCCGCCAGAGTCAGTTCGCCCAGCCATGAGCATCGGCCGGCTGGCGGCTTAAAGCGGAAGCGGATAGTCCATCTCCGCCAAAATCTAGCAACAACGCATGCCCCGGCGGGTGGCGCCGCACGCACACACTTCCGAGCACATTCAATACGCCGCGCCGGGGAACATCTCAAGCGGGTTGCGTCAACCCTCTGCAGGCCTTGATCTCTCCACCGTTTCACTGCTCCAAGGTCCCCGGGCCGCGACACTGCTGGGCGTCGAAAAAGGGACGTCGTTGCGATGTTGTCTGAAGAAATGGATTTGATTAAATGTTCCGCGAAATGTGCGCATCTGCATATAGGAAATGCTTTGGCTCCCCGAAGCTTGGCGGGCATCACGATGGCGAGTTGAAATCCGGCTTGCCCGCATGGGATGCCGCGGCCCACCACCTGAAACCCATTCCTGTGAGAGATCATCCGATGAAAGCAGACTTCACCCGTACCGGCGAACTCAAGAACATCACCAGCTATCCTCAATGGCTCCAAGACGTAGTCAAGGATTGCGAAGAAGCGAAGCAAAAGGTTGTCTATCACCCGCTGTGCAAGGCCATGAAGGACGCGACTCTCGACATGGAAAGCACGCATCGTTTTCTGATTGGCTTTTTCCCGGTCATTGAGCAGTTTCCGCAGTTCATGGCGTCGAACCTCATGAAAGCACGGTTCGGCCATTCGCATGGCGAAGGGATGGCGCGGTCCTACCTTATCCAGAATATCCGGGTTGAGAACATGCATGCCAAGCACTGGCTGCAATGGGCGGGAGCGAGCGGCCTTGAACTTGACGACCTGTTGTCGCAAGAGGTGCCCAGCGAGATGCATGCGCTCGCGCACTGGTGTGGGCATGTCAGCCTCACCGACGAACTGGCGGTAGCAGTGGCGGCAACGAACTACGCAGTGGAAGGCGCAACGGGGGACTTCTCGTGTTTTGTCTGCTCTGAAGAAACGTACGCACTGACCTTTCCTGAACCCATTCGCAAGTCCGCGATGCGCTGGCTCAAGGTGCACGCCCATTACGACGACGAGCACCCGTGGATGGCGTTGGATATCGTGGCTACGTTGCTGGGCACCAATCCGCCGGTGGAGACGATCAACAAGATTCGCGCTGCCATTCGCAAGAGCTACGACTATATGCGCATGACGCTCGATTACGCGTACGGAACGCCGCCCGAGCCGTTGACGATCCGTGCAGTGGAGGAAGAGCCCGTCGCGGCCTGAGCGAGCTTCGCGTGGTTGATTGAGTAGCGGCGCCGGTCATTGAATGACCGGCGCTGTTTTTTTTATTTAGCGCATGCCATTCGATTCGGTGAGAGCAGGCGCGATCTCGGGCAATGAGCAGGCAACAAGGCACGGCGTCGCGAACGCTGGGACGTGCGTTGTTCTGGATAGGCGCTCGCCGCGCTAGGCGCCTTTCTGTTCGCGTGATTCGGTGCCTGATGTCAGGGTCGATGGTCCCTTGCTGAACAGCGCCACTAGCAACGCGGCCAGCGGGACGCAAAAAACGAGCGCCGTTGTCATCAGGCTGTTGGCCGAACCCTGCGTGAAGAGCGGCACGATAATCGCGATCGCCGGCCCCAAGGGCAGCATCACGAGCAGATAAGCGCTCCAGCTCAGACCCCTCTTGCCTGCAATCGCGGCGACTACTGCTGCGCAGACGCCGTAAAGCATGAAGCCCGTCATGGGTTGCATCGACTTCCCCGGATTTACGATTTAGCCAAAGTGTATCGACGACGAATGCGGGGACCAACGAGAAAACTGTCTGATGTGTGCGCTACATCACAACCATAAGCACGCTGCTTCAACGGGGTGCGTTTGAGCACACGGAGCGGCACCGTAAAGGGGATTGATAGCGGGCAATGGGGTGCGTATTCGGCGGTCAACTCGAAGGTCAACGTTACGTTCTTTTGTGCCTTGTGTTCCCGTGCATGCTCTTTATTACCGATTGCCCGGTCGTGCCGAATTGGATCACGCTTCTCGCGCTAACTTGGCCGCGCGACCGCGGGAACAAGCTCGTGGCAACGGTCAGGATCATGTCCGATTGCGGCTAGTATCGAGCCGCCACATAACGAGCGTGTCTGGGCCCGCATGCGCTTCGGCCGAGTGCTGCGCAATCCGCAAGCCGATGCCTTGTGCGAAGCGGGTCAATAGGAACGCGTCGGCGTGCCTTGTCAGTCCGGCAATGACGTTACCGGGCGAACTGGCCAAGGGCATCAGGTGTTGAAACCACAGCGTGCCAATGTCGTTTCCCAGAGGCACAGTGCGTACCCCCCGCGTGCGCGATCTGAAAGCAAAAGCGCGGCTGTCGGCCACGCGTTCATCGAAGATGATGATGAGCGAGTCGCCACGCACTGCTTGCTCGTCGTACTCGTTGTGTAGGGTCGTTGATCGCACACTTGCCTGCGCGGGCCATGGCATTCCCCCGCATGCCGCCACCAGTGACGCAGCTCCGATGAACTCACGCCGGCCAGTTTTCATCAGTCGCGCTCCTTGATATTCCTGGGCCAGATACCTTGTTTTCCCGGCGACAAAATGCCGTTTGGATCGAGCGCGTCCTTGATGCTCTCGCTCATGCGCATCAACGCGTGATTGTTGAAATCATATTGGGACGCGGCAAGATCCATGAAGGCGAGGTGGGTTCTATATTGACCACAACCAGCCGCACCGAAGTCGTTGATCAACGTCTTGAGCAGCTCGCCCGCGTTACGCGCTTGCACCGGATCGTCACGATTAAAGATTGCCGCAAAGATGTGATGCATGCTGCGCGGGCCGGCCGTAAAACCGCCGTAATAGTCAAAGCCATAGTGCGCTGCCTGGTTCCTGATCATTCGATATTGCCGGACCGCGTCGCGGCCAAGCGGCGCACAGATGGGCGAGAAATCGATGTGCGCGCCGGAGCCGCCGGGCCAGTTGAGCAAGTTGAATGCGTCGAGATTGGGAATGCCGACCTGGCTGCGATTGCCGCCGCCTTCGGGTTCAACATTGGCATGGGTATAGGTATAGGGCGACTCGATCAACTCGGCGTTGGCGATGGATGAGAAGCGCTGATGTATCACATCGCGACGCGCTTTCACCAGTGCCTCGGGGCCATACAGGCAGAAGCGAAGATTCCAGCGGCCTATGCCGAGCTTACGCGCCATGGTCTCTATAGCCGTATCGGGCATGGCGCCCGCACCTTGATACCACTGCTTGCGCGTCGACACGCCGGCGGCCCACCGCACCGCGCTTTCGATGATGGCATTGCTCTGTATTGTGTCGTCGAGTTTCAGGGGCCGCAGCGTCTCGACAATGCTCTCAAGATCGGCGTCGTGTCTGAACTTATAAAGGCACAGCATGTAGCCTTCGGGCTTCGGCATCAACCAGATGCCGAGTTTGGTGACAATGCCAAAATTCGACTGCATGAACATGGCATCGTAGGAGGGACCGAAACCCGCCTTGAATACCTGCCAGTCCTGATTGCCGTTCATTGCGCCCATGCCGGTGCGTACGATCTCGCCGTTCGCCAGCATGACTTCCATTCCGCACTGCATGGCAGCGTGATCGCCGTATGAGGTTGTGCCGAAGCCGCGCTCCAGCGTATTGCCAACAACGCTGCCCCAGCCGGCGGCCGGCGGATCAAGCCACAAGCTGATGCCTCGCGCTTGAAGTGCCTGATAAAGATCGTAGTAGCTGACACCCGGTTCGACCAGCGCATAACCGAGCGTCTCATTGATCTCGATGATGCGGTTCATGCGCTGCAAGTCCAGCACGACGCTGCCGCTAAGTCGGGGAGATGCGCCGCCATAAGCGAAGTTGCGTCCGGTCGATACACTCCACAAGGGTACGCCGTACCGATTCGCCACGCCGAGCACAGCGCGAAGCTGCTCGACATTCGACACCAGCACAATGGCCGACGCTTCGTAAGCGTGCGCGTCGCCTGGCGCGAACGGATCCAGATACGGCTGCGCCGCACCGTCTCCCACGAGAACGGCGTTCTGGCCCGCGATCGCCCTGAATGCGGTAAGCGCCTGCTGGAAATCAGGCTCCGGCATCCCGGGAGGACGCGGCGGATCGCTCATGTTCCCGGCATCCAGAACACGCTCATCGACGCGATCGTTTTAATCGGTTTCAACCGGGTGAACTCTCAATACCCGTCAATATCCGTCAATACCCGCCAGCATTGTTGGTGCCGTTCGAGCTCGACCCCGACGCGGGGGTTGAACTGTCGGTTTGGCATCCGGCGAGGGAGACTGCGAGCGAGACGGTCAGGATCGCCAGCAACGTCGATGCAATGCGTTTGAAGTTCATTTGTGTTCCCCATGATTTTTGGGCGAGCGCACAGCAACCGCCATCGGGATGCGCGGCACTCATGAGCTAAACGAACCATCGCGGCAGATTATTCCCCTATTTTTTTGACACCGTGCATTTGCAGCACCGATGCACGCATGAAGTTCGCTTCATCGACGGGACTCGTGACCGGACTCGTCAGGACGGATTCATCGGGAGATCGAGTGAGCGCTTACCGCTGGGATCGCTGGCGGCGAAGGTCGAGGCGCCATCCCTTCGTCCCGCTAACAAGCCCCTTAACCGAGCCACCCACCGTGCTATCGCCCGCACGGTTTTTTTGCTGCGAAAAGCGAGCACGCCCCAGCGCGAATTGGCAATCTGCCCGCTCCACGCCCCGGTAATATTGTTGCGGCTCCAATAGGCTTTGAAGCGTTCGGCACCCACGCCGAAATCTACATTCAGGCGTTGATCGAACGCCCATTTGATGACGTGTTCAACAACGATTGAACCGGGACCGAACCTGGCAAACCGGGCGTCGAAACTGGCAATCAGGCCGTCGACGCAAGTCGTGCCCACGCCGACCACCGTGGCCGCGACCGGCGCGCCATCCAGGGTGACCACGAACAGACGGGCCATCGCGCGTCCGTTGGCCGGACAGAGGAGGTTGACGAGAAAATCCCGGTAGTGCGACGAGTCGAGCCACTCGCCTCTTTTACCGACCCGATCGCCCCACGCGCGTTTGCGCGCCAGAATCCACTCGACTAGCGCCGCGTTCTCGGGGGCGTTGCCGGGATCCGTCAGGCGCACTGTAAGCTGACCCTCCTTCGACAAGCGGCGTTCGAGCGCACCCGGTTTTTTCCCGCTCATCGTGCCCAGCGTCTTGCAAAACGTGTCCCATTCGGTCTCGTCACGGAGCTTTGCAAACGCGGCGACGGTGCGCGCAGCGATCATCACATGGCGTTCGCGCGAGGCGACCGCATGCAGTTCAGAGCCTTCATCCACGTACGGCAGCTTGATGAAATCGGCACCGCAACGCTTCACCGCCGTCTGCCACGCGCCTGCAATCAGAGCCGGGGCGGCGGGGCTATCGGCGACCAGCACTCTTGTGTAATCGCCGGCTTCAGGGCTCAAGGGGCAGAGATAAGTCCACAGGAGCCGGCGGTACGTCACGAGCGGCCAGACCATGACAAGTTGCCCGTTCTCGCGATGCACGATGCAGGAGAGGCGTCTGCCGCGCGGCTTGGCGACATGTTGCCAGGCCAGCCAGCACACGCTGAACGACTGGCCATACTGACCGTGCGCGCTCGACCAGAGATCATCCCATTCGTGCTGTAAAGCCTGAAAGCTGTCTTCATCGCTCACGATCTCAAACTGACAATCCGCCTGGCTCATAGTGTCTCGGGTTAATTAAACGTGGCTGTCCGCCGTCGTCCCGCAGGCTCGCGCGGCTGGTCTAACAAGTTGGAAGTCAAACGATGGGCAGAGCAGGGACAGATACGGCCGATGGTGCCTGTTGCAGGCACGATGTGATGTTCGGCAGCGCACAATCGTATGAGGAAATAGGCGGACAGGTCGAGCCTGGATTCATCGGAGCCAAGCATCCGAGAATGTTTCGGTTGGGCGAGACGGATCGAATTCCTCTTCCAGCTCTCAGCGCCCGAGATGTTCCTTCAACGTATCGCGGAATTTCTGAATCAAAGGTTCCTTCGAACGACCGCGCCTGACGATCAACTCAAACGGTGCCTCATAGCCGAACGCTGCCGGTGCGAGAGCACGCAACCGTCCCTTGTCGACCCAGGCCTGTGCGTAGTGTTCCGGCAGGAAGCCAATAAACGCGCCAGACAAGATCAGGATCAACTGTCCTTCCATACTGTCCACCGTCGCTTCGCTACGCTTGAATCCATGCCGCGCCAGCTCCGTCTGACTCCAGTAGGCGCGCCCGACCATGCGCTGCTGGCTGATCGTTTCCTGCGGGATCTGACGCTCATTGAAAAGCGGATGGCTGTCGCTGCAATACAACCAGTGCTGCTCGCGATAAAGCGAATGATGGATCAGCCCGTTCATGCGCAACTGAAATGCGCCGATCGCCAGATCAAGGCGGTTTCCCAGCACGCTAAGCTGCAATTCATACGGGCTTTGCACATGCAAATGCAAATGCAGCGCCGGATGCTCGCGCGTGAATGCACCAATGATCTCGGCGAGCGGCAACGCTTTATCGCTGACCGTGGAGTCCAGTACGCCAAGCTTGATACTGCCGCGCAATTCTCCGCGCAGCCCGGCGGCGTAACGCTCGAAACCCTCAACCTCGCCAAGCAGCCGCAACGCTTCCTGATGAAACTCCTCGCCCTTTGGCGTCAAACTAAAGCCGCCGCGCCCGCGATGACACAAGACCACGCCCACCAGCGACTCCAATTGACTCATGTACGTGCTGATGGCCGACGTGGACAGATTGAGTTCCTGCTGCGCCGCGGCAAAACCCTGATGTCGGATCACGCAGGTAAAAATGCGCAACAGGCGTGCTTCAGGTAAAACAGTGGCCACATCAAACTCCATCGAATACGGTTGTCGGCAAGCGAAGTGCCCGGCGAAAGGGCGGCCAGGCAATGCCCTCGGACCGGACGTGCCGATACTTTAGAAATAACTGAACTAAATATTTCGCACCAGCACTTTGTCGGTGCGCCGTTGAACGCCAGAATTCAATCCAGACAGTTCGACGAACGAATGTGAGGACGTGCCATGGAAAAGATCTTTCACCAACCGCTCGGCGGTAATGAAATGCCGCGCTTTGGCGGTATTGCCACGATGATGCGTTTGCCGCATCTCACCTCGGCCGCTGGCCTGGACGCTGCGTTTATTGGCGTCCCGCTGGACATTGGCGCGTCCTTGCGTCCCGGTACCCGATTTGGCCCGCGCGGGATTCGCGCCGAGTCCGTCCTGATCCGGCCTTACAACATGGCGACCGGCGCCGCTCCGTTCGACTCGCTTTCGGTGGCTGATATTGGCGACGTGGCCATCAACACCTTCAATCTGCTGGACGCGGTGCGGATCATCGAAGAGTCGTACGACCGCATTGTCGAGCAGGGCGTGGTGCCGCTGACTCTCGGCGGCGATCATACGATCACGCTGCCAATCCTGCGCGCGTTGCATCGCAAGCATGGCAAGATTGGCCTCGTCCATGTTGATGCTCACGCCGATGTCAACGACCACATGTTCGGCGAGAAGATCGCCCACGGCACGACCTTCCGGCGCGCGGTGGAGGAGGGCTTGCTCGATTGCGAGCGTGTGGTGCAAATCGGACTGCGCGCCCAAGGTTATACCGCTGATGACTTCAACTGGAGCCGTCGGCAAGGCTTTCGCGTGGTGCAGGCGGAAGAGTGCTGGCACAAGTCGCTCGAGCCCCTGATGGCTGAGGTCCGCGCCAAGGTGGCGGGCGGTCCGGTGTACCTGAGCTTTGACATTGATGGTATTGATCCAGCGTGGGCACCGGGCACGGGCACGCCCGAGATTGGCGGGTTGACGACGATTCAAGGCATGGAGATCATCCGTGGTTGTCATGGGCTGGACCTGATCGGATGCGATCTGGTCGAAGTGTCGCCGCCTTATGATACGAGCGGGAACACGTCGCTGCTGGGAGCAAACCTGCTTTATGAAATGCTGTGCGTGCTGCCGGGCGTGAAGCGTCGCTAAGGCGTCGCTAAGCTGCGTCACTAAGCTGCGTCACCAAGCTTCGCCACCAAGCCTCACTATTAAGCCTCAAGCCGAGTCATCAGGAGGAAAGAGCGGATCATGGAAACGACTACTACGCCCATGTTGGCGGCCGAACAAAAGGTTCGCGAGGATCTGGCGGCGTTGTATCGGCTGATGGCGCATTTCCGTATGACGGACATGATCGACACGCACATTACTGCGCGTTTGCCCGGCTCGAAACCAGCGTTCCTGATTAACCGATACGGCGTGTTGTTCCACGAAATGCGCGCGTCGGACCTTGTGAAGATCGACTACGAGGGGAAGGTGATCGACGAGCGTGCACGCGATACGCCTGAGCTCTTTACCGTCAATGAGGCCGGCTTTACGATCCACTCGGCGGTTCATATGGCGCGCGAGGACATTGCTTTCGTCGTGCATACGCATACGGCGGCGGGGACCGCCGTGTCGGCGCAAGAGCAAGGGCTTTTGCCTATCAGTCAGCATGCGCTGAAGTTCTACGGCAAGCTGGGTTATCACGACTATGAAGGCATCGCGCTCGACCTGGGTGAACGCGCGCGTCTCGTTGCCGATCTCGGCCCGCACAAGGCGATGATCCTGCGCAATCACGGTCTGCTCGCTGGCGGTCCGACCGCTGCGCACGTGTTTCACGAGATCTATTTTCTCGAGCGCGCTTGCCAGGCGCAGGTGCAGGCGCTGGCCGGAGGCGTGCAATTGCGGATTCCGCCGGCTCATGTCCGCGAACTCACCGCGCGGCAGTTCGACTCGGAAGGTGCGGACACCATCATTGAACTGGCATGGCAAGCGGCGCTACGTCTGATAGCCGACGACCTTCCCGACTACCGGTCCTGATCCCGATCCGTCGGCATGATTATCAGTGGACGTGGGTCAGCGTTAGCGAAGGTCGACTGGTTGCTTCCAGTCAAAAACGGTAAAGTCTGTTGAATCCAATGACCGTTTTTGACTGGAAGGGAACCGGATGAAATTGATTTATTCGCGATGTCTTGCATTGACTGTCCTGGCATTAGGACTAGCTGCTTCAACCGCCCAGGCCAGGACTATATGCACAGCAGTCGCCGATGCCGCGACGGGCAAGCTAGTTGTGCAGCAAGGCAACTGCAGCGAGCGTGTCACGCCTGCATCCACGTTCAAGATCGCCATCAGCCTGATGGGTTACGACTCTGGCTTCCTTAAAGACGCCTTCACCCCGGCCTTGCCGTTTCGCGCTGGCTACCCAGATTGGGGCGGTGCCGAATGGCGTCAACCGACAGACCCGTCGCGCTGGATCAAATACTCGGTGGTCTGGTTTTCGCAGCAAGTGACGCAGTCCCTTGGACAAGCGCGTTTTCAGCAGTATGTCGATTCGTTCCAGTATGGGAACAAGGACGTCTCGGGCGACCCCGGCAAGCACAATGGCCTCACTCGTGCATGGATTGGCTCCTCGTTGAAGATTTCTCCTCTGGAGGAGGTCGTGTTCCTCGAGAAGCTGGTGAACCGGCAACTGCCCGTTACCCCGCATGCATTCGACATGACGAGTCAGATCACGGAGATCAGCCAGCTTCCTGACGGATGGGACATCCACGGCAAGACCGGTACGGGGTTTCCTCACCACCCCGATGGTTCGGACGATAAAGCGCACGGCTATGGCTGGTTCGTCGGCTGGGCTACAAAGGGGAGCAAGACCTACGTATTTGCGCGCCTGATTCAGGACGAGAAACCGGAGCCGGGTGCAGCGGGGCTGCGAGCCCGCGCTGCATTCATGAAGGAGCTGCCCTCTCTCCTGAACTCATTCGCTAGCTGATACGTTTCCGGCTGCGAACGTCACCATGCCCAGGAGCGTCGTTCGCTTCGCCTCACTTCCAGGGTCACTTCCAGGTTCACTTCCAGGCTCACTTCCACAACGCGCAACGCGATATGGCTTTGGATCCGAAAGCCTGTTCGCCGGGTATGGTCGCGGTGATCGTGTAGAAGTCCCAAGGCTCCTTGGACTCCGAGGGTTTCTTCACCTGCATCAGATACATGTCGTGAATCATGGTGCCGTCGGGCCGGATGTAACCCTTGGCGTACATGTCATCTATCTTCATCTTGTGCAGTTGCTCCATCACCTTCGTGCTGTCGGTCGAACCCGCGGCCTGCACCGCCTTCAGGTAAGTGGTCGTCGCCGAATAGTCCGCCGCCTGCAAGCTGGTCGGCATCTTCTTCATCTTGGCGAAATAGCGCTGCGCCCATTTGCGGGTCTCGGCGTCCTTGTTCCAGTACCAGCTATCGGTCGCGAGCAGACCTTGGGCGGTCTCAAGTCCGAGGCTGTGGATGTCGGTGAGAAAGATCAGCAGGGCGGCAATCTTCATTGACTTGGTCAGGCCGAATTCCTTTGCGGCCTTGATCGAGTTGATGGTGTCGCCACCCGCGTTTGCAAGGCCCAGGACCTGTGCCTTCGACGCTTGCGCCTGCAACAGGAACGACGAGAAATCCGATGCCGATAACGGATGCCGCACTGCTCCCAGCACCTGCCCGCCGTTCGCCTTCACGACCTCCGACGTGGTCTTTTCCAGCGCCTTGCCAAATGCATAGTCGGCGGTGAGGAAGTACCAGGTCTTGCCGCCTTGCTTCGTCACCGCCTGGCCGGTGCCGTTGGCGAGCGCGACGGTATCGTAGGCGTAATGGACCGTGTAAGGCGTGCATTGCTCGTTGGTCAGTGCATCAACACCCGCGCCCACGTTGATGTACGGAATCTTCTTTTCAGCGGCAATCTGGTTGGTCGCGAGCGCGGTGGCCGAATTCGTGCCGCCGATGATCCCGTTGACGCCATCCCGGTCGATCCACTCGCGTACCTTGGACGCCGCAATGTCCGCCTTGTTCTGGTGATCGCCATACAGCAGTTCGATAGGCTTGCCGTTCACCTTGCCACCGAAGTCGTCGATCGCCATACGGACTGCTTCAAGACCTCCCTGGCCATCGGAGTCGGAGTAGAGCCCTGAAAGGTCTGTAATGAAGCCGAGCTTGACTGAGTCCGCCGCTGCATGCGCCGCGCTCGCGGTGAAGCTCAGGATGGCTGCCGTAACGAGGCCGCACGCAGAGCGTCGGGCGAGTGTGTTGTTCATTCTTGTCTCCATCAGTTCTTATGGGCGGCTAGTCTCGATATGCTTGAAGGGCGGCTCGTACGAGGAATCCGTCAGGGTCGAAAATATCCGCTTGGGACGAATGAAGTCAAGGCTTACGACACTAATGTTGCGGCGCTACTCCACGTCTTCATCATCCGGCGCGGCGGTTTCATGCGTCATGGCGGCGTGTGCGAGCGTTGTAGCTTCCACCGGCGACGCTTGCCTGCGCTCGCTATAGCGATCGGTGAGGTAAGACGAACGATCGCGCACGAGCAAGGTGAACTTGACCAGTTCCTCCATGACGTCCACTACGCGGTCGTAATACGCGGAGGGTTTCATGCGGCCGCTGGCGTCAAACTCCTTGTAGGCCATTGCTACCGATGACTGGTTCGGAACCGTCACCATCCGCATCCATCGGCCGAGCACGCGCAACGCATTCACCGCATTGAACGACTGCGATCCGCCGCTTACCTGCATGACCGCAAGTGTGCGGCCTTGCGTGGGTCGCACTGCGCCGATTTCAAGTGGAATCCAGTCGATCTGGTTCTTGAATACCGAGGTCAGCGTTCCATGCCGTTCCGGGCTGCACCAGACTTGTCCTTCCGACCATGCGGACAACGCGCGTAGCTCCGCTACTTTCGGATGATCGGCTGGAACGCTGTCGGTGATCGGCAGGCCGTGCGGATCGAAGACTTTTGTCTCGGCGCCAAAATGGTTAAGGATGCGTTCGGCCTCGAGGGTCAGGAGGCGGCTGTATGACGTGGGGCGCAGCGAACCATACAGCAGCAGAATCCGCGGCGGGTGTGTTGCAACGGACTTGGGCGCCAGCTTGTCGACACTCGGAATGTCGACGTGTGCGTGGCTAATGTTTGGCATTCCTGATGACATTAGCGAACCCGGTTGCCTTTGCCGTCGATCACGACCTCGCCATCTTCCTTGCTGAAAGGTCCTTTCTGCGCCTCGGGCAAGATCTCCAGCAGCAGTTCGGAGGGCCTGCATAAACGCGTGCCTGCGGGTGTGATCACGAACGGGCGGTTGATAAGGACAGGGTGCGCCAGCATGGCGTCCAGCAATTGTTCGTCCGTCAACGAGGTGTCGGCGAGACCGAGCTCCGCGAACAGCTTCTCTTTCTCCCTGATCGCTTGCCGGACGCTCAGCTCCGCATCCTTGATCATGCTGGATAGCGTGTCGCGACTGGGCGGCGTCTTGAGGTACTCGATCACTTCCGGTTCAATGCCGGCATGACGGATCAGCGCCAGGGTATTGCGCGACGTGCCACAAGCGGGGTTATGGTAAATCGTGATGGCCATGTGCATGAGTCTCCATGAATCGTTAAAGAGGGGCTTGCTGTTTTATCAACGCCATTCAGCGGGAGCGTTTCGAGGGCGCACTCACCGAACACGTGCCGCCTTCGCAGCAATTTTCGGTAAGGAAGCCAATGAGTCCGCTCATGGCGTCGAAGTTTGCTGAGTAGAAAATGAAGCGGCCGTCTTGCCGCGCGTTGACCAGACCTGCGTATGAAAGGTCTTTCAAATGAAACGAAAGACCCGACGGCGAGACGCCGAGTTGCTGAGCAATGTCGCCGGCCGCGAGACCCTCGGGACCCGCCACGACCAGTGCGCGGAAAATGGCCAGGCGCGACTCATGCGCGAGCGCGCCCAGCGCGCGAACTACGGTGTTTGAGTTCATGCCGTTAGCGTACAGCAAACGTTTTTACATTTCAATAATTATTGAAATGTAAGTCAACGTGATTTAAGCAATCGCTCAAGTGGCGCCGGGGTTTGCCGTTAAAGGGGTTGGGCCGGTGGATGGAGTCGGCTTCGGTTGCGCTCGCCGGCATCGACCCGCGCCACCGCTTAAATGTCGATGTGAGATATCAAAAGTGAGACGAACATGTTTTCGACGATTAAAGGCCGCCTCGGCATTGCGATGGCGCTTCTGGGTCTGTTGCTGATCGTAATCGGCGGACTGGGGTTGTGGGGAATGAGCCGCGGTAACGACACAACTCGCGGTCTTTTCATGAACCAGATGCCTAGCGCTGTCGCGGCCGGCAACGCGGAAATGTTTACTGCCCGTGAGCGGCTCAGCTTCGATCGTGCGGCCTTGCTGGCTGGCAAGCCCGGTGCGGAGACGGCCATTGAAACCGGGGCAACAATGCGCGCGCGTGCCGACAAGGAGTGGGCGACCTACGCCGCGCTGCCCCAGGGTCCGGGCGAACACAAACTGGCTGAAGATTTCGAAGCCAAGCGCCTTGAACTCCAGAAGCTGCTGGACGACGGTTACGCCAATATCAGGGCGAACGACGCAGACAAAATTGTCGCTTCCGCGGAAGCCATGCAGGTTGCGTTCAGGCAGTTGTCCACGATTGGCGACGCGCTGCGCAGGTATCAATTCGACTCCGCGAAGAGCGACTACGACAACTCGCAGGAAGCATTCGGCGACTTCCGTATTGTCGGCATCGCTTCCATTCTGGTTGGCCTCGCGGCGGCTCTTTTCTCCTGGCTGTCGCTGCGTCGTTCGATCGGGCGTCCGCTTGATGAAGCGCTTGCGCAGTTCGATGCTATCGCTGCCGGGGATCTGCGCCGTGAGCTGATTGTCACCTCGCGCGACGAGATGGGGCAACTGCTGTCGGGTCTCGCGAAGATGCAAGCCAGCCTCGTCAGCACAGTACGCACGGTGCGCTCGGGCAGTGAATCCATTGCATCGGCGACCAAGCAGATTGCGGCGGGCAATATCGATTTGTCCTCGCGCACGGAAGAGCAGGCGTCGGCGTTGCAGGAAACTGCTTCGAGCATGGACGAGTTGACCGGCACGGTGAAGCAGAACGCCGAAAACGCGCGTCAGGCAAGCTCGCTGGCCGCCAACGCATCGGACATTGCGAACAAGGGCAGCACGGTTGTTTCGCAAGTGGTCACCACCATGGGCGACATCAACCAGAGTTCAACGAAGATCGCCGACATCATCACGATCATCGAAGGCATTGCGTTCCAGACCAACATCCTCGCGTTGAATGCGGCGGTGGAAGCCGCGCGTGCTGGTGAACAAGGACGGGGTTTCGCAGTCGTGGCGGCAGAAGTTCGCAGCCTCGCGCAACGCTCGTCGGCGGCAGCGAAGGAGATCAAGGAGCTGATCAACACGTCGGTCTCGCGCGTGCAGACAGGCACGACGCTGGTTGGCGATGCGGGCCGCACGATGTCGGAAATCATCGGCGCGGTGCAGCGTGTGACGGACATCATGGGCGAGATCGCGGCTGCGTCCGAAGAGCAGAGCAGCGGCATTGAACAAGTGGCGCGCGCGATCACGCAAATGGATGAAGTGACTCAGCAAAATGCGGCGCTCGTGGAAGAAGCCGCGGCCGCGGCGCAATCGCTGGAGGATCAGGCGGGCGCGTTGAAGGGGGCCGTGTCGGTGTTCCAGTTGAACGACGGCGGTCTGGAAGTCAGCAAGACGGCGCTCGGCGCGAAGCCGGCGCGTGGCGTGCCGCATCGCGCGTTGGCGGTATCGAAGAAACGCGCGATTGCTGTGAGTTCGGGTTCGAGCACGACTCCGGTTGCGGTCGCCGCAGCGCTCAAGACACCGGTGCTGATCAAAGAGAAGTCGAAGCCCGTTGCATTGGCCGCTGCTGCTGATTGGGAGGCGTTTTAACCGACGTTGCATCCTGGCTAGCGGTCACCGGGAGGCGCTGGATGTTCGCGTCTCCCGGCCGCGACAGGTTCGCAATTCAATTCGCCAGGCGTGCGGATGCAGGGGACGGGCCGAGCTATTTACCGCCGCTTTGCAACCGCTGCATCACGCTCACTTTGCGGGCAATGCCGACGGACTCATTCGCCTGATGCGCCTTCTCTCGAGGAAGGTCCATAGCATCAACACGCCATACGTCGCGTATCGAAGAATAGTAGAGACGCTGCCAATCCACGCCGCATCTTCCCATTCGATATTCAGCAACAGCCGCACGGCATTCTCAGCCGTCAGACCCGCTCCCCATACAAGCGTCATTTTTCGAATGGCCGCTACGAGGTCGGGATTGTCGCGCCACCATTGATCGAACTTAGCCGTTCCTCCGTCCTGCTCGCGGGCTATGGTCGACCGCCCGAGATAAAATACGATCGGCTTTGCAAAGGCGAGCGAGATCAAAAACGCAATGCCGATCAAGCCCGAAATAATGGGTTCTTCGAAAAGGCGCGTATGGGGGTTATCGATAAAGAATGAAACCACTAGCGAGAACAACGTGCCGACCAGGACGATCGCGCTTAGCGCGTCGAAGTGACTAAAACGTAAAAGGTCCCACGTCATCCACGCAATTAGCGGCAGTGTGGAAGCGGCCAGTGCGCCGAGGTGGCCCCATTGCGGATACGCAAGGTGATAGGCGAGCCACGGCAAGAGCACGTTGATGCAGATCGCGGATAAATATCGGGCCCGGATGTTCATACGAATAGCCTGAGTGCCGAAGTTCAGACCTGCCGGGTTGCCGGCGCGGGACAAACAAAAATACCACGGGACGAATCAAGTGTCTCAGGCGTTTCACGCATCAGAGATGGCCCGAGCTGCAAAGACGACGGCGGCCATTAATGAACCGATAAGGACAACCTTCGGCGCACTCCTTTCGAGATTAAAACAAGGAGTGTTGCTGAGTTCCTAGCGCTGCTTAAGCGTTGATGCATCAAAGCATCGAAACGCGAGGCTGATGCGCGGCCCGTCAACTCCGCTCATCTTCGGTATGCCGTGATTGTGCGTGAATTGCGATGCGTAGCTCATCACGAGCACACTGCCCGCCTGCAGATCCACATTGAGCGTGCGGCCCTTGCCCGACTTCGCGCGGATTGTCATGCGGCGCGTCGCGCCCAGCGACAGGATTGCTATTGGCGCCTTCTGCACCAACCCTTGCGTCTTGTCGTTATGGGGCGCGACGCTGTCGTTGCCATCGCGATACAGATTCAAGCCGACGCTGTTGAACTGCGCGCCGGCAATCACGCGCACTTGTACCGCCGCTTCCATCAGGGGCTCCGGTAAATCCGCCGCATCCAGCGAGAAATGCGCCATCAGGCGTGGCACATCGACCTCGCGTTCGTACATCATCCGGCGCTGATTGCCCCACGTCACGTTGGCCAGCGTCTGCTCAAACCACGCGCGCGCAGTGGCTTGCGGGATCACGTCGGGCAGGTAGCGAATCCCGCTTTCGGTGTCTTCCACAAGCTCGAGCGGCACGGCATCGAACAGATCGTTTTGAAACACGACGATTCCTCTCCTGGCTAATCCGCCGCAAACGGCAATTCACCCTGAACCGATTGCGGCTCGGCAGCATACGATCCCGCCGGCAGCAACGCCGTCACGCGTACCCCGAGCAAACGCAGTCGACGGTCCAACGGCACGCGCTTCAGACACTCGGTCGCGGCGCGCCGGATCTCCGTTGCATCGGCTGTTGGAAATGGGACCGTCAGATCACGCGTGACCGTACTGAAGTCGTTGTAGCGCAGCTTGATGCCGACCGTGCGACCCTCGTACCCCTTGCGCCGCAGATCGTCGGCCACGCGCGTACAGAGGTCGGTAAACGCCGCCGAGAGTTCCGCGCGATCGTGGCGTGGATGCAGGTCGCGCTCGAAGGTGGTTTCGCGGCTCATCGACTTCGGCTCGGAGCTGACCACGACGGGCCGTTCGTCGAACCCCTGCGCCACGTCCAGGAGCCATGCCGAGTAAGTCCGGCCAAAGCGGGCCTGCAGTATCTCGGGGTCCGCACGCGCCAGATCACCGACGGTCTCAATGCCGATAGCCGCCAGTTTTTCATTCGCCTTCGGCCCGATGCCGTTCACCTTGCGTACCGGCAGCGGCCAGATTCGCAAGGGGATGTCGGCGGGGGTGAGGATCGTCAGGCCGTCGGGCTTATCCAGTTCCGAGCCGATCTTCGCCAGCAGCTTGTTCGGCGCGACGCTGATCGAACACGACAGCGCGGTCGCATCGCGCACGGCCTGCTTGATGCGTGCGGCGGTCTCGGCGGGGTCGCCCGGCAGGTCCGTCAGGTCGATGTAGATTTCATCGATGCCGCGGTTCTCGATCTGCGTGGTGAACGTGGCCACCGCCTCTTTGAAGAGGCGCGAGTAGTGCCGGTAAGAATCGAAGTCGGTGGGCAGCAAGATGGCGTCGGGCGCGAGCTGCGCGGCTTTCATCATGCCCATGGCGGAAAACACGCCGAGCGCGCGTGCTTCGTAGGTCGAGGTGGTGACAACGCCGCGGCCCGCGTAATCGCGCAGCCGTTTAAAGCGCCGAGTGCCGTCCGCCAGTGTTTCGGGCGTGGCGTTCCGGCCGCCGCCGATCACGACCGGCTGGCCGCGCAGTTCCGGGTAACGCAGCAGTTCAACGGACGCATAAAAGGCGTCCATGTCCAGATGCGCGATGTGCCGCGTGGCTGTCACCGCTGCGCTCCAGCACGCAAGCGGCTCAACGCGATTGGCGCATAGGAACCGGATGTACCGATATTTCCGCTGGGAACGGACATAATGAAAATAGCTGTATGGATGTACAGTATTTTACATCAAAAGCGTGGGGTGTCCTCTTGATACCTCAATCCGCCGATTCCTCAAGACGCAGGTATCTTCGACGCGCGTACGAATTCGATGAAGCGCGCCGCCACCGCGTTATCGCGTGTCGCTTGCCAAGCCAGCCCGACTTGCCAACGGGCGGCCGCATCGCGCAAGGGCAACACTCTGGCATCCCGCAGCAGATACTTCGCCCGGGACGGCAAAAATGCAGCGCCGACGCCTGCAGCGACAGCAGCCAGAACAGACTGGATATCATCCGTCTGCTGAATCACGCGCGGCACGAAACCATGCTCGCTGCACCAACGATCTATCTGCGCTGCCAGACCGGGGCCACTGCTGCGCGCGAGCGCGATCAAGCCGGGTTCGTTGAGCTCATCCAAATTTGACGGAAGGCGCTTCCATTTTGCGTGCTGAGGCACGGCAAGCGCCAATGCCTCGCTGAGCAACGGCACGCAAGACAACCCGCTATCGGCCGGCATGCGCAGGAAGCCCACATCAAGCTTCCCCGCGAGAAGCCGGCGGGTCTGCTCGGCTGAAGAAAGATCATTGAGCGACACGCTGACGTTCGGATTCAGTCTTCGAAATTCCGCGATCAGTTGCGGCGCCAGCGTCAAGGTCGAAAGCCCGAGACCGACACGCAAATATCCGCGCTTTCCACTGCTGGCTTCGCGCGCCCGTGCGACCAGTTCGTCCGCATCGCGTACCAGTGTTTGCGCGCCCGCAAGGAACTCGGCGCCGAATGACGTCAGTTCAGCGCCATGCCTGCCGCGTTCAAACAGCCGCGCCCCCAATGTGTCTTCCAATGCCGCTACCTGCTTGCTGAGGGCGGGTTGAGTGACATTAAGCGCTTCGGCAGCGCGCCCGAAATGGTGGAGTTCAGTCACGGTGAGGAAGGCCCGCAGAAGTTTAAGTTCCATTCCGTAAAGTAATTGAATATGTCGAATGATTCATTTTACTTATTGAAGGCCTGGCGGTCCAATGCACTCTTCAACGGGTTCTTCAATCAGGTGGTGAACGACATGTCTTTCCCCTTTCAGGTTGCGACAGTCCCGCTCATTTCGCTGCGCGGGAATGCATCGCAGAACGTTGCGAACGTGTCCGCGTGGCTTGAGGGTGCGGCGCTCAAAGGAATCTCGCTGGTTGTTTTCCCTGAAGCCAGTCTTGTGGGATACGCCGATACCCTGAACCTTCGTCGCCGTGAGCTTGCAACGCTGGCCGAGCCGCTCGACGGGCGTTCAATCGATCAAGTCGCCGATGCAGTCGAGCGCACCGGCGTGGCTGCGGGTGTCGGATTTATCGAGCGGGCAACGGATGGGAGGTTGTTCAACAGTTACGTGATTTGCATGCCGGGCGGCGTGCGTTGTTGTCATCGCAAACTGAACGCGGTCGAACACCCCGGCATCGAACGTGGCGAGCAGTACACGGTCCTGGATACGAAGTGGGGCGTCCGTATCGGCATTCTGATTGGCGCAGATAACTATCTGATCGAGAACGTTCGCACGACGGCGCTCATGGGCGCGACATTGCTTGTTGCGCCGCATCGGACATATGGTTCGGATGACCATCAGAAGCCTTCGTTACAGCCTCTTTCAACGCGGCAACGAACCCGGCCGCACGCCATGGAGAGCGTGGGCGAAGCCGACTGGTTGCGGCGGTCGTTGATCGCGCGAGCATCCGATAACGGATTGTTCGTAGTCTTTAGTAATGGTTCGGACGAGGGCAGTCATCAAAGTGGCATGATCATCGATCCTTTGGGGCGAGTGCTGGCCGATCAAGTGTGCTCATCCAACCCGATGGTTTCCGCAGAAGTGAACCCCAGTCTGATAGAGGGGAGCGTTGGCCAGCAATGCTTGGCGGCCCGTCGCTCTGACGCTAACGGGCCGCTCGTCCGTTCAATGCTGCCGCGCGTTAACGCGTTTGCGGACCGCAGTGGAACGCCGTTAAGAGGCGCGATTGCATTGAGCTTCGCTCAGGTCAGCCGCATCCGCCAGATGTAGCGTTCCACGCGTTCAGTGTTCGCCGTTGGCTGGGCCGATCGCGTCGAGTTCAGCAAGCACGGCGTCCGACAACCGTAACTGCGCCGCCTGCATGTTTTCCCGCAGATGCGCGAGCGACGACGTGCCCGGAATCAGCAGAATGTTGGGCGCGCGGTGCAGGAGCCAGGCGAGCGCCACCTGCATCGGTGTCGCGCCGATCGTTTGGGCGATAGTGGACAGCTCGGACGATTGAATCGGCGTGAACCCGCCAAGCGGGAAGAACGGCACAAACGCAATGCCCTGGCTCGCCAGCTCGTCGATCAGCGTATCGTCTTCTCGATGAACCAGGTTGTAGTGGTTCTGAACGCAGACAATTTTTGCAATGCCCTGCGCCTCGGCGATCTGGGCCGCGGTCACATTGCTCAGGCCGATATGGCGCACGAGCCCCTCGCGCTGGAGTTCGGCAAGCGCTGTAACCTGTTTTTCAATCGATCCTTCCGCCGGCGAATGAATATTCCCCATGATGCGCATATTGACCACGTCAAGCGTATCCAGGCCGAGATTGCGCAGGTTGTCGTGGACGCCGCGCCTGAGATCTTCCGGTTCCATCGCCGGTAGCCAGCCACCGTCTTCGCCGCGCACGGCGCCAAGCTTGGTGACGATCACAAGATCATCCCGGTACGGGTGAAGCGCTTCGCGAATGATCTGGTTGGTGACGTGCGGTCCGTAGAAATCGCTTGTATCGATGTGATCGACGCCCGACGCCACCGCTTCACGCAGAACGGCTATGGCTACATCACGATCCTTCGGCGGCCCGAACACGCCGGGGCCAGCCAGTTGCATGGCGCCGTAGCCCAGGCGATGCACCGGACGTCGGCCAAGCTCAAAAGTGGCGGTAGGGCTGAAATTCGACATGACGCGCTCTCCTTGATGAATGTGAAGCCAGTATGGCGGCGATTGTGTTGTTAGATAATCCGGTCTAAATTGCACGGGTTGTTTAAAAATGTGAACAGTGACCATGGAATTAAATGATCTTGCCGCGTTCATTTCAGTGGCTCGCGCCGGCGGTTTTCGCGATGCAGCCCGGATTAGCGGCGTCTCCGCCTCGAGTCTGAGCATTGCCGTGCGTCGTCTGGAGGCGAAACTCGGGCTGCGCTTGCTCAACCGGACCACTCGCAGCGTGGCCCCGACCGAACCCGGACTACGCCTTCTGGAAAAGCTGGCGCCGTTGTTCAGCGAGATGGAAGCGTCGCTGGATGTCCTGAACGGCTTCAGGGACAAGCCAAGCGGCACGCTGAAACTGAACGTGCCGTCGAGCACCGCGCGGATTGTGTTGCCAACCGTTATTGCGTCGTTCCTGAAGGCTTATCCGGACATCCGCGTGGAAGTCGTGGTCGAGGATGGTTTCGTCGATGTGCTGTCGATCGGCTGTGACGCGGGCATTCGTTATGACGAGCGGCTTGAGCAGGACATGATCGCCATTCCGATCGGGCCACGCGTGCAGCGGTTCGCGACGGCTGCTGCGCCGGAATATCTCGATACGCACGGCAGACCCGAGCACCCGCGCGAGTTGCTTTCGCATGCGTGCTTGCGCGGGCAGTTTGCCGGCGGCGCGAAGCCTACGTGGGATTTTGAGCGGGACGGGGAGGTGATACGGCTGGATCCTACGGGACCGCTTCTGGTCAGGCCCGGCGCGGCAATGGACCTTGCAATCAGTACGGCCGTGGCAGGCGTGGGCGTGATTCACCTGTTCGAGGGAATGCTGCGTCCGTATCTGGATAGCGGCGCGTTGGAGCCGATTCTCGAACCGTGGTGGCCGAGCTTTTCGGGCCCATTTCTCTACTATCCGGGGCATCGTCACCTGCCCGCACCGTTGCGTGTTTTTATCGATTTCGTGAAGGCGGGGAATTTATCGAACCCGTCACCGAATCCGCCGGCCCTTTGATCTACGCCTCCGCCTCCGTTTGCGCCTGCGGCACGATCGAACTCAACCAGTCCGAGAGCGCGACAAACGGTTCGTCGTTGGCAATTTCGTCGGGTGCGACGAGGTAATAACCTGACGTGCCGGACATCGGTTTATTCAGCGGCACGACCAGCCGGCCGGACGACAATTCGTCCGCGAGCAAAATTTCGGGCAGCAACGCGACCCCCAAGCCCGCCTGAGCCGCGCTGGTGAGCATGGTGAACAATTCGTAGCGCGCGCCGCGTACCGCTCGAACATCGTGCTCAAGCCCGTTCAGACGAAACCAGGTGCGCCAGGCGTCGGGCCGTGTCGATAAATGCAGCAGTGGCAAATCAACAAGTTGTTCAAGCGAAATCGATGAGCCGGGCGCACTTCCGGCGAGGAGAGAAGGGCTGCACACCGGTACGACCTTGCCCTCGCGGAACAGCAGTTTCCCCTGCGTGCCGGGCCATACCGAATCGCCGAAATACAGCGCGGCGTCGAAGGGCGAATCGCTGAACAGGAAAGGCTCGGTGCGTATCGACAGATTCACCGTGATGTCCGGCCGCAGCGCGCGAAATTGCGGCAGGCGCGGGATCAGCCACTGGCTGGCCAGTGTAGGAACGACCGCTATCTCCAGAATCCGCCCCACACCGCGTTGCGCCATCAGTTCGAGCGTATCGCGCTCAATCCGGTCGAGGTTCTTGCGCACGAGCGCCGCGTAATGACGGCCGTGCGTGGTCAGCACAATGCGCTTCTTGATGCGCAGGAACAAAGCGACCCCCAGCCGGCTTTCCAGTCCCGCAACCTGGCGGCATACCGCACTTTGCGTGAGCGAAAGCTCATTGGCCGCTCGGGTGAAGCTCTCGTGGCGTGCGGCGGCCTCGAAGATCTGCAAGGCGACCAGATTGGGAATGCCTTTTCTCATGTTTTACCGGTACCGTTTGCGTCTCGCGCGTCGAGGAATTAGGTGACTTGGTTCTGTTTGCGAATGAACTGATGAGTTTATATCAATTGCGCGGCTTTTTGACGCCCTCCAGAATCGCCTTCCAATGAATCGCCGAACCGGGCCCTGGGCTCGCGCCACGCTGGATCAGCCGGAACTGGATAAATGAACTCAAATCTCGCCGCATTGCTTGCTATCGCCCTTCCGGAATCTGATGTAGCCGGGTTAGTGCGATTGATGAACTTACCGGCCATGCTTGCCAATTCCACGCCAGGCAAGGTCATCCGTGCCGAACTGGCGCAGGCGACGAACATGGCGCTGTTCGCCGGCCTGCTCGAGCGCGTACCAACGGGCCGCGCTTATACGGACGACCTTCAGCACACGCAAACCCGCGTTCAGTTCGACCACGGCGCGCTGCGCACCGTGCGCTGGGCGCAATCCGGCGCCTTGCCGCCGGGCGAGGCGGCGTTCACGCGCATTCTGAAACCGCTGGGTTTTGTGCTGAACGGCACGTACCCGCTCGATCGCATCAAGATGACGGGGCGCTCGTACATGCACGCCGATGCCCCCGATGAAATCGCGCAGTATTTCGTGAGCGAACTGCATCCCGAGCGTTTCAGTCCCGAGTTCCAGCAAGCCGTAACGAACGTGATCGGCAAGAGTGTCGATCCGCTGACGCCGCAAGCGTTAGCGTCGCTGGCCGAACTGGAGCGGGACCGCTCGTTGCCGCTGGCTGCCGCCCTCGACCTGCTGCCGGTGCTCGTGCGTTGTTTTGAGCGTCAGCACCCGGTGCCGCGCCTGACGGACTATGAAACGCTGCGCGCGGAGTCGGCGGAAATGGCCTGGATCGCGACCGAAGGCAACGCGTTCAATCATGCGACCGACCGTGTGGAAGATGTCTTCGCCGTTGCCGATGCCCAGCGCACGCTCGGCCGTCCGATCAAGGACAGCGTTGAAATTTCGAAGTCGGGCCGCGTGCGCCAGACGGCGTTTCGCGCCGATCCCGTGCGCCGGGTTTTTATCGGCGCGGACGACGCGAGGATCGAGCGCGATGTGCCGGGCTCCTTCTACGAGTTCATCAGCCGCGACGCGGTCATGGACGAGGCCACCGGGCGAGCCAAGCTCGATCTCGGTTTCGATGCCGGCAATGCCACGGGCATCTTCAAGATGACGGCGGCCGCGTGAATTCCGCCGCCGATCTCTACGACTTCACGGAACCGTTCAAGGCGCCGCAAGGCTCGGCGATCCGCGAGCTTTTCAAATACCTTGGCCGGCCCGGGATGATTTCGTTCGCGGGCGGCTATCCGTCGAAGGATCTTTTCGACCGGGCGGGTATCGGCCAGGCGCTGGAAGACGCCTATTCGTCCGATCCGATTGCGTGCCTGCAATACGGCGACACAGCAGGATCGCCCGCTCTGCGCCGCGCGATCCTGCGTTTGATGAACGATCGGGGCGTGACGCGTGATGTGGATGACGTGATCGTGACCACGGGCTCGCAGCAGGGTCTCGACCTGCTGATCAAGATCCTGGTCGCACCAGGCGACGCTGTGCTGATTGACGAGCCGGCTTATCCTGCCGCGATCCAGGCGCTGCGGCTCGCGGGAGCAAGTCTGATCCCGGTGCGCACGGACGCGCAAGGTATCGATGTGGATGCTCTTACTGTCCAGCTCGAAGCGTTTGATCCGGCTACGCGCCCGAAGCTGCTCTACACGGTGCCCACCTTCGCGAACCCGACTGGCGCGACTTTGCCGGCGATCCGTCGTGAAGCGCTTGCGCGGCTCGCGATGCGGTTCCGTTTCGTGCTTGTCGAAGATGACCCCTACGGCGAACTGCGTTTCTCGGGTGAGCCGGTAAAGCCCATCGCCACATTCGCCGATGCCATTCCGGGCGCGAGCGACTGGGTTGTGTATTTCGGCAGCCTCTCGAAGATCGTGGCGCCGGGCTTGCGCATTGGCTGGTCGATTGCGCCGCCTGCCATCACGCGCCGCATGCTCGTTGCAAAACAGACGAGCGATCTCTGCACCTCGCCGCTCGCGCAGGAAACGGCGCGTCATTACCTGGAGCGCGGGCGCTTGGCTGACCATGTGCAGACCATCGCGCTGGCTTATCGCAAGCGTTGCGAGGCGTTATGCAGCGCACTGCGCCAGTTCGTTCCCGATGAGATCGAATATGTGATGCCCGAAGGCGGCATGTTTGTCTGGGCGCGATTGAAGGGCGGCCGTCATTCCGCCGATTTACTCAAGCGCGCGATCGAGCAGAACGTGATCTATGTTCCCGGACCGGCGTTTTACGCACGCGATCCTGACGAATCGAGTATGCGGCTTTCGTTCGCTGCTGCGCCGGGCGAGGCCGAAGTGTTCGAAGGCGTGCGACGGCTCAAGCTTGCGTTGGCGAGCCGGTAGACGCGGGTGTAGATCACGAGCAGCCCGTCACAGGCTCGCCAGATCCGGTGAAACGCGTTCTAATCGCATAACCTGAACGCAGATGAACGCTTGACGGGGCGCAGTTGGTTCCCCCAACGCACCAAGTCATGCCGATTAATCAATTGCAGCGGTTTTTTTAAGCCCTGAAACTCTGTTCCGACGAATGCATGTATTGACTCGTCGGAGCAGGTTGCAGAGCGGTACTGACGGACTGTGGCCCCCAGGCCGCGCCGCCGTGCCCGGCAGCCATCCGACATAGAGAGGAAGTGATGAAACTGAACGATATTCTTGGCGCACTCGGTGTAGACCTTGGCAAATGGAAGGGCGATGCCCTCACGGCGCGTTCACCGCTTGACGGCGCGACGCTGGCCGGACTGGCCGTAGATACTCCCGCCGATGCCGCTCGCAAGATCGACGCTGCTCACGCCGCTTTCCTCAAATGGCGCACCGTGCCTGCGCCGCAACGCGGCGAACTGGTACGCGTTTTCGGTAATGTGCTGCGCGAACACAAAGCCGCGCTCGGCAGCCTCGTCACGCTGGAAGCCGGCAAGGTCACGTCAGAAGGCCTGGGCGAAGTGCAGGAAATGATCGACATCTGCGACTTCGCCGTTGGCCTGTCGCGCCAGCTCTACGGCCTGACGATCGCCTCCGAGCGCCCGGGCCACCGGATGATGGAAACGTGGCATCCGCTGGGCGTGGTCGGTGTGATCTCTGCGTTCAATTTCCCGGTCGCGGTGTGGTCGTGGAATGCGGCGCTGGCGTTCGTGTGCGGTGACGCAGTGGTCTGGAAGCCATCGGAAAAGACGCCGTTGACGGCTATCGCCTGTCACGCGCTGTTCGAAAAGGCTTTGCGTGAATTCGACAAGACCCACCCGGGCGTCGCGCCTGAAGGCCTGAGCCAGTTGCTGCTCGGCGCACGCGATGTTGGCCAGGTGCTGACCGAGTCGCCGAAGGTGCCGCTGGTCAGCGCGACCGGCAGCGTGCGCATGGGGATTGAAGTGGCGCAAGTGCTGGCGAAGCGGTTGGGCCGCAGCATTCTCGAACTGGGCGGCAACAATGCAATGATCGTTGCGCCCAGCGCGGACCTCGATCTGGTCGTGCGCGGCGTGACCTTCTCGGCAGTTGGCACGGCGGGACAGCGTTGTACGACTTTGCGTCGCCTGATCGTGCATACCAGCGTGGTCGACCAATTGCTGCCGCGTCTGGAAAAAGCGTTTGGATCGGTGAAAGTGGGCAGCCCGCTCGAGTCAGATACGCTTGTTGGTCCGCTGATCGACCGTGCTGCGTTCGACGGAATGCAGAAGGCATTGGGCGATGCCCGCGAGCAAGGCGGCAATGTGAAGGGCGGCGAGCGCGTGGATGTAGGCGGTCACGCCGATGCTTACTACGTGCGTCCGGCATTCGTTCGCATGCCTGCACAAACGGCAGTGGTCGAACGCGAGACCTTCGCGCCGATCCTCTACGTGATGACCTACGACGACTTCGCCGAAGCGTTGCAACTGCAAAACGGCGTGCCGCAGGGTTTGTCGTCGGCGATCTTCACGAACGACATTCGCGAAGCCGAGCAGTTCATGTCGGCGGCGGGCAGCGATTGCGGCATTGTGAACGTGAACATTGGCACGAGCGGCGCTGAGATTGGCGGTGCGTTCGGCGGTGAAAAAGAAACCGGCGGCGGTCGCGAATCGGGTTCCGATGCGTGGAAGGGTTATATGCGCCGCGCAACCAACACGATCAACTACAGCCGTGAATTGCCGCTTGCGCAAGGCGTGAAATTCGACGTTTGATCTGACTTTGCAGTAGCGTTAAAACAAGAATCAAAACGAGACTAAACCTGGCGTCCCACCCCGACGCCAACTCCTTTCATCCGCTTGGGCGCACGCGAACCGCGGCGCGCCCAAGGGGACGTCAGGCCTCCGCGGTCATCCCCGGTTGCTGCGCTCGAACCTGTCTTGCATCTGTCCTTTGACGCGCTTCGCATAAGAAGCGCGTTCCGCCTGTCTACGTGCTGTTTTTGCGTCGCTTTGCGTAAATACCCCGCGTCCGTTCAACTGTTTTTCGCTAGACCCTGGAGGCCACCGTGTCGTTTCTCGTGCTGGACAAACTGACAAAAGCCTACGGCGACCTGCACGCCGTGAGCGACGTGAGTCTCTCGGTTGAAAAAGGCGAATTCGTTTCCCTGCTGGGTCCTTCGGGCTGCGGCAAGACCACGACGCTGCAAATGATCGCGGGTTTTATCGATGTAACGCGCGGGCGAATCTCGCTCGACGGCAAGGACATCACGCATGTCCGGCCGAACAAGCGCGGCCTGGGCGTGGTGTTCCAGAGCTACGCGCTGTTTCCGCATATGACGGTCGCGCAGAACGTTGGCTTCGGGCTCGAAATGCGCAGTGTCGGCAAGGCCGAATGTGCGGAGCGGATTCGCGAGACGCTGGCGCTTGTGCGGCTCGATAAGCTGGCGGCGCGGTATCCACGTGAACTCTCAGGCGGTCAGCGGCAACGGGTCGCTATTGCGCGTGCGCTGGTGATCCAGCCGCCGGTGCTGCTGCTCGACGAACCCATGTCCAACCTCGACGCCAAGCTGCGCGAAGAGATGCAGTTCGAATTGCGCGGGATTCAGCGCAAGGTCGGCACGACTACGGTAATGGTCACGCACGATCAGTCGGAGGCGCTGTCCATCAGCGACCGCGTGGTCGTGATGGAAGCAGGACGTGTGACGCAGGTTGACTCGCCGTATCGCGCCTATGAGCGGCCGGAGAATCGCTTTGTCTCGCAGTTCATCGGCAAGGCGAACATGCTGGCGGGCAAGGTGACCGAAGCGCGTCACAACGAAGTGCATGTGGATCTGGGGCATGAACTGACCGGTATTGCCTGCATTGAGGCAGGCACGGTGTGGCGCGAAGGCGATACGGTGACGTTATGCATCCGTCCGGAAAAACTGCACTTGTGCGCGGTGGGAACGGGGCGCTTGGCGGCGACTGTTACCAGCCGATTTTTCCTCGGCAGCCAATGGCTGTATCGATTGGATACCGCCGTGGGCGAAGTGCTGGTCTGCAGCCAGAACGAGGGCACCGAACCTGTGGCCGAAGGCGCGATCGTTGGCATCGACTGGCATCGCGATGCCGTACGCGTGCTTCAGGAAGCGAGCCATGGCTAGTACCATTGACTCGACGGAATCAAAAAATAGCGCCGCGGTGAGGAAAGACCGCGCGCCGTGGCACGCGTTCGTGCCGCCCTGGCTGATGAGCTTGCCTGCGTTCATCCTGTTCGCGGTCCTCGTGCTGACGCCGCTCGCAATGACCGTTGTGCTGACGTTTTATCGCTTCGATCCGGCCAGTGGTCCGATCGCCGCGTTCCAGTTCGGCAACTATGTTGAAGTGCTGACGGACAGCTACTATCAGGCCATTTTTGCGCGGACCTTCGGCATCGCGATCCTGACGACCCTGCTGTGCGTTGCGATCGGTGCGCCTGAAGCGTATGTGCTGTACCGCATGCGCGATCCGTGGCGCTCGATGTTCCTGCTCGTGATCCTCGCACCGTTGCTGGTGTCAGTCGTGGTCCGTGCGTTCGGCTGGAGCATGTTGCTCAACACGGGCGGTATCGTGAACCAGTTCTTCGGCCTCTTCGGGCTGGGTCCGTACAAGCTGGAGTACACCACCTTCGCGATCGTGATTGCGCTCGTTCACGTCATGCTGCCGTTCATGGTGATTCCCGTCTGGACCTCTCTGCAGAAGCTCGATCCGCAGGTTGAAAACGCAGCGCTTTCGCTGATGGCGTCACCGACAACCACGTTGCGGCGCATCGTGTTACCGCAGATCGCGCCCGGCATCCTGTCGGGCAGCTTGATGGTGTTCGGCTTGTCGGCGAGCGCGTTTGCCATTCCCGGCCTGCTCGGCGGCCGTCGCCTGAAAGTAGCGGCCACCGCTGTCTACGATGAATTTCTCGGGTCGCTCAACTGGCCGCTCGGCGCGACGATCGCGATCCTGTTGCTGATCGCGAACCTCGTGATCATGATCACGTATTACCGGGTTCTGGAGCGTCGTTACTCCAGAAGCCTCGGTTAAGGTTAAGGAGACCGCTGCCATGCGAAAGAACGGCCTCGTTGCCCTGAGTTTTCACACGCTCGTGATCTTGTTCGTGCTGGCGCCGCTCGTGATCATCGTGCTGGTTGCGTTCACGCCGGACCAGACCTTGACGCTGCCCACGCACGGCTTTTCGTTGCGCTGGTTCCGCGCGATTCTCGACTACCCGGATTTCATCTCGGCATTTTTCAACAGTATCAAGCTGGCGTTTGCGTCGGCCACGCTGTCGCTCGCATTGGCGTTGCCGGCGGCGCTTGCTATCGGACGTGAACGTTTTCCGGGGCGCGAATTCCTCAATGGTTTGTTCCTCTCACCGCTGGTGATTCCAAGCCTCGTGCTTGGCATTGCGTTCCTTCGGTTCTTCGCGATGATCGGCGCAACTGGCACGTTCACGTGGCTCGTCGCGGCGCACATGATCATCATCACGCCGTTTGTGATGCGGCTGGTGCTCGCCTCGGTGAGCGGCATGGATCGCAGTATCGAGCATGCGGCGCAGTCGTTGGGAGCGGATCGATGGACGTCGTTTCGACGCATCGTGCTGCCGATGATCCTGCCTGGCATCACGGGCGGCTGGCTGCTTGCTTTCATCAACAGCTTCGATGAACTAACCATGTCGATCTTCGTGACCTCGCCAAAAACCATTACGTTGCCGGTGCGCATGTACATGTACGCGACGGAATCGATTGACCCGATGATGGCGTCCGTATCCGCGCTCGTGATCTTCATTACGGCCGGGGCGATGATCGTGCTCGACCGCGTGTATGGACTGAACCGGATCCTGATCGGGTCACATTGATCGGGTCACATTGATCGATAAGCATTGATTCGCCCGGCGCCTACGACTTTTATCTATTCAATGACGAACCTTCCCAGCGCAACATCGACCGGCCAGTCGCATACCGCGGCCGATGCCGCACCGCAATTCGTGCGTCTTGCGGAAGCGCATCGCAAGCAGGTGACGCTGACGCTGGACGGTGCCGCTATCACGGCCATGACAGGCGATACGGTATTAAGCGCCATCCTGCTGCACACACGGCGGGTGCGTGACACCGAGTTCAGCGGTGAACCGCGTGCGGGATTCTGTCTCATGGGCGCGTGTCAGGACTGCTGGGTGCAACTGGAAGAGGGCACAAGGATCAGGGCGTGCTCGACCTTCGTGAAGGAAGGCATGCGCGTGCTGACCCGGCCTGCGGGAGCGAGCGGAACGTGAGTACGACGATTGATAAAAACAGCATGCGTCGGGTCGTTATTGTCGGGGCGGGACCGGCCGGTGTGAGGGCGGCTGAGACGCTGGTGGCGGCGGGCATTGTGCCGGTCGTGATCGATGAAGCGCCGCGTGCCGGTGGGCAGATATATAGGCAGCCGCCAGCGGATGCGGGTTTCGCCCGCAGCAAACGCACGTTGTATGGCATGGAAGCAGGCAAGGCCGACGCGGTGCATACGACCATGGCTGGGTTGCTTTCGAAGATCGACTATCGGCCAGACACGCTGGTGTGGGGATGCGGCGCCGCGCGGCTCGACACGCTGCATGCTGGACGTCAGCGCGCAGTGCCTTATTCGCATTTGCTGATAGCGACCGGCGCGACCGACCGCGTGCTGCCGTTTCCGGGCTGGACGCTGCCGGGTGTCTATACCCTCGGCGCGGCGCAGATTGCGCTGAAATCGCAGGGCTGCGCGATTGGGCGTCGCGTGGTGTTCGCGGGAACGGGGCCGTTGCTTTACCTCGTGGCGTATCAATACGCCAAGGCGGGCGCGCAGGTGGAGGCGGTGCTCGATACCAATCCGTTCGCGCGCCAGTTCGCCGCGACGCCGCGTTTGTTGCGGCAGCCGTCGACCTTTGCGAAGGGTCTCTATTACGTTGGTTGGCTGGCGGCGCGTGGCGTTCGTATCGAGCGTGGCGTGACGCTTGTGCGCGCGGCGGGCGATAAAGCCGTGCAGGCCATGACCTATCGCGATGGCAATGGCGAGCAAGAGCTGACCATCCCCTGCGATGCGGTCGGGTTTGGTTATGGCCTGCGTTCCGAAACGCAGCTTGCGGACCTGGCAGGTTGCCGCTTCCGCTTCGATGAGCTTAATCGCGCGTGGTTGCCGGAGCGCGATCCGGCCGGTCGCAGTTCGGTGCCGGGCGTTTATCTTGCCGGCGATGGCGCGGGTATCGCGGGTGCGGATGCGGCGGAACTGGCTGGCCGTCGCGCGGCGCTGGCGATGCTGGAAGACCTCGGGCATCGCGCCTGGAACGCTAACGTTCAGGCTCAGGCAGCGAAGCTGGACCGGCGACTGGCGAACATCGCCGCATTTCGTGTTGGGCTGGAGCAGGCGTTTGCGCCGCCCCTCGATTGCGCGTCGCACTGGCCGGACGATATGACGGTGTGCCGTTGCGAGGAGATCGATGCCGGCACGCTGCGCCGCTGCATTCGTGCGGGCGAAGCGAGTGAGGTCAATAGGCTGAAGGCGCTCACACGCGTGGGCATGGGTCGTTGCCAGGGGCGCATGTGCGGCGCCGCAGCGGCGGAATTGCTGAGCGTGGAGACGGGCAAACCCATCGCTGAGGTCGGGCGTTTGCGTGGACAGGCGCCGATCAAACCCGTGCCTTTATCGATATCGATGATGGACGAAGGCTCGCAAGCGGATCATCTGTCGGCCATGCCGGAGCACGCACGCGATGACTGAGACTTTGCGCTTTGACGTGCTGGTGGTGGGCGGCGGTTTGGTAGGGTCATCGACGGCCTTGATGCTTGCAAAGCGCGGTCTGAAGGTCGGGCTTTTCGAGCGCCGTTATTGCGGCGCGCAGGCGAGCGGCGTGAACTACGGCGGCGTGCGCCGTCAGGGGCGGCCGGCCGAGCAATTACCGCTGGCAGTGCGTGCACGATCGATCTGGGACCGGCTGCCGGAACTCGTGGGCACGGATGGAGAGTTCGTTGTTTCGGGGCATTTGCGGCTGGCTCGCAGCGTTGCCGATCTGGCGGCGCTTGAAGCGTATGCGCAGCTTGCCAACCCGTTCGGCCTTGATTTGCAGTTGATGAGCGGACCTACGTTCAGGCGTCGTTACCCGTGGCTGGGGGCGGCTGCGGTGGGTGGCTCGTTGTGTCCTGGTGACGGTCACGCAAATCCGCGCGTGGTGTCGCCCGCGTTTGCGCGCGCGGCGCGTGCCGCTGGTGCTGATGTTCGCGAGCAGACCGCGGTGACGAACATCGTGCGTGCGGGGGAACGGTTTGTTGTGGAGGCGCGGCATGATTCGGGCGCTGCGATCGAGGTTCAGAGCGACTGGCTGATCAATGCGGCTGGCGCGTGGGGCAACACGGTGGCCGGGTATTTTGGCGAGACCATTCCAATGGAGCCGATCTATCCGAACATGTGGGTGACTGAGCCGCTGCCGTATTTCATCGATCACAATCTTGGGGTCTATGGCGGTGGTATTTATGCCCGTCAGGTGGCGCGCGGTAATGTAGTGATTGGTGGTGGTCGTGGGTTGGGCGATGGTGAGTATGCGCAGCCGCTCACGGAGACTACGCAGACGGTAATGAGGGCGGCGTGCGCGCTTTTACCCGCGTTGAAAGAGGCGTTGTTATTGCGGACCTGGACAGGTGTGGAAGGCAGTACACCTGACGATAACCCAGTGATCGGCTTTAGCCGGACCACGCCGCGACTGCTGCATGCGTTTGGATTTTCGGGTGGGGGTTTCTTGCTTGCGCCGGGGGTTGGGGAGGTGCTTTCCGACCTGGTTGTAGAGGGCGCGACGAGCACGCTTATCGATGCATTTTCTATCGAGAGATTTGCCTGAACGACCCCAAAAAAGTGCGAACAAAATCTGGCAGGACCACCTCTAAAGGAGATCAGTAAATGAAAGCGTTTCATACAGTAGCCAGTGTGGGCATAGCTGCCTTGTGCGCAGCAGCCCTCTCCACGTCCGCGCAAGCCGAAGACAAAACCATATACATTGGCATGAACGGCGGCCCGATGGAAAAGGCCTACACGAGCGAGGTCCTGCCCGAATTCGAAAAGGCCAACAACGTAAAAGTGGTTGTGGTGCCCGGCACATCATCAGACATTCTCGCCAAGCTCCTCGCGAACAAAGCCAAACCACAAATCCACGTAGTGTTCCTCGACGATGGCGTGATGGCACGCGCAGTCAGCATGGGCGTCTGCCAAAAACTCGACGACAGCCCCGAACTCAAGCAGCTCTATCCGTTCGCTCGCATGAAGGGCGACATCGGAGCGGGCGTGCAGCTCGGCATGACCGGCATTGCGTACAACACGAAACTCTTTGCGGCAAATGGCTGGGCGCCGCCAACGTCGTGGCTCGATTTCGCTGATCCGAAATACAAGGACAAAGTGGTGTTCCAGTCGGCCTCGAGCAGCACGTTCGGCCTGCATGGCTTCCTGATGATCAACCGGCTTGAGGGTGGCTCAGAGAAGAACGTCGAACCTGGCTTCACGAAATGGCAAAGCACCGTGGGCCGGAACGTGATCGAGTACATCCCGAACTCGGCGAAGATCTCAGAGATGGTCCAGACCGGTCAAGCCGGCCTGTTCCCGCTCACGCCGACTGCAGTGGGTGACCTGCAGGCAAAGGGAATTCCCGTCGCCTACGTGAACCCCAAGGAAGGTCCGGTGCTGCTGCTCGTCGATGAATGTGTGGTCGCGAACAACCCCGATCCGGTCCTCGCGCAAAAGCTCGCGGCGTTCATGATCTCGGCATCTGCACAAAGCAAGGCAGCGAGCGCCGGCCGCCAGATCCCGACCAACCGCCAGGCGACCATGCCCGACTCGATGCAGAAGCAACTGGGCAACCTCGATGACCTCGTGAAGAAGGTCAACGTGGTTGATTGGGATGTGATCAACGCAAATCGTCCGCAATGGGACGCGCGCTGGAATCGTCAGGTCGAACGGTAATCTGAAGCGGGATTAAAAAACGGGCGTTGTCAGGGGAGCCCTGACAACGCCCGTTTTACGTTTACGCGTCAATCAGCGTCTGACGGTCCTCTCTTACTCCTGCGAATTGATGATGACCTTCGACACCGCATGCTCCTGCAAGCCCCATTTCTTCAGGATCTTTGCGTAGGTGCCGTCGGCGATCAGCTTGCCGAATGCCTGGCTCAGCGCATCGTTTAAAGCCGGGCTGTTTTTCGCCATGCCAATAGCCGTGTATTGCGACAAAAACGGTTGGCCGATCGGCGCGTACGCGTCTTTCTCAAGCGTGTTCTGATAAGGAAGCGTCTCACCGCCTTGCACAGCAGCGTCGATGCGCCCCTGACGCAACTGCAAGCGGGCATCGGCTGAACCATCAGTACCCACCACAATAACAGCCGGCTTCCCTGCCTTGACGCAGTGCTCGTCGCTCCACGTCTTGATGTCGTCGGGCCACGACGTACGGCGGCTCGCGCCTACATGCTTTCCACACACTGTTTCGATCGATTTGAACTCGCCACTGCGCGCCTTCAGCGTATAAAACTGCGGCCCGGACTTGATGTAGTCAAGAAAGTTGACTGCCTCGCGGCGCGTCGGCAAGTCCGTCATACCCGACAGGATCACATCCACGCGGTGCGTGGTCAGCGCGCTCATCATCTGGTCGAAGTTGGTCTCTTCCCACTTCAGTTTCACACCCATCTTTGCGGCCAGCGCCACGCCGAGATCGACGTCGAAGCCGGTCAGTTCATCGGTTGCCGGGTCCTTGTATTCGAACGGCGGATAGTTCGGCACGATAGCGGCGGTGAGCGTGCCGTTGCCCGCCACGGGCGTCTGGGCATGAGCCAACGATGCGGCAAGCGAAACTGCGCCAAACGCGAGGCTGACAAGGGTGCGCCGGAATAAGGAATCGATCATAAAAAGTCGCCTGGACATGAGGTTGACGGAAGGTTTAAAAGCGGGTTTGCAAGCCGTTGCCACGCGCGCCCGTCACTCTAGGAAAGGACGGCCGAAATGAACTCTTGAGTCCGCTGTTGTTGCGGTCGCGACAGCACCTGTTCGGGCGAGCCGCTTTCGACCACTTTGCCCTGGTCCATGAAGACCACGCGGTTCGCCACTTCGCGCGCGAAACCGAGTTCGTGCGTGACAACGATCATTGTCATGCCGCTCTTGGCCAGGTCGCGCATCACGCTCAGTACTTCGCCTACCAGCTCGGGGTCGAGGGCGGAGGTGGGTTCGTCGAAGAGCATGAGTTGAGGATGCATGGCAAGCGCCCGTGCAATGGCAACCCGTTGTTGCTGGCCACCCGACAACTCGACCGGAAACGCATCGCACTTGTGACCGAGCCCGACCCGAGTCAGCAACGCGCGCGCCTCTTCAACTGCCTCGGACTTTTTTTTCTTCAATACTTGAACCGGCCCTTCGATCACATTTTCCAGCGCCGTCATGTGCGGGAAAAGATTGAAGCGCTGGAACACCATGCCGGTTGCAAGACGTTGCCGCGCCATCTGCTTTTCAGACAGCGGATAAAGCTTGTTCTCGACACGCCGGTATCCGACCAGTTCGTCATTGACCCATAGCGCGCCGCCGGTAATGGTTTCGAGCTGGTTGATACAGCGCAGGAAGGTGCTTTTGCCCGAGCCAGATGGTCCGATGATGCACAGCACTTCGCCTTTCGCGACGTCGAGGTTGATGCCGTGCAGGGCCTGGAACTCGCCATAGGACTTGCGCAGGTCGACCGCTTTGACTAGTGGGTTCATGGTTGCCTGGGTTCGCGGTTGAGTGAAGTTACCGCTTCGCTGATGGGCGGCCCGCGCCGCGCGCGAAGCGCAGTTCGACCCGCGACTGCAGCAGGGAAAGAACCGTGACAATGACCAGATACCAGGCGCCCGCTACCATCAGCAATTCGATCACACGAGCATTCGCATAGTAGATGTTCTCGGCGCTGTGCAGCATCTCCGCGTACTGGATCACGCTTGCCAGCGAGGTCAGCTTCACCATGCCGATCAGTTCGTTGCCAATAGGCGGCACGATCACGCGCATGGCTTGCGGCAGGATCACTCGGCGCAGCGCCTGGAGTCTCGGCATGCCGATGGACTTCGCGGCTTCGTACTGGCCAGTGTCCACCGAGAGCAACCCCGCGCGCACGACTTCCGATGTGTAGGCACCCTGATTAATTCCCAGTCCGAGCAGGGCGGCGAGAAATGGCGTCATGATGTCGACCGTGCGAAATTCGAACAGGCCGGGAATGCCCATGACCGGAAACACCAGCGCGAGGTTGAACCACAACAACAATTGCAGGATCACCGGCGTGCCGCGAAACAGCCATACATAGCCGTGCGCGACTGCTTGCATGACCGGGTTGGTCGAGAGCCGCATGATCGCGACGATCACCCCAAGCACGATGCCCAGCGCCATCGCGAGGATCGTCATGACGATGGTATTAACGAGGCCGGTGAGAATTGACTTGGCCGTCAGGAAACGCCCGACGACAACCCAGTCGATCTGCCCGCGTGCGAATGCCACGACAACATACGCAATGATCGCAAGGATCACGACCGAGGCGAGATAACGCCCGTAATAGCGTCGCGGTACGTGCTCGAAGTGCGAGATATCAGTGAAGCTGTCGGCGTTGCCGGATGCCCCTGCACGGTCATTCGATGCGCTCAGCATGAAGGTCCCTTGTAGTAAGCCGCCCACGCGACCTGTTCTTCAATAGCGCTGCGCAGGCGCGCGATCTGTTCGGCCACGCGTGCCGGCGCCGTGCCGCCGTAACCGCTGCGCGCCGCGACGGCAGCGTCCAGCGTGACATGATCGAGGACGCCGGGTTCAAGTCTCGCATCCACCGCTGCGAGCGTTGCCACCGACACGTCGCCCAGTTCAATGCCCTGCTGTTCGCAGGCCCGCACCAGCGCGCCAGTGATCTCGTGCGCTTCGCTGAACGGCACGCCGCGCAGCGCGAGCCAGTCCGCGACTTCGGTGGCGAGCGTAAACCCGAGCGGCGCCTGGCGGCGCATTTCATCCACGTTCACGTGCATGGTGCGGATCATACCGGCCATGGCGGGCAGCACAAGTTCGAGTGTATCGATACTGTCGAATGCCGCGATCTTGTCTTCCGCGAGATCGCGGTTATAAGCGAGCGGCAGCGACTTGAGCGTGGCGAGCAAGCCGCTCAGGTTGCCGATCAATCGGCCTGCCTTGCCACGTGTCAGCTCGGCGATATCCGAGTTTTTCTTCTGCGGCATGATCGAGCTGCCGGTCGCATACGCGTCGTCGAGTTCGACCCAGCGAAACTGCCGCGAGGTCCACAGGATCACTTCTTCCGAGAGCCGCGACAGGTTGACCGCGAGCATGCTCGTGATGAACGTGAACTCGGCAACGTGGTCGCGCGAAGCGACGGCGTCGATGGAGTTCTCGCACGGGCCGTCGTAGCCGAGTTCTAGCGCGGACAGATCGGCCCGCAAGCAGATTGCCGATCCCGCCAGCGCCGCTGCACCCAGTGGCGAACGCGCGCTGCGGCGATCCCAGTCCACCAGCCGATCGACATCGCGATAAATCGACTGCGCATGCGCCAGCAACTGATGTGCGAACACGATCGGCTGTGCCGGCTGCAAATGCGTGAAGCCGGCGGTCACGGTTTGCACGTGCGCCTCGGCCTGTTCAACCAGCGCGTGCTGCAATTCGATCACGGCCAATGCCAGCTTGCGAGCCTTGTCGCGCAGATATAAACGCAGGTCGTTTGCCGCTTGATCGTTGCGTGAGCGGCCCGCGCGCAACTTCCCGCCGATCGCCTTGAGCCGCTGCGTCAGTTCACGCTCGAGGAAGGTATGGACATCTTCGTCGGCAAGGATAGGGGCGAGCTCGCCCGCAACGAACTCGGTCTCTATTTGCTGCATTGCATCGAGCAGTTGCGCAAGCTCGTCGGCGGTGAGGATGCCGGCTCGCTTCAGTTCGTTTGCATGGGCGCGCGAACCGGCGAGATCGTAAGGCGCAAGACGGAAGAAGCTGGGGTCCGAACGGGACAAGTTTTCCAGCGCCAGCGAGGGCCCTGATTTGAAGCGGCCGCCCCAGAGGCGTTCGGTTGCGTCAGTCGTGTTCATGCGTTTGCCTGGAAGTGTTTCGGAGTGACGCTTAGCTTAAGCAATCAAATTTTTTGCTTGTAGAGAGAATTAAATTAACCTTAAATCAAATTTTTCTCAGTATCTTCCGTTTCTTCATTTGCTCCGGGTTTACGTATGCGCCATCGGTTGCCCCCGCTCAATCCCCTTCGTGCGTTCGAAGCAACGGCGCGCCATGGGACGGTTGCGAGCGCGGCCGAGGAGCTCAACGTCACGGCAAGCGCGGTCAGCCATCAGGTGCGCGTGCTGGAGAGCACCCTGGGCGTGGCGTTGTTCATCCGCTCCAAGGCGCGGGTGAAACTGACACCCGCCGGCGAGGCGCTGCTGCAACCGGTCAAGAATGCGTTCGACATGATCGCAACAGCAGTGGTCAGATTGGAATCGCCCGTCATTGCGGGGGATCTGGTGGTGTCTGCCCCGCTGTTGTTCACCTCGCGATGGCTGGCGCGGCATATAGGGGACTTCCTCGAGCAGTTCCCCGCAGTCAACTTAAAACTGATCCCGTCCAACACCGACAAGGAAATCTACTCCTCCGATGTCGACCTCTGCGTCCGATACGGCGAGGGCCGCTGGCGTGATCGCGATGTCAAGCTCATCACGCATCCGGTCCTGTTCCCGGTGGTGAGCCCGGCATTGATGAACGGGCCTCGCGCGATTCGCACCGTGCAGGACCTGGCGAACCGGACCTTGTTCTGCGAGCACGCCGAATCGTGGATGCGATGGTTGGCAGAGGCTTCGGCTGACAAACTCGAAGGTTTGCGTATTCTTGAAATTGGCGTTGCGCATGTGGGTATCGAGGCTGCAGTGCGGGGGCAGGGAGTAGCATTGGGCGATAGCTTTTCCGCCCGGGACGATCTTGCCGATGGCACGCTTGTTCGGCCGTTTCGTATCACGGTGCCGGCCAAGCACGCGTACTACTGGGTGCGCCGGCACGAGCTGACGGAGTCGCCGCTGGTGGCCGCTTTTGTGTCGTGGGTGGACGCGAAACTATCGTGAAGTCTCCCGCGTGTATCGAGGTTGTATCGAGTATGAAAGGGAGTCCGATTACGCGAAAACGTTTGCCGCTGGAAAATCAGCTGAAAGATCCGTTTCCTGACATTTCTGCCATTTTGGCGCCATCTAGGCGTTGGCACCTGCCCGTTAAGATCGGGGCGTGAGTTGCCTATCGGTGGCCTGTTGGCTGCATGAAAGGCCGCACGGCTTCGGGCCGCACTCGATCCGGCTCGTCGTGTGCAAGCATTGCCTGATGGCTTTGCCTGGACGGCGTCGTGGCTGCATTCCAGCGGTTCATTTTTCTTTCCTGCTTTTTTCGAGCGCGCCTCAATGTGGATCGTCAACGTTGCGCTAAAGCGGCCCTACACGTTTATCGTGATGGCCATCCTGATCCTGTTGGCGACGCCGTTTGCGCTCCTGACAACGCCGGTCGACGTCCTGCCGGACATCAACATCCCCGTCGTCAGCATCATCTGGAATTACACGGGCCTGTCAGCCGAGGACATGGCCAACCGTATTACGCAGGTCAATGAGCGCAGCCTGACCACGACCGTCAACGACATCGAGCACATTGAGTCGCAATCGCTGCCCGGTATCGCGATCCTGAAGATATTTCTTCAACCCACTGCGAATATCCAGACCGCTATTGCCCAGACGGTAGCGGTCGAGCAGGCTCAGTTGAAGCAGATGCCGCCGGGCGCCACGCCGCCGCTCGTGATCAGTTATTCGGCCTCGAGTATCCCGGTGATCCAACTGGGATTGTCCAGTACCACGCTGTCCGAGCAGGACCTGAACGATACCGCCTTGAACTTTCTGCGACCGCAACTGGTGACCATTCCCGGTGCGGCCGTGCCTTATCCGTACGGCGGCAAAAGCCGGCTGGTTTCGGTCGATCTGGATACACGCGCGCTGCTGGCGAAGGGCCTCACGCCCTCGGACGTGGTGAGTGCCTTCAACGCACAGAACCTGATCCTGCCGACCGGCACGGCCAAGATCGGGATGAAGGAATACACGATCAACATGAATGGTTCGCCGGCCACCATTGCCGCGCTGAACGACATTCCGGTGCGCACGCTCAACGGTGCGACCACCTACCTGAGAGAAGTCGCCCATGTGCGCGACGGGTTCTCTCCGCAGACGAATATCGTGCGTCAGAACGGTCATCGCGGCGTCCTGATCTCGATACTCAAAAGCGGCAGCGCGTCTACTCTGTCCATCGTCAATTCTCTTTACGCGCTGTTGCCGAGTGCGCGGGCCTCGTTGCCGCCGGACCTCGTCATCACGCCGCTTTTCGATCAGTCGGTGTTCGTCAAGGCAGCCGTGCAGGGCGTGATTCGCGAAGCGCTGATCGCCGCCGCACTGACGGCCGCGATGATCCTGCTGTTCCTCGGCAACTGGCGCAGCACCTGCATTATCGCGGTCTCCATTCCGTTGTCGATCCTCTCGTCATTGCTGGTGCTGCATGCGCTCGGGCAGACCATCAACATCATGACGCTGGGGGGGCTCGCGCTGGCGGTGGGTATTTTGGTGGACGATGCCACGGTGACCATCGAGAACATCGAGCGGCACCTGCACATGGGTACGGACCTGCACGAGGCCATTCTTGAAGGGGCCGGCGAAATCGCGGTTCCTGCACTCGTCTCCACGCTGTGTATCTGTATTGTGTTCGTGCCCATGTTCTTCCTGACGGGCGTGGCGAAATTCCTGTTCGTGCCGCTCGCCGAGGCCGTGGTGTTCGCGATGCTGGCGTCGTACATCCTGTCGCGTACGCTGGTGCCAACACTCGCAATGCTGCTGATGGGCCATGCGCACAAGCCGAAGAACGGTTCGAAGCCGAATCTGTTCATGCGTCTGTATCACCGTTTCGATGCGGGCTTCGAGCGCATGCGCGCCACCTACATCGTGATCCTGAGCACGCTGCTCGTGCGGCGCCGGATGTTCGCAACGATGTTTCTCTGCTTTTGCGTGCTGTCGGTGGGATTGGTGTTCGTGCTTGGCGAGGACTTCTTCCCGACGGTCGACGCCGGCGATATTCGCCTGCATATGCGTGCGCCAACGGGTACGCGGATCGAGGAAACCGCGCGGCTGGCTGATCACGTTGAAGACGTGGTGCGGCAGGTCGTGCCCGCGGCTCAGCTCAACACAATCCTGGATAACCTCGGCTTGCCGTATAGCGGCATCAACTTGTCGTACAGCAACGCGGGCACGATCGGTACGCTCGACGGCGAGATCCAGGTGGCGTTGAAGCCGGACCACGAGCCCACGCAGAACTTCGTGGACAAGTTGCGTGCCGTACTTCCGCAGCGCTTTCCGGGCGTCGAATTTTTCTTCCAGCCTGCGGACATCGTGACGCAGATCCTGAACTTCGGTCTGCCGGCCGCTATCGACGTGCAGATTTCCGGCGCCAACCAGCAGGGTAATTTCGCAGTCGCGGCGAAGCTGATGAAATCGATCCGCCAGATTCCCGGCACGGTGGACACACACATCCAGCAGAAGCTCGACGAACCCGCGCTCAACCTGCAGATGGACCGCACCCGGCTCCAGCAGCTCAACCTGACGGCGAGCAACGTCGCGCAGAACGTGCTGATTTCGCTGTCGGGCAGCTCGCAGACATCGCCGGGTTTCTGGTTCAACAACAAGAACGGCGTTGAATATCAGGTCGCGGTGCAGACGCCTCAGTACCAGGTGTCATCGATCGACGAATTGCTGCGCACGCCGGTTTCCGGCAGCGCCACCGGGCCCACGCAACTGCTCGGCAACCTTGTGCAGGTCACGCCGCAAAACCAGTTCGCGGTGGTGACGCACTACAACATCCGCCCGGTCATCGACGTGTTCGTGAGCGTGGAAGGGCGTGACCTCGGCAGCATTGCGCGGCAGGTCGACAAGCTCGTGGACCAGGCCCGCGCAACCCTGCCGCGCGGCAGCCAGATCATCGTGCGCGGCCAGGTCGCGACCATGCGATCGTCGTTCTTTGGGCTGGGTGTCGGCGTGGCAATGGCGATCGTGCTGGTGTACCTGCTGATCGTGGTGAATTTCCAGTCGTGGGTTGACCCGCTGATCATTGTCAGCGCGTTGCCGGCGGCGCTTGCCGGCATCGTCTGGATGCTGTTCCTCACCGGCACGCACCTGAGCGTTCCGGCGCTCACCGGCGCCATCATGACGATGGGTGTCGCGACCGCGAACAGTATCCTGATGGTGTCCTTCGCGCGCCAGCGGTTGCAAGCCGGCGCACCGCCGCTCACTGCAGCGCTGGAAGCCGGCGCGAGCCGTATCCGGCCGGTGCTGATGACGGCGTTTGCCATGATCATCGGCATGATTCCGATGGCGCTCGGTCTCGGCGAAGGCGCCGAACAGAACGCGCCGCTCGGGCGGGCGGTGATCGGCGGATTGCTGTTTGCTACTGTATCCACACTCTTTTTCGTGCCGCTCGTGTTTGCGGGTATTCACAGCCGGCTGGCCCGGCGGCGTGATCGTTTGGCGGGTGACGGCGACGATCATGGCGGCGGCAACTCAGGCCACCCCGGCCGCCCCGGCCACGATGGCCCGGGTCATGGCGCCGGCGAGCATGCTCCAAGTTAAATATGGCTGACTGATATGACAGAAAAAACTCATGCTTCACTGGCGATCCCTGCAAGGGACACCGAGAGCGGCCACGCACTACCGCCTCGCGGCCGTGAATGGAAACGCGCGAAGATCGCGATCATCGTGGTGCTGGTCCTGCTCGTACTGGGCGCCGGGCGCACGGTGGTGTCGGACGTGATGCAAAGCCACTCGGTGGCCGCGACCTCGCAGCAAAACGCGAAGGTGTATGTGAACGTCGTCTCGCCCAAGCAAGCTGCGGGCGGCGGTGACACGTTGCTGCCGGGCACGTTGCGCGGCTACGTGGAGTCGCCTATCTACGCGCGCGCCACGGGTTATCTGCTGCACTGGTATGCAGATATTGGCACGCGGGTGAAGCAAGGCCAGTTGCTCGCTGATCTCGATACCCCTGAGATCGATCAGGAACTCGCGCAGGCGGTGGCGCAACGGGACCAGGCGTCGTCCAGTCTCGTGCTCGCGAAGAGCTCGTTCGAGCGCTGGCAGCAGTTGCGCCAACGCGATGCGGTGTCTCAACAGGAACTCGATGAACGCCAGAGCACGTACACGCAGGACGTCGCGAATCTTGCGGCAGCGAACGCCAACGTTCAGCGCCTGAAGCAGCTTGAATCGTTCAAGCGCATCGTCGCTCCGTTCGCAGGCGTGGTGACGCAGCGCAACGTGGACGTGGGCGATTTGATCGATGCCGGCAGCGGTGCAAGCCGGGCGCTCTTCGCGCTGGCGCAGTCGGACCCGCTCAGAGTCTATGTGCAGCTTCCGCAGGCTTATGCGCAGAACGTGAAGCAAGGGCAGGATGTCATCGTCACGCAGGCGGAATTGCCGGGCCAGCAGTTCCACGGCTCGATTGCCAATATCTCCGGCGCAATCGATGTCCCGACCCGTTCGCTGCAGATCGAAGTGCGCCTGCCCAATCCGGATAACAAGCTGCGCCCGGGTGCGTATGTACAGGTAGCGCTGCCGGCTACCGTGCGGGCACCTTTGCTGGTGCCGGGCAATGCGCTGCTGTTTCGCTCGGAAGGGCCGCGGGTTGCGGTGGTCGACCAGAACGGCAAGGTCGACCTGCGCAAGATCGTGATTGCGCAGGACCTGGGACCGTCGCTGGAGATTGAAAGCGGCATTGAAGCAACCGACAAGATCATCATCAATCCGAGCGATTCGATTGCGGACGGCGACCATGTCCTGATCGCGCCGCAGCAGCCTGCCAAGAAGGGGACGTCGTGAAGCGCGCGCGCCAGTGGCCGGTTCAGCGGCCGGTTCAGCGGCCGACTCTGCCGGCACGGCTCAAGACGCTGCTGGCCAGTACGACCGTGGTGGCGTCCGGAGCGGTTCTGCTGTCCGCTTGCACGGTTGGGCCGGACTACAAGCAGCCTCACGCCGATGCACCGCCCGCGTGGCATACCGACTCGTACTGGCGTCTCGCCGAGCCGTCGCACGCGCCGCTGGCTCCGGAGTGGTGGACCAGTTTCGGCGATGAATCGTTGAACGGCTTCGAACAGCAAGCGCTTGCGCAGAACCAGACGCTCGCCGCCGCCAGCGCGCATTACGCGCAGGCACGTGCAACGCTCGCGAACAACAAGGCGCAGCAGGTGCCCGAGGTCGATCTGGGCGCCAACGGGTCGCGCTTCCGGATATCGCAGAACCGGCCGCTGACCAACTACGCCACGCCGACCCAGTCGACGGTGCAGAACAACATCCAGCTCGGTCCCACTATCAACTACGACACCGACCTGTTTGGCCGGATTCGCCGCGAAGTGGAAGGTGCGACAGCATCCGCCGAACAATCACGCGACGATCTCGCCAACGCGCGGCTCGTGCTGACCACGGACCTGGCGAGCGACTACTTTTCAATGCGCGAACTCGATGCCGAGATCGACGTGCTGAACCGTTCAGTTGTCCTGCAGCAGAAGGCGCTGGATTACGTGACCACGGAACATGACCTCGGTTCAGTATCCGGGCTTGACGTGCTGCAGCAGAAATCCGAACTCGACTCTACAAAGGTCCAGGCTCGCTTGCTGCTCAACCAGCGCGCCCAGTTCGAGCATGCGATTGCTGCGCTGATCGGTGTTCCCGCACCGCAGTTCGCCATTGAGCCGAAGGTGATCGATACCGCTGTGCCCGCGATTCCGCTCGGACTGCCGAGCGATCTGCTGCAGCGGCGCCCTGACATTGCGTCGGCAGAACGCGCGATGGCTGCTGCAAACGCGCAGATCGGCGTGGCGAAAGCCGCGTTTTTCCCGAGCCTTTCGCTGATGCCTGGCATCGGCTGGGAAAGCACGCAGTTCGCCAGCTTGTTGAGCGCACCGACGCTGATGTGGACACTGGGTGCAACGCTCTCGCAAGTCGTCTTCGATGGCGGCCGGCGTGCCGCCAATGTCGACTTTGCGAGTGCGGGGTACCAGGCGGCTGAGGCGAACTATCGCCAGACGGTGCTCAATGCGTTCCAGCAGGTGCAGGACGGCGTGACCGGGTTGTCGGTGCTCGACGCGGCATCGAAGGAGTCGCAGGAGGCCGTCACTGACGCGCGGCGTTTGCTCTCGCTTGCCAACGATCGTTATTCGGGCGGCCTGGTTGCCTTCCTCGATGTGATCACTGCCCAGCAGTCGCTGCTCACGAGCGAGCGCCAGGACGTGCAGATTCACGGCCAGCAATGGACGATGTCGGTGTCGCTGGTGAAAGCGTTGGGGGGCGGCTGGGATGTGACCACGGCAGCACCGGAGAAAACGGCGGCAACCAACACCAGCCCGCCGGACTGATTTGACACGCGAGTGGCGAGGCCCGACCCGGGCCGCGCGCGCCGGAGCACGCCAGACCGGGGTTCGCCACTCGCCGGAGGGGGACACAACGTTTTCCTATAATGGGAAGACGTACATAAGAAGGCGCGCATGAAACTGCTCATCGTGGAAGACGAACACAAGGTGGTTGACTACCTGCGCTCCGGCTTGACCGAGCAGGGCTGGATAGTCGACGTTGCCCTTGACGGCGAGGAAGGCACGCATCTCGCGATCGAATTCGACTACGACGTGATCGTGCTCGACGTGATGCTGCCCAAACGCGACGGCTTCAGCGTGCTGAAGTCGCTACGCGCGCATAAGGCCACGCCCGTCATCATGCTGACCGCGCGCGACCAGATCAACGACCGGGTGCGGGGCCTGCGCGAAGGCGCCGACGACTACCTGACCAAGCCGTTCTCCTTCCTGGAACTGGTCGAGCGGCTGCATGCATTGGCGCGCCGCACTCGCGTGCAGGAGTCGACGCTGATCTCCCTGGGCGACCTGTACGTCGACCTGATCGGCCGGCGGGCCACGCGTGACGGCGTGCGGCTGGACCTGACGGCCAAGGAATTCCAGTTGCTGAGCGTGCTGGCTCGCCGCCAGGGCGATATCCTGTCGAAGACGGCGATCACCGAACTGGTCTGGGACGTCAATTTCGACAGCCATACCAATGTGGTGGAAACCGCGATCAAGCGCTTGCGGGCCAAGCTGGACGGCCCATTCCCGACCAAATTACTGCACACGGTGCGCGGCATGGGCTATGTGCTGGAGGTCCGCGAAGAAGCGGGAACATCATGAATCGATCCATCGCCCGACGTCTGGCTTTCATGTTCGCGGCCGTCGCGCTGTTTGTCTTCACGCTGGTCGGAACCGGGCTTTTCCTGGTGTTGCGCACGCAACTCGAACTGCATTTGCGCGAGTCACTCGACGACCGCACGCAGATCGCGCGGATCATCGTCTATCACGCGATCACGCCTGAAAAATGGAAAATGGCGCGCGAGAAGCTCACCGACATGACCCCGCGCGACGGGGTCACGCTGTATTCGGTGTGGAGCGCCGATTCGTCCTACCACTTCGGCAAGCCCGTCACCGGACAGGTCATGGACCGCTGGTCGGGCGGCTATGCACGGGTGCGAACCGGTCCCGGCAGCGAAAACGACATGCTGACCAACACGGTCGAGCTGCCCGCGTATGGCGCGCGGCCGGCCGTGATGCTGCAAGTCGCGGCCGGTTATTCAGCCAACGCACGGACCATGCGGGCATTCGGCTTTGCGCTTGCCGCCTTGTCCGCCCTGGGCAGTCTCGGGGTGCTGCTGCTGAGTTATTCGGTCACCCGGATCGGGCTTGCGCCGCTCACGCGGCTGACCCGCGATGCATCGGCGGTGAGCCCGAACAATCGCTCGCAGCGGCTGAATACGCGCTCGCTGCCGCTGGAACTCAACGATCTCGCCAACTCATTCAACGGGGCGCTTGAGCGTCTTGATGGCGCTTACGGGCGGCTTGAATCGTTCAATGCCGATGTCGCACACGAGTTGCGCACGCCCGTCACCATCCTGATCGGGCAGACCGAAGTGGCGCTGACCCGCAACCGCTCGGTCGACGACCTGCGTCACACGTTGCAGTCGAATCTGGAAGAGTTCGAGCGCATGCGGGCGATCATCAACGACATGCTGTTTCTCGCGCGAGCCGATCAGGGCGAACGCGCGACGGGGCTTGTCGATGCATCGCTTGCCGCGGAAGTCGCCCACACGCTGGAGTTTCTAGAGATCCCGCTCGAGGAGGCGCACGTGCGCGCGGTCGCTACCGGCGACGCGCTCGTGCAGGTGAACAAGTCGCTATTCGGGCGCGCGTGCATCAATCTCCTGATGAACGCGATCCAGCATTGCGCGCCGGGATCGACCATCAAGGTTTCGATCACCCGCGAAGGTGATCAGGTGCGCGTGGCTGTGGCCAATCCGGGGGAGCCGATCGAGCGCTCCGTGCTCGATCATCTGTTCGACCGGTTTTATCGCGCGGAGGTTTCCCGGACCAACAGCCGTGAGAATCATGGACTGGGCTTGGCGATCGTCAAGGCGACTGCGGAAATGCATGGTGGCAAGGTGTCCGCTGCCAGCGTCGGGGGCGTCAACACATTCGCGTTCTCGGTCGCCGCGTCGCGCAGCGAGGAGAGTGCGCGCCCTGGATCACCGGCCGCCGATGCGTCGTCCGGAGTGCCAATGCAGCCGGCCTCGGCAGGTCATTGAGATGGATGTTGGTTTCCAGGCTTGCCCGGCGCTTCGCGCGCCGGGGAGCGGCTCTTTTGGGCAATAATTTCCTTCATTCGCTTTTTTCGTGTTACTAAACACCGTATCTCTTCGTTCGCTCAAAACATAGGTTGTCGTACAACGTGGCCTATGATATTTACGCCCCTGTTCGACGTCATGCTGCCTTCGTATTGATTTGATTTCGTCTCCGTTTAAATCGTGGGAACGAATATCCAGAAGGGTTGGAGCGGGTTAGAGCGATATCTGTCGGACTTTTGCCTGGAAGACCCAAGTCATTGCGGTTAGGGGTTTACGGTGATAGAAAACGCGCCTCGTCACCGCTATGTTCTTATACGACAACATACATCGATGAATGCGCCGCGAAGCCAATCTTGCTGCGGTCCATTCGTGGCGCGCGATCCGCAATAAAATCCATACAAAGAACGAGGAGACGAAATGATTCGGTCCGTCCGTTTGTCGGCGAAGCTGGGAGTGCTGCGCATGGCGTTGAGCGCCGTGGCGGCGGTTACCGCGGTCACCGCGGTGTCTATGGTTACCGCACCTGCCGCACACGCGGCGGACCCGGTGGCGATCAACATCGTGGACGTGGCGGGCAACCTGCAACTGACGCAGAAGGCGTTCGAAGCCTTCAAGGAGAAGTACCCGCAACTCGTCTCCAACATCACGTTCACCAACGCACCCGCACCGCAGTTGCCCGGCAAGATCAAGGCGATGCAGGCGGCCGGCCGCTCGGATATCGACCTCGTGCTGACCGGCACGGACGCGCTTGCCGCGGGTATCGAACAAAAGCTCTGGATGAAGCTGCTGCCGGATCAAGCCGCGGCATTCCCCGGCGTACTCGATAAATACGCGCCCGGTCCGCGCAAGATGCAGGATCTGGCGCAAGGCTACGGCATTGAAGTGACGTACATGCCCGCGGGTCCGTTGATCGAATACAACCCGGCCAAGGTGACTGATCCGCCGAAGACGCCTGCCCAATTGCTCGCGTGGTGCAAGGCGCATCCGGACAAGCTGATCTATGCACGCCCGGCCAATTCCGGTCCCGGCCGCACCTTCCTGATGGGCTTGCCCTATGTGCTCGGCGACAAGAATCCGCAAGACCCGATCAACGGCTGGGACAAGACCTGGGCGTTCCTCAAGCAACTGAACGACTGCATTCCTTACTACCCGGGTGGCACGTCGGCAGTGATGAAGGAACTGGGCGAAGGCTCGCGCGACATGACGGTGACCGTGACCGGCTGGGATATCAACCCGCGCGCGCTCGGCATCGTGCCGGCCGAATTCAAGGTCCAGTCCTTCGACAACATGACGTGGGTCAACGACGCCCACTACATGGTGATCCCGAACGGCGTGCCGAAGGAAAAGCTCGACGTGCTCTACAAGATGATGAACTTCATGCTTGAACCCGCGCAGCAGGCAATGACCTTCGACGATGGTTATTTCTATCCGGGTCCGGCAGTGAAGGGCGTGACGATCGATCAGGCGCCGGCGAAGAGCCAGGAAGTCATCAAGAAGTACGGCCGGCCGGAATACGCGAAGCTGCTTGCCGATCATCCGCATGTGGTGCCGCTGAGCGCTAGCGCGATGGTCGCCGCGTTCCAGAAATGGGACCGCGAGATCGGCTCGCAGAAGTCGAAGTAGTTTTAGAGTCGGCGTAATTTTAACGGCCGTGCGGCGGCTTGATGATTGCGTCAAGTCCGCTGCACGGTGTCGTTCTTAGCCTCGGGAACCTGCCATGAAGCATCAGTTTGATGAGTTGCGCCTTGATTCGGTCAGCCGCAGTTTCATGAACGCCGAAGGTCAGGCGGTCGCGGCGCTCCGCGGTCTCGCCCTGAACATCCAACGCGGGGAATTTATCGCGTTGCTGGGGCCGTCCGGATGCGGCAAGTCGACGGCGCTTAATTGCATCGCCGGCTTGCAACCGCTCACCGGCGGACGGATCTGGCTCGACGACCAGCGGATAGATGTTCTGCCGCCGGAAAAACGCGGCTTCGGCATGGTGTTCCAGAACTACGCGCTGTTCCCGCATATGTCCGTGCTCGACAACGTGGGGTTCGGTCTCAAGATGCGCGGCATGGCGAAGAGCGAAGCCGCCCGTCGCGCGTACGAAGCGCTGCAGATGGTGCAGCTCGTTGGTCAGGAGAAGAAGCTGCCGGGGCAATTGTCCGGCGGCCAGCAGCAGCGCGTTGCTATCGCGCGGGCGATCGTGATCGAACCGGCGCTTGTGCTGATGGACGAACCGTTGTCGAATCTGGATACCAAGCTGCGCATTGAAATGCGTGCCGAGATCCGGCGCATTCACAGCCAGCTCGGACGCGCAACGATCTACGTGACCCACGATCAGGACGAAGCGCTTTCGATGGCCGACCGCATTGTCGTAATGCGTGAAGGGACCGTGCAGCAGGTCGCGTCGCCGAAGGAAATCTATGAACGGCCGGGCAACTTGCATGTCGCGCGCTTCATGGGGTATCGGAACGTGGCGCAATTTACGCTTGAAGGCATGCAGGGCGAAGGGGTGGCCGTGAGCTCGGACGGCGTGCGGCTGATCGGCATGCCGATGGCCGGCTTCGACAGCAAACGCGTGAGTGTCGCCATGCGTCCCGAAGACCTTGATCGGTCTGCGCCAGGAGCCGAGAATGCGTTCGATGCAGAGGTACTGACCGTGGAGTACGGCGGCCACGATTCGCTGATTCGCGTGAAGGCCGCGTTCGGCAATCTGTGGGCACGCGTGACGGGTGACGTGGCGGTGGGTGAACCAATTTGCCTGCGTGTTCCGCCATCGCGCACGCTGGTGTACGACGGGGAAACGCCATGAACTCGCCGACCCTGCCGAACGTTCCGCTCCCTTCCGCCGTCCCGCGTGACGCGAAGGCGTGGCTGGTTTCTCCCGCGCTGATCTTTATCCTCGCACTGTTTGTTTATCCGTTCGTGTACGGCCTCGTGCTGTCGTTCCAGCCGATGAACGGCGGCTCCGCGTTCGCGAACTACATCGCCTTTTTCACCGACACCGCGATGTGGCCCACCATCATCGTCACCTTGAAGCTTGCGGTGCCGGCGACGATCATCAACGTGGGTCTCTCGGTTCCGGTCGCCTTTGCTTTGCGCCGGAGTTCGCCGTATCAGAAGTTCGTGACCACGCTGCTGGTGATTCCCGTGACATTGGGCACGGTGCTGATCGCCGACGGCATGCTGACCTATTTCGGTCCGAACGGATGGTTCTCTCAAGCGGTGCACGGACTGCATTTATATAGCGATGAAGTGCGTCTCACGCATAACTATTGGGGCGTGTTGATATCGCTGATCGTGTCGGGGTTTCCGTTCGCTTTTCTGTTGACGCTCTCGTATGTGACAGGCATTGATCCTACGCTTGCGCGCGCTGCGGCCACCTTGGGGGCCAGTCCCAGGGAGCAGTTTCGCCAGATCTACCTGCCGCTGTTGATGCCCGGGTTGACCATGGCCGCGTGTTTGTCCTTCGTGCAGGCGTTCTCGGTGTTCCCGTCGGCAGTGCTGCTTGGTGCACCGGCCGGACCCACGCGAGTAATCTCGATAGCCGCGGCCGAAGCCGCATTCGAAAGCTACGACTATTCCCTCGCCTCGGCGATCGCGATGGTGATGGGCTTTGTACAGTTGCTGGTAGTGGCAGGCATGCTGAGCGCGCGCCGCTTCTTCTACACAGGTCCGGTGACCGGAGGTAAAGGCTGATGGTGACCGATAATCATGCACCTGCCTGGACGGCTCCCACTCAGACCTCGGCTACTCGCGATAGCCACAACGACGGCGCACAACCGGCCAAGCCGATGAAACCGCGCTTAAGCCTTGGCGACCGGCTCTGGAAGATGTTCGTCTGGGGCGCGATGGCGTTCTTCCTGTTCAACGTGCTGCTGCTGATCGCGACCGTTGCCGTCAACTCGGTCGCAACGCGCTGGTTCGGCACGCTGCTGCCGGCAGGATTCACGCTGCACTGGTACGCGCAGGCATGGAGCGACTTCCAGCTTGCGAGCGTGTTGTGGGTGACGGTCGAGGTGGTTGGCGCGGTGGTGCTCCTGTCGATTGCATTGGGTGTGCCGGCCGCGTACGCGCTTGCCCGCGTGCAATTTCGCGGCAAGCGTTTCGCGATGCTCGTGTTCCTGCTGCCGCTGATGGTCCCACCCGTCACTTACGGTATCCCCATGGCAACCGTCATGTATAAGGTCGGTCTTGCCGGGACGTTGAGCGGCGTGATCCTGGCGAACCTGGTGCCCGCGCTGCCGTTCGTCATTCTCGTGATGACACCGTTCATTGAACAGATCGATCCGAACCTTGAAGCAGCCGCGCGTATTTTCGGTGCGAACACAGCGAAGTATTTCCGCTACGTGCTGCTGCCGCTGCTGATGCCGGGCATGTTGGCGGCGGGCTTGCTAGTGCTCGTGCGCACTATCGGCATGTTCGAGCTGACGTTCTTTACCGCCGGGCCGACAACGCAAACGCTGGTGGTCGCGCTGTATTACGCGGTCTTTTCGACGGGCGTGCGCGCGCCTCAATCCATCGATGCAATGGCGATGATCTACATGGCGATCACGCTGGTATGGGTATTGATCGCGCTGCAGTTCGTGAGCCCGACGCAACTCGTTTCGCGCGTCAAGGAACAGCGTCAGTGATGGGCGAGCAGTCGCGAGGCCATGGCGCCTATTCGCGCCGTGCGCAATATCAGCCTCACTCCAAACTTTGGCGGCGAAGTGATGACCGTGAGCCTCCGGTGCGGAAAGCTACCGCCTGAGCACTTGATGCCTGTCCGCGCGAGTCCGATTGCAACGGCAGGGCGATTCGATGGTGACGTTGTCGTGCTGCAGGCCAACGCACACGTCGGTTTCCAGTCGATGATCGACTACATCATGTGTACTGCTACGCATTATCTAGAACGGCTGAATCAGTGGCTGCGCGAAACGTGTCCTGCCTCCGATCTTGCGATCGGCGTGCATGCGGCGGCAGCGACGCCCTCTCCAGACTCGCGGCGATTCCCGCCGTCGGCTTTGCGACAGATCTTCCGATGCATGCGGGCGCGACCGTGATGTTTTCCGAAGCCGAAGTGACCGAGGTCGGCGATGGCGTAGACCAATTGACGAGCCGCACCGCCAACGCGGACGTTGCACGGGCGATCATCCGCGAGATGCAGTGGTACGACACGGATCTGAAGCGCGGCGGCGCGGACCGCAGCGCGAATACCACGCTGGGAAACAGGAAAGGCGGGTTGTTGCTGCATACCACCCCCGTTTTTTTTAATCCGGCGCCGGTGGCCTGACCCGCCGGCTGGCCAGCCAATAGATAGTTCGGCTAGGCGGTGATCTCTTTTCTCCATCGTTTTACCATCCTTCGGTTTATCTCCCCAGCAGCAATCACGCCGGTGTTTCCCTACGCGATGTTGTGATTTCCACCTTGTTTTTTCGATTGCATCGCCAACCCCTCGCTCCCTCTGCAAGATGACCTCGCAGTCACGACGAGAGCGTTGTCGACGGTTGTTTTCTACGTGTTTGAGTCTTATTGCGTTGCACAAGATCTGGGTGCATCGGAATTGAACACGTGATGGGCGTTCGGAATCGATAAAACCCCTATAAAACAGGCGCCGCATCAGGGTTTTCGATTAGCGTACCGGGTTTTCCATGTGTCTTTGACCGGTATGCGCAAACGTTCTCTGCGCTCTCTCGCACCCTCTCGAACCATCTCCCCCGACTCACGTGGCGCAGCGCACAGAACGCTTCTTTCAGGCTGTCATTCTAGGATCACGTCGCGTCCTTGATTGAGGGGGAACGCGGAATAACAACGCGTTTCAATCCGGGGGAAATATGAGTACTGCTTATAAAAGAAATTTGAAGACCGCTCTTCGAGTGAGCTGCATTGTTATCGCCAGCGCCATTCCGCCGATGGCCAATGCGCAAGCCGGAAGCACACCGCTTTCGGCAGCACCATTGCTGCCTTGTTACGACAGTCACCACAAGCTGATGGCGGGAAATTGCGGACCCGAGAATGATGGATATGGCATGGAGTCCGATACATCCAGTTCAGAGGAGTCGGGTTCCGCCGTCGCGTCGGCGACAGGGTCTAACAGCGGCGTTGCCGCTGAAGGGCACGGCGATGATTCGTCGAACGGGACTTCAGGTAGCGGTACGGGATCAGGTAACCAAGGCAAGGGGACGGGGAGCGGAGCCTCGGGTGGCGTGTCGGGCGGCGGTACAGGCAGCAGCTCAGGCGGTAGTGGTGCCGGTGCGAGCGGAGGTGGTGCAGGGAGTTCGGGAAGCGGTACTGGCGCTGGGACGGGGACGGCCAACGGTAGTACCGGTGGTGGCGGTAGCGGTACGGGGTCTGGCAACGGCAACAGCGGCGGCTCGGGATCTGGCGGTAACAGCGGACATGGGAGCGGTGGTGGGAGTGGCAGCGGCAGCGGTAGCGGTGCATCCGGTGGTGGCTCAGGCGGCGGGGGCGGTGCGGGTAGTGGATCGGGTTCTAGCGGTGGAAGCGGTGGGTCAGGGAGTGGGGGTGGAAGTGGCGGTGGTAGCGGAGCGTCCGGCGGTGGCTCGGGCGGCAGCGGCGCCGGCGCGGGTAGCGGATCGGGTTCTAACGGCGGAAGCGGCGGGTCGGGGAGTGGTGGTGGAAGTGGCGGTGGTAGCGGTGCATCCGGCGGTGGGTCGGGCGGCAGCGGCGCCGGTGCGGGTAGCGGATCGGGTTCTAACGGTGGTAGTGGTGGGTCGGGCAGTGGCAGTGGCAGCAGCGGTGCGTCCGGTGGTTCGGGCGGCGCAGGTGCTGGCTCTGGTGGTGGTTCCGGGTCGACCGGTAGTAGTTCTGGCAGTAACTCAGGGGGAAACTCTGGCGGTAATACGGGCAGCGGGTCAGGTCAAGGCGACGGCGGCCACGGCAACAACGGAGGCCACGGAAGCGATGGCGGTCATGGCAATGATGGTGGCCATGGCAACGACGGCGGTCACGGCAGCAATGGTGGTCACGGCAGCGATGGTGGCCATGGCAACGACGGCGGTCACGGCAACGACGGCGGTCACGGCAGCGATGGTGGCCATGGCAACGACGGCGGTCACGGCAACGACGGCGGTCACGGCAACGACGGCGGTCGCGGCGGCGATGGTGGTCACGGCAACGACGGCGGTCACGGCAGCGACGGTGGTCGCGGCAACGACGGCGGTCATGGCAGCGACGGCGGCCACGGAAGCGACGGCGGCCACGGAAGCGATGGCGGTCACGGCAGCGACGGCGGTCACGGCAGCGACGGCGGTCACGGCAGCGACGGTGGTCGCGGCAACGACGGCGGTCATGGCAGCAACGGCGGCCACGGAAGCAATGGTGGTCGCGGCAGCGACGGCGGTCACGGCAGCGACGGCGGTCGCGGCGGCGATGGTGGTCACGGCAACGACGGCGGTCACGGCAGCGATGGCGGTCACGGCAGCGACGGCGGTCGTGGCAACGACGGCGGTCGCGGCAACGACGGTGGTCGCGGCAACGACGGCGGTCATGGCAGCGACGGCGGCCACGGCAGCGATGGTGGTCACGGCAGCGACGGCGGTCACGGCAGCGACGGTGGTCACGGCAACGATGGCGGTCACGGCAGCGACGGTGGTCACGGCAGCGATGCTGGTCACGGCAACGATGGTGGTCGCGGCAGCGATGGCGGTCACGGCAGCGACGGCGGTCACGGCAGCAACGATGGCGGTCGCGGCAGCGACGGTGGCCATGGCAACGATGGCGGCCACGGAAGCGATGGTGGTCGCGGCAACGATGGCGGTCATGGCAACGACGGCGGCCACGGCAGCAGCAGCCATGGAGTTGGCTCGTCGGGCCACGGTTCTAACGGAGGCGAAGGCAGTGGTTCATCCGGCGGCCAGGGCAAAGGCTCATCCGGCCAAGGGTCTAATGGCGGCGCAAACGCTGGTGGTAAGGGCGGTGGCTCATCCGGGAAAGGATCGAGCGGTGGCGGAAGCAGTGGTGGCCATGGCAGCGGAAACGGCAGCGGAAACGGTGGCGGAAACGGCGGCGGAAACGGTGGCGGTCACTAACGCAACGACGCACGACCAAAACGGGGAGGACACGGCATTGACAGCCGCTGTGTCCTCCGCGCGCCACCTCAACGCCTATCTTGCCGACGCGTGTCAACCGGCAACACTTGAAACGCGGTTCCCGGCGAGCCCTGCTCCAAACAAGCGCCCGAGCTCAACTCATATTCGACGGCTATCGCCGTCGAACTACAACTGCTTCGTATAACTGATAAAAGCGCGTACGGCAGGTGCACGTTCATGGCGGCGAAATGCCATGGCGACTTCCGATACGATCGGTTTGCCAGTAATCGCCTTATAAATCACGCCTGGAAATGAAACGCAGTCGCTGAGCGTGCGCGGTACCACCGCAACATTTCCCCCTAGCGAAACACAAGCCAGTACTGCTGCCAACGGTCCGGGCCTCTGGCCCAACTGCGGTTGAAAACGCCCCCTTCGCCCGACTTCAAACGTCCCAAAGTCCTGCTCGGGCACCGCAAAAACACAGTCGCGCAATTGGGCAGGAGAAACACTTGCCGACTCCGCCAGCAGCGAGTCTTCAGGAATTGCAAGAATGAAATCATCGCGATACAGCGTGATCGCCTGGATTTCCTCTGGATAGTGCATGGGCGGCCTGACATACGCGACGTCGATAAGACCTTCAGCAAGCATTGCCGGCACGCGGTCCATCGCAAGTTCGCTAAGGACTATCTCAATGCGGGGATTGTCTTGGCGAAATCCTCGGACGGTGCTTTGAAGCACGCCCGCAAATGCCGCCGACGCAACGTATCCCACTTCGATCCGGCCCAGCTCTCCACGCTCGGCTAACGCGGCAAGCTCCTGCCCGCGTGACAAGTGGGCAAGGGCGGCCAGCGCTTCAGGCAAGTAAGCCTCTCCAGCCGCAGTCAACGCAACGCTGCGTTTGGTCCGATGAAACAGCCGCACGTTCAACAGCCGCTCGGTTTCCTGAATCTGCTTGGTAAGCGAGGGCGGTGCGATGTCCAGCTCCTCAGCCGCGCGGGCAAAGTGGAGGTGCTTGGCAACGCAAACGAAGCATCGGATATGACGAAGTTCGAGCTTCACTGTATTAACATTTTCGTGAATAATTCTGTGATCTTACGTTAGTGACGCTTAATACGGCTACAGATAGGATGACCTCCATCAATTTCCTCTCGATGGTGGTATCCATGTTTCGAAGATGTCCGCTTATAAACCATGAGCAATCGTCTCAACAGCAGCGCCCGGATAGCCCTTTGCCTGCGGACAACGAGCGTTCGCCTGATACGGATTTCAACCCGCCGTTGAGCAAGCGAGCAGCGCGATTTGTTTTGGGCACCGCCTCAGCAACCTGCGCGTTGATCGTTCTCGATACCAACGTCGTTGCCGTTTCCCTGCCCTCGATCGCGCGATCGTTCCACGTAGGTTTTGCGGACGTTGAGTGGGTCGTGAGTGCGTACATGGTCGCCTTCGCATCGTGCTTGCTGGCCGCTGGCGGCATAGCCGATCGCTTCGGCCGAAAAAAAATGATGATGATCGGCCTGGGTGTCTTCTGCGTGGCATCGCTCGGATGCGGGCTCGCGCCCACCGCGCTTTTCCTGAATCTCGCTCGTGCGGTAAAAGGGGTGGGCGCGTCGATGTTGCTGACCGCCGCGCTCGCCGTGATAGCGAATACCTTCCAGGAGGGACCCTCGCGAGCGCGCGCCTGGGCTGTATGGGGTATGTGCATGGGGCTGGCGACCACGGTCGCGCCGTTAATCGGCGGCGTGATTACGCAGTGGCTCGGGTGGCGGTGGATTTTCCTCCTGAACCTTCCAGTCTGTTCGGTGCTCGCCTGGTGCGTGCACCGCTCTATTCGCGAGTCGCACAACCCACAATCTCAGGCTATTGATGTAATGGGGAGCCTGTTGTTCGGTGCCTCACTGGCGCTCGGTATCTGGGCGCTGATCGGAACACAAACAGACGGCTGGGAAAGTTTGCGAACAGCAGCTAGGTTCTGCGGATGTACAGGATTACTTATTGTATTTCTGAAACTGGAGAAGAACCGCGCTCATGCAATGATCGACTTGTCGCTGTTTCGTCAGGCGCGTTTTGTTGCTGCTGTGCTTGGCATGTTCGGCTATGCAGCCTGTGCTCAGGTCATGATGACGTTCCTGCCTTTGTATCTGCAGAACGCGTTCGGATGGCCGGCGGTTAGCGCGGGCATCGGGATGCTTCCGTTTGCCACTGCCATGATTGCGGGTCCCTACATAGGGGCATGGCTTGCGGGCCGGTTTTCCAGCGTCACGTTGTTGACGGTCGGGCTCGGCCTGATCGGCGCGGGGAATTTATTGACCGCCTTAGTATCGATGGATCAGAGGTACTGGTTGGTCGCGCTGGGCATGATCGTCACGGGTTGTGGTGCCGGCATACTGAACGGGGATACGCAGAAGGCAATCATGGCGTGTGTTCCGCCCAATCGGACCGGCATGGCTTCCGGCATCAGCACGACCACACGGTTTACCGCGATCGTCATGTCAGTAGGGGTGCTTGGTGCGGTGCTTGCATCGCGAACTCAAACCGCGCTTGACGCAGCGTTGGCCAATGATCCAGCAGTAAGGAATTCGCTGGATGCCGACTTCATGTCCAGACTGTTGGCCGGAGACGCGGTTCACGCGACCGAGCGTTTAGCGCCCACCGCAAAGGCGTTACTGGCAACCGCGGCTCCGGCAAGTTTCGCAAGTGGTTTCGCCTCGGCGCTGTGCGTGGCCGGCGTGCTCGCGCTGGTCATTGCCGTGATCGTATGGGGTTTGGCCGGCCGACGTTCGCGTCTTGGGACGCAACCGCTCAGTCAGGGATGAACGCGCGTCTCTCATGCCCGTCACTCGCGGGTTGATTAGGCTTCCGGGAGAAAATGCCTACTAAGGTTGGGCAAACGCCCGGGCTCAAAGACAGTCCGGCTAGAGGTAGTTGGACAAATACGTACCCCCTTTGCCATTATTCTCTTGGGTCAAGTGGCTGGCATACTAAACTATTAGCGCGCTTAGGCCACGCTACGCTTGTGCCACGCAATATACACCGGGACTATTCACGAGATGACCGAACCAGCAAACGCACTTACCCTGCGCGACATCCGCCGTGCTGTCGAGAGCGGTGTTCTGACAATCCAGCAAAGCATTGAATCCGCCGATAAGGCCGCGCGACGAACTCAACCGTGGTTGCACGCATTCAGTTATCTGCCGGACGAGCCGGTGGTCAATCAAGCCGAGATAGGGTTGCCGCTCGCGGGTGTTCCCATCGGCATAAAAGATCTCATCGACACGGCGGACATGCCGACCGAGTACAACTCGCCGGCGTACGCGGGCCGCATGCCCGAGACTGATGCGGTACTCGTGGCGCGCTTGCGGCAAGCAGGTGGAAGCATTGTAGGAAAGACGGTTACAACAGAGTTCGCGTGGCGCCAACCGGGTCCGACGGTCAATCCATGGAATGAAAAGCATACGCCGGGCGGCTCGTCCAGCGGCTCTGCCGCGGCTGTGTCAGCGGGGATTGTTCCTCTTGCATTCGGGACCCAGACGTTCGGTTCCATTATTCGCCCCGCAGCGTATTGCGGTGTCGTGGGATTTAAACCGACCTATGGGAGCATTGCCAGAACCGGCGTGTTGCCGCTGGCGCCATCGCTGGATCACATCGGAATGTTTACTGCCAACGTCGGGGATGCGGCGTACGCCTTTAAAGTCGTGTCGGGTTCCGACGACCAGGACTTTCACTCTTCACATGTACACAGCACGAAGAAAAGCAGGGGCAACGACGGCGGTGCAGCCATCCGTATCGGCATGTTGCGCAGGCAAGTTGGCACCGCGATGGAAGCGGCTCAGGACAGCGCGTTGGCCCGGTTGGCTGTACAACTGAAAGCCGATGGAGCGCAGGTCGTCACGGTCGATTTGCCGGCGGAACTGGAGGACATGGGGGCGTTGATATCGACGATATTGGCCGTAGAAGCGGCGGTGGTGCACGGTGCACTTTTGGACGGGTCGCCCGGCCTGATCAGTTCGGTGATGACGTCGTTGATCAACGAGGGCCGCGGCGTATCGAGCGTTGACTATGCGCGAGCGAGGGCTGCGCAGGTGCGGCTGGCTCATCTCTTCGACCATTGGTTGCAGGAAACGATGCGTCTTGACGTGCTGCTCGTCGCGCCGGCCACAGGGGAAGCGCCGGTCGGACTCGACTATACCGGCGACGCTTCGCTGTGCGCTCCATGGACATTCCTGGGCGTACCCGCCATCACCCTGCCGATCGCCCTCGGGCCCGCTGGTCTTCCGCTCGGCGCTCAACTGATCGGTGGGGCACAACACGACGAGCGTTTGCTCGCGGTCGCAGAGTGGGTGGAAGCGCGAGCCGGCTGGCAGGCTGTGAAGCTGCGGTCAAACAACGGTCCGGACGGTCCGCGCAACGCCTGACGGGTTCGATTCCAGGCGCCTGCCAGGCGCCTGCCAGGCGTATGCCGGATCAGGACGGCTCCCGCGTTCCTCGCCCAAGTTCGTGCGTTTGCATCGCGTACGTTGTGAACGCCGGACGCACAACACGTTCTACGGTTAAGACCGATAAGACCAGGAAACCGTAGAATGCGAAGGCATTCAGACAAAACAACATGTGACTGTGCGCACCCGTTCTTGGCGCACCAACACTGAAGATTCTCTATGTCGGGAGCAGTCTTGTGAAAGATCCGCTGGTTCTTGGCTTTGTGTTGGTCATGGTGGACGTCGTGCTCTGGCGGGCAGCGTTTCCACGCAACGACACCCTTCGCTTACTGCTCAGACTCGGGATCTTCGCGCTGCTGAGTGCGGTGCTGTTCGGATCGGCCCTGAGTCCGTTCACGCCGGCCCCCTGGCCTGAGTCCCCGGGCCGTCATCTTGCGGCTCAGATCCTTGAGGTTTCGTGGTGGCTCATCGGCGCGCGTCTTCTTACGTTATCGCTGGATGCAGCGTTCCGATCGCGCCATTGGCACAGGGAACGCCTCTTCCAGGACGTACTCGGTGCGCTGGTTTTTCTTGCAGCCGTCGTCGCTTCGCTTGCATTCGTGCTGGGGTTGCCGGTGACCGGACTGGTCGCCACCTCCGGTGCACTGGCAATCGTGCTGGGCCTTGCCATACAAAGCACGCTTAGCGATGTGTTCGCCGGGATCGTGCTGAACACGACCGAGCCTTATCACATTGGGGACTGGGTCTCGGTTGATGGCGTGGACGGCAAGGTACTTGAGATGAACTGGCGCGCGACGCACCTGCTCACGTCCCAAGGCAATATTGTCATCGTCCCAAACAGTGTGGCGGCCAAGGCGAAAATCACCAACAGCAGCCGTCCCGTTGCGCTTCACGGCGTGACCATCGCGCTCCAGATTTCACCGGAAGAACGCCCGGCTACCGTCCTTGGCGCGTTGGAGCGCGCGGTAGCGGGAAGCAGTATGGTGCTGCAAACGCCGGCACCCTATGCGCTTATCAAGCAGGCCTCGATCAATTCGATTGAATACGAAGTCACGGTTTATATCGATGACATGGGCAAGTCCGTGGCCGTGACGAACCAGCTTTACGACCTGTGCCATCGTCATCTCGCCGCTGCGGGAATCGAGCTCTGGCCATTGAGCGTTCCACGGCCGCCTCGTCACGACGCCGCCGATCGCCGCCAACGGCTCCTGTCGCGCGTCGATCTTTTCCGGGCCTTGAAGAGCGAGGAAATCGAGGCGCTATCCAGGAGACTGTCGCGCCATGAATATGAAGCGGATCAGGTGGTCGTCAAGTCAGATGAGGTGATGGACTACCTGATGATCGTCGCGTCGGGGGTTGTGTCGGTGATGGTGACGGGGCCCTCAGGCCCGGTCGAATCCGCGCGCCTGGGACCTGGCGACTCCATCGGTGAAGCAGGCATCCTGGCGGGTTTGCCGATTCAAGCGCAAGTCACGGCTTTGACGCATGCCGTAATCTATCGGCTGGACAAGGTGGACCTGACGCCCTTGTTAAAGAGCCGGCCGGAAATAGGTCAGCAGATGTGTCACCTGCTTTCGCAACGGCAGGACTCCCTGCGCAAGCTGAACACTGAGATACCTGTGCCGGTGGGCACCGAACGCACGCTGCTGGACTGGCTGCGCGAAGGCATGCACAAGCTGCATGAACTGACCACTTAACGAATCCACCAAGCGAGCAGCCTGGCGAGCCGTGACGCACAGCCGCGTTCCATCGACTTGCATTCAACTCATGCCGGCACAAAAACCATCTTTAAAGCTGTCATGCAGCCGACTTAAAAAGGCGCCCTCATGCGTTATATAGCTAAAAAATCATCGCTATAGGAACGCCTGATTTACTGAATAGTACAAGGGGTGAATTAGCCGTCAAGGCAGGCGATGATCTACTGCTGGCCTAAGCGCCTGCATATCGTGCCGCCTACATTGCGCCCGCTCGCACGGCTTGCTAACCGAGACACATCAAGATTTTCGATTTGTCGAATCGAAATTTTTCAATGTTCCATTCGTGTCCGTGCCGTAAGATTTGCCAACTGAATCGCTTAGCGCCGCAACCCTTTTTTCACCCGTCACCCTTCGGAATCGAGCGTGCGATGGTCCGGATCGGGCAACTTCTCATATCCCTGGAGAGCAGGGAAATCCAGCTCAATAGCGAGTCGCTGCGTATTGGCAGCCGCGCATTCGACATTCTCGAGCTGTTGATCCGCGCGCAGGGAACGCTGGTCTCGAAGGACGAGATCATGCGTCGCGTATGGCCCGATACGGTGGTCGAGGAAAACAATCTGCAGGTTCATGTTGCTGCCTTGCGCAAGGCGCTCGGCGCGGATCGTGATCTGATCAAGACGGTCCCGGGCCGCGGTTATCGGCTGATACCGGCGCATGAAGAGCCACCCTTGCAGTGTGAAGACGACGCGTGTTTGTTGACATGCACTTCGACCATGCTTCCTGCCGGCGTATCGGATTTGATTGGCCGCCAGGCCCTGGTTGCACAAGTGCTGGGTGCTCTGAATGCTGCACGCGTTTTGACGCTGGTCGGCGCGGGCGGTATTGGCAAGACGCGGGTTGCGCTGGAAGTTGCAGGTCAGGCCACCATGCGTTTTCCGGACGGCGTGGTGTTCGTGCCGCTTGCTTCGGTATCGAATGCGCGCTTCGCGCTGGAAGCACTGGCCGGTGCGCTTGGTATGAAGTTGCCAGCGGGGCGTTTATCGCCCGATCTGATCGCAGCCGAAATAGCCGGCCGTCGTGTGCTGATCGTGCTGGACAATTGCGAGCATGTGATCGACGCGGCCGCGGAGATGGCCCGCGCCATGACGGCCGCGAACCCGGCATTATGCGTGCTTGCGACCAGCCGCGAGGCACTTCGCATCCAGGACGAGGTGCTGTATCACGTGCCGCCGCTCGATGTGCCCCAGGATGCAAGCCTTGGCGACGAGATCCTTCAGACAAGTGCGGTGCAGCTGTTCCTTGCCCGCGCCCGCACGATCGATCCATGCTTTTCTTTCGATAAACGCAGCCTCTTTCTCACCGGCCTTGTATGCCGCCGGCTCGACGGCATACCGCTTGCGATCGAACTGGCGGCGGCGCGTGCGGCCGTGCTTGGCATTGAAGTGCTGGCTGACCATCTTGATGAGTGTTTTCGCATCCTGACCGGTGGCTTCAGGGGCGTGTTGCCACGCCATCAGACGTTGAAGGCCATGCTCGACTGGAGTTATCGTCTTCTTGACGATACCGAGCGTACGTTGCTGCGTTGCCTCGGCGTATTCATGAACGGATTTTCCTTCGATGCCGCCTGTCACATGGTGGCCGCCCACGGCTTTTCGCAAACCGAGATCCTCGATGCACTTAGCGGCCTGGTCTCGAAGTCGCTGGTGATTCACGATAGCGGCGCGGTGCCTTCGCGCTATCGCCTGCTTGCGACCACGCGGGCCCACGCGTTGCAGCAGCTCGAAGACAACGGCGAGCGCAAGGCCGCCGCGCTGGCACACGCGACCTGGGTGCGTACGATCTTCGATCGTGCTCCGTATCACCACACAGAACGTCCGCCCAGCGAATGGCTGGCCGAGTTCCGCCATGAAGTGGGCAACCTGCGTACCGCGCTTGACTGGGCGTTTGCTCCCGGCGGCGACCGGTCGGTCGGCATTGAGCTCTCCGCGATGGCGGTACCGTTTCTCTTCGATGTCTCACTCGTGGACGAGTGTTGCGAGCGGGCTCGCATCGCGATCGATGCGGTGAGCCGCGCTGATCCTGAAAGCGTATCCGTCAACACGAAGCTGCGGCTTCTGGCGGCCTATGCAGCGGCGCTCGTGTACACGGAGGGGCCGACAGTGGCGGTGCGCGATGCCTGGTCCGAGGTGTTGTCGCTCGCCGTGGCTGCGAGCGACACCGAGTTCGAATCGCGCGCTCTCTGGGGCTTGTGGAATGCTTTCCAGTACGGCGGCGAAGCACGGGCAGCGCTGTTGCTCGCGCGCCGCTTCGGCGCGCTTGCACAGCAGTTCGAGAACCGGACCCAGCGTGTCATCGGCTGCCGGATCGAAGGCGTTGCGCTGCACTATGCGGGCGAGCCGTCGGCTGCCCGCGAGCAGCTCGAAGGGATGCTGAACGCGTACGTGTATGGGCAGCATCGCTGGAACACAGTCGGCTTTCGGATCGATCACGGCATTGTCGCGCGCGCTACGCTTGCGCGGGTGTCATGGGTTCAGGGCGAAACGCAGGAAGCGTTGAGGCTCGCACAACACGCGCTCGATGCCGCGCTTGAATACGAGCATGACATGGTGACGTGTTACGTACTCGTTGAGGCGCTTATACCGATCGCACTGCTGATGTTTGACCAAGCTGTTGCCGAGGCTGGCATCGCTATGTTGAGAAGCCGTGCATCGCACGCGGGCTTCGCGATCTGGGCGACTTGCTGTGACTGCTATGAGGAATACCTGCAATCGATGTCCGGCGAAGGTCAGTGTCGGTTGCCGCAGTTCCGCGCGTCGCTCGACGCATTGCGCAAGAGCGGCTTTCTTGCACCGCTGACGCTGCTGCTTGCGCAGTTCGCACGGGCTTCGCTGGGTGGCGGACGGCGTGACGATGCGATGACCGCAATCAACGAAGCATTGCGTCACTGCGAGGAAACGGGCGAGCGCTGGTACTACCCGGAACTGCGCAGGGTGAGAGGGGAGATCGCGCTCGCTGCGCACCAGACGACGGACGCTGAATCGTGGTTCGTATCCGCACTCGATCATGCGCGGCGCCAAGGCGCGGGCGAACTCGAACGCCGTGCCGCCGCAAGCCTCGACGAGCTTCAAAAAAGGCAGGGCGATGCGAGCGAAATGCGGTTGCCTCATCCATTATCTGACGTACCTATGCCTGAGCACAGCCATGGCATTGCTGCACCCGGCTATATCCTCCCGCCACTGAATGTTGCCCCCGCATCGTCCGCCGAATGCGGCCTTGCTGCGGCTGCGCGTCCACGCGCGAGCGGCTCGATCCTTTAAGAAGGATTCAGGTCGTCCTCAGGACTTTAAGACTCCCTCTCTGTAGCCTCAAACCGGAATCGAGATGCAGCTCAGATGCGGCTCATATGCGCCTCATTGCCTGCCATCCCGGTTGCCGACATTTTACACGGTGGTGTGCGTCGCCGTGCCGATTCAGTCTGAGGCCAGACCAAGGAGCATTCCATGCCGCATGAATTACTCACCCCTGATACCTGTGCTCTAGCGTTGATCGACTACCAGCCGCAGATGTTCTTCGGAACGCATTCCCATGACCGCACGACCATCGTGCACAACGTCCAGGTCCTCGCGAAAGCCGCAAAGCTGTTCAAGGTTCCCACGATCCTCACGACGATCGCCGCGCAGACTTTCAGCGGCGAGTTCATCCCGGAACCTCAGGCCGTCTTTCCTGAGCAAAAACCGATCGATCGTACCTCGATGAACTCCTGGGAGGACGTGAACTTCCGCAAGGCGATTGAAGCGACCGGGCGCAAGAAGATCGTGCTCGCCGGCTTGTGGACGGAAGTCTGCGTGGCGTTTCCGACCGTGCAGATGATCGCCGCGGGATACGAGATCTACGTCCCGACCGACGCTTGCGGAGACATCACCGAAGAAGCGCATGAGCGTGCCGTGCAGCGGATTATCCAGGCTGGCGCTGTCCCCATGACCTCATTGCAATTCATGTGCGAGCTGCAACGCGACTGGGGTCGCGGCGAGACATACGAGGGCTGCATGGATATCTTCAAGGCACATAGCGCCTACGGTATTGGCGTGCGTTACGCGAAGCAGATCCTCGGCGAGCACGCGAGCGAAGCGGGCGGCTGAAACGCGCGGCACCGAAGCATATGGAAGAAGCACCTAGACAAGCACATAGATAAGCACGTCAACACACGGCCGCGAACAGTGATTTCCGCCTTTGGATGGACCACGTTCGCCGCCGTTGCGTACCCTAAAGCATGAGGACGACGATGACAGCGCCAACCCCTGCCGCCGCGTCTGCGGATGCCATCTTTTTTAACGGCAAGATCGCTACCCAGGATGACAAGCGATCCTTCGTTACGGCACTTGCGGTCAAGGACGGAAAAATTCTCACCACCGGCACTGACGCTCACACGATGCAATTCGCCCACGCCGGCACTCAACGTGTCGACCTGAAAGGGCGCACTGTAATCCCTGGGCTTAACGACTCGCATCTGCACGTGATCCGGGGCGGCCTGAACTTTAATATGGAATTGCGCTGGGACGGCGTGCCGTCGCTTGGCGATGCGCTCGAGATGCTGCGCCGGCAAGTGGCGCGTACGCCCGCACCGCAATGGGTGCGCGTGATCGGCGGCTGGAACGAGCTGCAGTTTGCGGAGCGGCGCGGTCCGACGCTCGAAGAGATCAACGCCATTGCGCCGGACACTCCCGTGTTCATTCTGCATCTCTATGACAGCGCATTGCTGAATGCGGCGGCGCTACGCGCAGTGGGGTATAGCAAGGACACGCCTGACCCGCCGGGCGGCGAAATCCAGCGCGACAAGCGCGGCAATCCGACCGGCATGTTGATTGCGCGCCCCAATGCGGGTTTGCTATATGCGACGCTCGCGAAAGGACCCAAGCTTGCTTACGACGACCAGGTGAATTCGACGCGGCATTTCATGCGCGAACTCAACCGTCTCGGCGTCACAAGTGCAATTGATGCAGGCGGTGGATACCAGGCCTATCCTGACGACTACGCCGTGATCATGTCGCTGGCCAAACGCGGTGAGCTGACCATGCGCATTGCCTATAACCTCTTCACACAGAATGCGAAGAAGGAGATCGAGGACTTCGCGCGTTGGGTGAAGATGACCAAGCCGGGCGAAGGCGATGACTTCCTGCGTCTGAACGGCGCAGGTGAAATGCTGGTCTTTTCCGCGGCCGATTTCGAGGACTTTCTCGAGCCGCGTCCGGAGCTCCCGGAGACGCTTGAAGCGGAACTGGAAGCGGTGGTCCGGCTGCTTGTGCAGAACCGCTGGCCGTTCCGTCTGCATGCGACCTATGACGAGTCCGTCGACCGCTTCCTGAACGTGTTCGAACGCGTCAACAAGGACACGCCGTTCAACGGCCTGCGCTGGTTCTTCGACCATTGCGAAACCATTTCACAGCGCAACATCGACCGCATCGCGGCGCTTGGCGGCGGTATCGCCATCCAGCACCGCATGGCGTTTCAGGGTGAGTATTTCGTCCATCGCTATGGGGCGCAGGCAGCCGCCAGGACGCCACCGATCCAACAGATGCTGGCAGCAGGCCTGCCAGTAGGCGCAGGTACCGACGCCACGCGCGTGGCAAGTTTCAATCCGTTCGTGTCGCTGTACTGGATGGTGTCGGGCTGCACGGTTGGCGGCATGCAGATGTACGCACCGCAGGACCGCCTGGACCGCATGGAAGCGCTGCGCCGCTATACGGTGGGCAGTAGCTGGTTCTCGGGCGAAGAGGCGCGTAAGGGCGCGCTGGTGCCCGGGCAGTTTGCGGACTTCGCTGCGCTTAACGACGACTATTTCACGGTCGATGAAACGCGGATCAAATACCTGTCGTCAGTACTGACCGTGGTCAACGGAAGGGTTGTCCATGCGGATGCCGAGTTCAGCGCGCTTGGACCGCCGCCGTTGCCGGTTAGTCCGTCGTGGTCGCCGGTAGCGGAGTTCGGTGGTTATAGCCGATACCAGCCCGGCGCGGTCGTCCAGCAGGCGTGCGCTGATGGTTGCGCCAACCTGTGCGGCATCCATGCTCATGGTCACATGTGGGCGTGGCGCAAGCAGGTCCCGGTCAGTGATCCAAACGGCTTCTGGGGCGCCCTCGGTTGCAGTTGTTTCGCGTTCTGAAACGTCGCGGCGAATTCAGGACGATTCAGGTTTCTTGAGGCTGCATGAGGGCATATGAGCAGAGGTGATGGCAAGCCCGGGCAAGGAGATGGCGATGACAAAGCGCATCGCGGGAATCGCGATTCCAGACAGCAAGATGGCGCGTGCGGCGGCTGCCGCTTCGCGCGCTATCGAGCCGGACATTCTCTATCGCCATTCATCGCGGGTGTTCCTGTTTGCGGCGCTGATCGGCGTTCGCAGGCGGGTTGTCTTCAACGCCGAACTGCTGTACGTAGCCGCGCTTTTTCACGACATGGGGCTGACCGCGCTTTACCGCGACTCTCAGTTGCGCTTCGAAGTGGACGGTGCCAATGCGGTCAGGGAATTTCTTGACGGCTATGACGTGCCCAAGGACGCCATAGCCGATGTCTGGAATGCGATTGCGCTGCACACTACGTTCGGCATCTGTTCGCACATGTCCGCGTTGACCGGGTTGGTCGCGGCCGGGGTCGAGACGGATCTGCTCGGCATGCATTTCGATGAGGTCGGCCGCGCGGAGCGCAACGCAGTACTAGTCGAATATCCGCGCGGTAAGGGCTTCAAGGAACAGATCATCGATGTGTTCGCGCAGGCGATGGCGAACCGTCCCGCAACAACATTCGGTACGGTCAACGCCGACGTACTCGAGCGTTGCGATCCGAACTATCGGCGCATGAATTTCTGCGGCCTGATTCTGGGCTCCGACTGGAAAGAGTAGCTTTAGCTTAGACAAGAGGCTTCGACGATGCCCTATCTTATTTCGCTTGCAGCAGGCTTTGTGGTCGGCCTGCTGTATTGCCTGGTGCGTGTGCAATCACCCGCACCGCCGTTGATCGCGCTCGCAGGTTTGTTGGGCATCGTGCTCGGGGAGCATACGATACCCGTGGTGCGTGCTCATCTGTTCCCGGTCAGCGTTCAGGTCCAGCAAATGGAGACGCCCGCATCAGCGAAAGCGGCGCCCGGCGCCGAGCCGGGAAACGGCGGCAAGTGAATCAAGCGCGCCGCTTTCTTATCTACCTTTATACCGAATAAAAACAGGAGTTTTCATGTCGCGCATTACTGTCTCCCGGCTCGCCGCCGCAGTCGCCTTCGCCTGCGCGTTGCTCGGCGCGGCGAGCGCGCCCGGTGTCGTTCAGGCCGCGGCTGAACTCGAGCCCGCGTCGGCGAGTACGAACGTCGCCGTCGGTCCTCAGTACGATACGACCCACGTGTATGTGTCAAACGAAGATATCGATGCATTCGTCAACAGCTTCCTGGCGACCTTCGGCGGCAAGGCTTCGCCGCGTGCGGTCTTCACCGTGACGCCGACGCCGAGCAAGACCGCGTCCCAATACGTGCAGACGCCGGTCGGCATGCTGTCCGTGTTTGCGTTCCAGACGCCAATCCCGTATCCGTTCGGCGACGAGCGTACCGGCTATCTCGTGACCGACATGGACCGCGCCGTGCACGCGGCCCGTGCCGCGGGTGCGGATGTGACTGTCGAGCCATTCGATGACCCTATCGGCAAGGACGCGCTGATCCGCTGGCCCGGCGGCTTGAACATGCAGTTGTATTGGCATACGAAAGCGCCGTCATACGGGCGGCTTGAATCGGTGCCGGACAATCGCGTGTACATGTCCCGCTCGGCCGTCGATGGCTTCGTGCGCCGGTTCGTGCGGTTCTCGCAAGGCAAGGTTGTGTCAGACGATCGGCATGCGGATGCCGGCGTGATCGGTCGTCCAGGAGAAACCATGCGCTGCATCCGGATTGAATCGGGCTTCGGCAAGATGATGGTGTTCGTGACCGACGGCAAGCTCCCGTATCCGTTCGGGCGTGAGACGACCGGCTACCAGGTGACGGACCTCGCAGCGACACTGGCGAAGGCCGAGGCGGCAGGCGCCAAGGTACTGTTTGCGCCGTACCAGACTGGCAGGGGCAAAACGTCGATCGTCGAATTCCCCGGGGGGTATATCGCCGAGATCCACGACACAGCCGCTCAATGACGCAGACGCGACGTTCGCGGTGCTCGGGAAGATTGCTGGCGCTTTCGGGTTTCACGTTGGCGATGAGTGCGAGCGTTGCGGCAATGGACGCTCGCGCTGCATCGGATGCGGGCGATGTACAGCCGCCTGCGCCCACGCCCGTGACGACCTGCGACGCTAAGCGCCCCACGGTCTTGTTCAATCGATGGCAAGAGGACTGGTCGGTGCTCGCGAATCCGTGCGTGCCGCGCGAGCCGCTGGACGGCCTCAAGACCATGCCGCTGGGTAACGATCCGGCGTCGTACCTCTCGCTCGGTGCGAACTTGCGCGAGCGGCTGGAAGTCAACAATGCGGCGTTGTTCGGGGTGGGTGCGAATCACGACGATACCTACCTGCTGCAACGCGCCGAAGTACACGCCGACCTCCGCCTCGGCGATCATCTGCAGATCTTTACGCAGATCGAAGATGCTCAGCCTTACGGTAAGGACTCCGTGACACCGGTCGACAAAAACCCGCTTGATCTCGAGCAGGCGTTCATCACTTACGTCGGGTCGCTCGGTGGCGGCACGTTCAAGTTCAGGGTGGGACGTCAGGAGATGGCGTTCGACTTGCAGCGCTTTATTTCGGTCCGCGACGGTCCGAATGTGCGGCAAGCGTTCGACGGGGTCTGGACCGACTGGGAGATCCAGCGCTGGCGTTTCATAGCCTATGCCACGCAGCCGGTTCAGTACCGCGATGCCAGCGACTTCGATGACGTCTCGAACCGTCACCTGACGTTCAGCGGTGTGCGTTTCGAGCGTCAGGACGTGGGGCCGGGCGATCTGTCCGGATACTACTCGCGCTATAACCGCGACAACGCGCAGTTTCTTGACGCGACCGGCGATGAGCATCGCGATGTATTCGACTTGCGTTACACCGGCAAGGCGGGACAGGTGGATTGGGATGTCGAGTCAATGCTGCAAAGCGGGCATGTTGGCAATAGCACGATTGGTGCGTGGGCGCTTGGGTCGCTGGCCGGTTATACCTTCAGTGATGTTCCCGGGACGCCGCGTGCGGGTATTCAAATTGACGCGGCATCGGGCGATCGTCATCCGGGTGATGGCAGGATCGGGACGTTCAACCCGCTGTTTCCCAACGGCTACTATTTCACGCTGGCCGGTTATACCGGCTACAGCAACCTGATTCACGTCAAGCCGAGCATTACGTTGAAGCCGGTGAGCAACTTGTCCTTGCTGGCGGCCGTCGGCTTCCAGTGGCGTGAGACCACGGCCGACGCCGTGTATGCGCAAGGCTCCGTGCCTGTGCCGGGAACGGCCGGTCACGGCAGCTTGTGGACCGGCATGTATGTGCAATTGCGCGCGGACTGGACCATCGCGGCGAATCTGATCGGCTCGGTCGAGGCGGTGCATTTCCAGGTCGGCGATGCGATTCGCGCGGTGGGCGGCAGCAATGCCGATTATATTGGGGTGGAGGTTAAATACGGGTGGTAGGGGGAGGGGTTGGTCGGGGTAGGTGCTCGGTTGCCGGGTTCCAGGGTTAGCGGTCGAGGTCAATGCTGGGTTGCTGCTTTCAGTGTTAGTGGTCTGCTTAGGTTAGCTAATTTCTTTATCACCTTTAGCCACTGCGCGTGGCGGCGCGTCATTTCTTTGTCCAAAGCGACAAAGAAATGACGCAAAGAAAGCGCTTTCAAACCACGCTACCCTAAGTGTCCACAGCGTGCAGTTTCTATTCATAGGTGCCCCAAAAGCACGGTGCTCGCCAGAGCCACGGATGTTTGAACCCCTCCTTCTCGCGAATCCTGACACGAACACGCTTCGCCCCCAACGCTCTCGGGCAAGCACCATTGCCAAGAAATCCGCACGGCCTCACGCGCATTGACGGCTGCATTTTTTTCTAGGTTGACTGCCTGATCTGCGCGGTCGTATTCGTAGATCACAGCTTGATCCGTAGCAGCTTGACGCGTATTTACTGCCTCAGATTTTGGTGAGTTAGCTGCGGGCTAGCAGGCCCATTTTCGTGGGTTACGGCCTTACGTATTTTTGAGCTTTGTTATTTCGTGGGTTTGGCTGCGAGGTTCGACGTGCGTACAAATTTGGAGGGAGGTTGTTCGCGGATAGCGCGGCGTGTTCCTTTGGCAGGTTCAGTCACTGGTGGCGAAGCGTGTGGGTATCCGTGTTCGGAGAAAGAGGGGTTCACACATCCGTGGCTCTGGCGAGCACCGTGCTTTTGGGGCACCCATGAATGGGAACTGCACGCTGTGGACACTTGTGAGCCCTCGTTCTGAAAGCGTTTTCTTTGCTTCGTTTCTTTGTCGCTTTGGACAAAGAAATGACGTGCGGCCACGCACAGTGGCTAATAGCGATAAAGAGAATATCTGACTCATGCAGACCACTAAGTCCGAAAGCAGCAACCCGGCACTGACCCCGATCGCTAACGCAGGAACCTGGCAACCCGGCACTGACCCCGATCGCTAACGCAGGAACCTGGCAACCCGGCATAGACCCCGACCATTAACCCCGGAACCTAACAACCCGGCATAGACCTCCGACCATTCCCGCCAGAACCCAAAACCCGTCCACCGGCGCGAGCGCCCCCCTTTAGATGCGTGCTATGAAACGATCGATCAGATCGGGCTGATCCAGTTGTTCGACCCACCATTGCAACGCCCGTCCGGTTTCATCGTCGCGCCACGCGAGGTAGCAGTCAGTGACTTCGCGCATGCCGGTCACGCGCTTGGCTACAAGTTTGCCTTCGGCGATCGGTCTCGCGGCGAGACACTCCGGAATGGTGCCCACGGCCACACCTTCGCATTGTGCGGCGAGCTTGGCGCTGAGCGTGGGCAGCGCGATGCATTCCTGCGTGGTCGCGGTGGCGACCGACCGGGGCCTCAACTCGCGCGATGTATCGCTGATCACCGCGCCGCGATAACGCGCAACGGTATCTATTCCAAGCGGTTCGGGCAGGTCCGCAAGCGGGTGATCGGGCGCGACCACGAACACATGCCGCAGCGATCCGACCGGTCGCGCCACGAGATGAGGCAGATGCGGCGGCTCGCCGGCCGCGCCGACCACAAGATCCGCGCGCCGCGTGACAAGCGCGTCCCAGGTGCCGCCAAGCACTTCTCTCGACAGACGCAGCCGCGTATCCATCTTCAGGTCGTAGAACGCATGTACATAAGGCCAGAAAGCATCGAGCGGCAGGATCTCGTCGATACAGATTCGCAGCTCCGCTTCCCAGCCTTCCTGGATGCGTTGCGCCCGTTGTTCCAGTTGTTCTGCTGCATGCAACAGCCGCCTGCCGTCCTCGACCACGACACGTCCCGCATGCGTGAGCTTGGCGCGCCTGCCGGTGCGATCGAACAGCACGACGTCGAGATCGCTTTCGAGCTTCTGGACAAGGTAGCTGAGCGACGACGGCACCCGGTGCAGCAACTCGGCCGCTTCGGCGAACGTGCCAGTGCGGTCGATTGCGTCCAGCGCTTCAAGGACTTCGAATGACAGCTTCATTTCAGCTTTCCCTTTTGTAATCTTGCCGAGGATGCGCTTTACGCGGTATCCGGTGTGTCTGGATCGTCGATTTGAATCGATCGGTTGCGGACTGTGTGTAACTGGAATGCGGCTGCGTGCGCGGGCTTTAAGATCAATTCAGGTCGTGGGCGCCGCTCAGCGCTTAACGTGCCGCCGCGTGGCTGCCAAAGAAACTAGAATCTCCACTAGAGAATAGCGCTTCAGACAAAACGATCAGGAGACAGCGTGGACCTTTTCATATCGATGGAAGCGTTCGTGCGCGCCGCCGAGGCGCAGAGCTTCGCAAACGCGGCACGTCAGCTCGGTGTTGCAAAGTCGGTCGTGACATCGCGAGTCAAGCAGCTTGAAGAGCATTTCAACGTCGCGCTCTTTCATCGCTCCACGCGCGCCGTGCGCTTGTCCGAAGTGGGAGAGTCGTATTATCGCGACTGCGCCCAGCTCGTCAATAAAGTCCACGAACTGTCCGGTCGTACGAGCGCCGAAACACACTCGCTCAGCGGGACGCTCAACGTTCACGTGCTGCCTGGTTTCGCGCTGGGTCACTTTTCGCACGCGCTGATTGCTTTTCGCGAGGCGCATCCCCGTATCGAATTCGTGGTCACGGTCAACGATCGCGTGATCGATCCCGTGCAGGAGGGTTTTGACCTGGCATTGCAGATCTACCCGCCCGCGTCGAACCTGCTGGTCGAGCGCAAGCTCTTTCCGGTGCGTGGCGTGCTGTGCGCGGCGCCCGGTTACCTGAAGGAAGAACCCGTCATAGAAACGCCGCTTGACCTCGTGCGGCACGACTTTGCGCGTTATTCGTATTACCCGTGGGGCGACAACTGGCCCCTCATGAAGGGCAGTGAATGTTTCGAGATCGCACTCAATCCGGTGCTCAAGACAAACAGCGTTCACCTGCTCCTCGAATTCGCTCGCGCCGGCGCTGGCGTCGCTTATCTGCCGACCATGGTGGCAGCCGCCGACCTGCTCGAACGACGTCTCGTACGTGTACTGCCCGAGTATGCTGCACCGCCGCTATGGCTCTCGGCGGTTTATCCTGCGTCCCACAGGTCGACCACTAAAGTGAAGGCGTTCGTCGAGTTCCTGCGTGCGCGCTACCTGCGCGAACCGCAGTGGGACCGGGCGCTCGGTATCTCGCCGCCCGATGATGAAACGAAGAGCGTCGACGATGAGCTCGGTGACGCATGAGCGGGATAAGTGGGAGAAGCGGGACAAGCGCCGAGCGGCGTGCTTCCCGGTACGCTCCTCAGTACTTTCCCTAGCGTCTTTTCCGAGCACGCATGGTTCGCCAAACGCGAACCTCAATCCATTGCCCCGTTGCGCGCGCCGCCCTAATCTTCGTTCCAAGGCAACGCGTTCACAACCGTCTTTTACGGAGCAATGGAGACAGACATGCAAGAGACCTATCTCGGCAGCCTCGGCAATTACCGCAAGGGCACCATCGAAATCATCAAGGGCAAACCCGGACATTACGCCATGTCCAATGTATTCGAGGTGGCCAGCCACGCTGCACCGTACGAAAAAGTGGTCGTCGGCAAAAACCTTAAATACGTGATCGAGACTGTTCGTGCCGAAGGCGTCTCGCCATGGTTCAGCGCGTCGCACGACGAGTTCGCGGTAGTGCTCGACGGCGAGATCGACGTGTTTTTCATCAAGCCCTCCGACGGTCCGCTCGTCAACGCCGACACGGAAGGCAGCGTGCGTCTCGAAGGTGAACCTGCAGGCCAGCCGATGGGTTATGTGCGTCTGCGCCGCGGTCATCAAGCGCTGCTGCCAGCGGGCGCTGCTTACCAATTCAAAGCTCGTGAAACAGGCGTCCTGCTCGTCCAGACCATCCTTGGGTCCTGCTCGGTCGAGAAGTGGGCGGAGATCTGTATTCAGTGACGCCGCGAGCCGTCGCAACGACCTGATCAATTTTCGAGGAACAAACCATGGACCAGTCAGCAGGTTTTCAAAGTGTCACCGCGACCGACCCGGACGCAACGAGCGGTTACCGTACTTTCACGCTAGGCGATTTCGAATTCAGCCGCGATGCGTATTTTGTCACGGTCAAATGGCCGTCGAACGGAGAAAGGCGTTCGCACCAGATGCACGCCGACGACTTCCTGCGCGCAATGATGCGTGACGTGGCGTGGGGATTTTTCTACGGCTGGGTCAATTTCGACGAAGTGATCGGCACACGCAATCACTACGGCCGCGTGGACATGTATGCCGGTTCGTATAACGCGAGCTTCAAGGAAGCCGGCGTCGACTACACGCAGCAATTCGAAACGCCGCTGATCATGGCGACCTTCAAGGCAATCCTGAAGGACTGGGTCAACGAAGGGTTTGATCCGTTCGCCGCTCCCGAAGAAACGGGTTCCGCATTTGGTATCAAGCATGGTGACAACATTGGCGCGATCGAGCGCACGCGCATTGCGACGAAACGCATGCCGGGACTCGTGGGTGATTCGCCCTTGCGCGATGACCTCCCGGTCAACCGCCAATTCGCGGATGTCGGCCAGGACGAGCCGGAGATCCACGCCGAGCCGGGCTTCGAACATGAGCTGCATGCGTTCAGTCTTTTCAAATACCTCTCGCGCTCGGACGTTACCTGGAATCCGTCGGTCACCTCCGTGTGCAAGCAGAGTCTCTTTTGCCCGACCACAGAGGAATTCGTGCTGCCGGTCTTTCACGGTAACGATCGCGTGGAGTGGTTCCTGCAACTCTCCGACCAGATCATCTGGGACGTCGGCGACAAGGACACGGGCGAACCCCGCGCCCGTATCACGATGAACGCTGGCGACATCGCGGCCATGCCTGCCGATATTCGCCACAAGGGCTATTCGCAAAAGCGTTCGATGCTGCTCGTGTGGGAGAACGCGACACCCGATTTGCCCAAGCGTTATGAGAGCGGTGAACTCCCGCCATATCCGGTACCGCTTTAAACCCCTTTTGCTTCGTCAGGTCCCGAACGACGCCGGTCTTGCCGGCGTCGCGGGCAGGGCTTCGTCTTCAGCTCCCATCAGGCAGGACCACTATGCAAACGCAACTATTCATCAATGGCCGCTTCGTTCCCGCCGAGAGCGGTGAAACGCTGCCATCGCTCAACCCGCACGACAACTCCGTAATCGCAAATGTGTCGATGGCCGGGCCTGCGGATATAGACCGCGCCGTCGCCGCGGCGAAAGCCGCGTTTCCGAAGTGGAGCAACATGGCGCCGATGGATCGCGGCCGCCTGCTGCTCAAGCTCGCCGACGCTATTGAAGCAAATGCCGATGAACTGGCCCGGCTCGAATCGCTGGATACGGGCCATCCGATTCGCGATACACGCAATCTCGACGTGCCGCGCACGGCCGTCACATTCCGTTATTTCGGCGGCATGGCGGACAAGTTCGAAGGGACGGTTGTTCCAGTTGAAGCGGGCTTTCTGAACTATGTGATGCGCGAACCCGTCGGCGTGGTCGGACAGGTCGTGCCGTGGAATTTCCCGCTGATGTTCACCAGCTGGAAGATGGCGCCCGCGCTTGCGGCGGGTAATTGCGTGATCATGAAGCCGGCCGAACTCACGCCGCTTTCCAGCCTCGCGATTGCCGAACTGATGGCCGAGGTAGGTTTCCCGCCGGGCGTGGTCAACATCGTGCCTGGCCTGGGTCAGGTCGCAGGGCAATATATTGCCGAGCACCCGGAGATCAGCAAGGTGGTGTTCACCGGCTCGACCGCCGTCGGGCGCAAGGTCGTGCAGGCCTCGGCCGGCAATCTCAAGAAGGTGCAACTCGAACTGGGCGGCAAGGGAGCGAACGTCGTATTCGCCGATGCCAATCTTGACGCTGTCGTGCAAGGCTCCGCGTTCGGTATCTTTCATAACCAGGGGCAGGCGTGCATTGCTGCATCGCGGCTGATCGTGCATGAATCGGTCGCGGACGAACTGCTTGAGCGTTTTATCGCGCTGGCGCGCTCGATCAAGATTGGCGATCCGCTCGATCCGGCCACCGAGATGGGGCCGTTGACGTCGCGCCATCATCGGGACCGCGTGCTGTCTTATGTCGATGTCGCACGCGAACAGGGAGGCCGAATTCTCTCAGGCGGCAAGGCGCCGGATAGCGCCGCGCTAGCCAACGGTTGTTATGTAGAGCCGACTATTGTTGCCGCTAAGCCGACTGATCGCGTGTCGCAGGAAGAAGTATTCGGACCGTTCGTCACGGTGAGCACATTCGGGAGCGACGAAGAGGCTTTGGCCATTGCAAACGGCACCGAATACGGCCTGGGTGCGGGTATGTGGACACGTGACCTGCAACGCGCGCATCTCTTTGCACGTCAGTTGAAAAGCGGCATGGTCTGGATCAATTGCTACAAGCGCGTGAGCCCAGCGTCACCGTTCGGTGGAGTGGGTTCGAGCGGATATGGCCGAGAGATGGGCTTTGAAGTCATGCGCGAATACACGCAGCCGAAGTCGGTCTGGGTGAACGTCGACGCCAACATTCCGCCTTACTACCCGCGCTGATCATGGACCCGTTCATCTATCAGGGCTTGCCTTCGCGTGTGGTGTTTGGTGCAGGCAGCATTGTCCACCTCGAGCGCGAGATCGATTTGCTGGGGGCTAAACGAGCCATCGTGCTGTCCGCACCGCAGCAGCGCGAACAGGCCGAAGCGTTCGCCGCGCGACTCGGGTCGCGGGCGGTTGGCGTGTTTTCGAAGGCAGTCATGCATGTGCCTGTCGAGACCGCGCAGGAGGCCAGCGATTACGCCGCGAAGCTGGGCGCGGACTGTGCCGTGGCAATAGGTGGTGGGTCCACAACCGGACTCGGCAAGGCAATCGCACTGACTACCTCCCTGCCGATTATTGCAATTCCGACCACGTATGCAGGCTCGGAAATGACGCCTGTCTACGGACTCACTGAAGCCGGCTTGAAGAAGACCGGGCGCGACCTGCGGGTGTTGCCGAAGACGGTGATCTACGATCCTGAGCTGACGCTGTCGCTGCCAGCCTCGCTTTCCGTCACAAGCGGCATCAACGCAATCGCGCACGCGGCCGAGGGGCTCTACGCGCAAGATGCAAATCCGATTACCGGATTGATGGCGGAGGAGGGCATTCGCGCGCTGGGAGCAGGCATAGGCCGCGTCGTTTCCCGCCTTGATGATCTCGATGCCCGCGCCGATTGCCTCTACGGCGCGTGGCTGTGCGGTGCCGTGCTCGGCAGCGTTGGCATGGCGTTGCATCACAAGCTGTGCCACACGCTCGGTGGCACCTTCAACTTGCCGCACGCCGAGACACACACCATCGTGTTGCCGCATGCGCTTGCGTACAACCGCGAAGCCGCGCCGCACGCCATGCAGCGGATCGCGCGTGCGCTTGGGGCACCGGATGCGGCGCTTGGCGTGTTCGATCTCGCCCGTGACAACGGTGCACCGACGGCATTGAAGGATATTGGCCTGAAGGAATCGGATATTGGCGTGGCGCTGGATATCGCGTTGAAGAACCCCTACTGGAATCCGAGGCCGATCGAGCGTGCCGCATTGCGGGCCTTGCTCGAAGCCGCTTACGAGGGCCGCCGCCCGAACTGATGCGCGCTGAGCCAGGCACGCAAGAAGGCCGGCTCAGCCCATAAAAGACTGAAGGAGACAAACATGGACGATCATTCCATCTACGGCGCTCGTCGTTATTTCGTGAAGCTCGCGGCGGGCGGTGCGCTTGTCGCGGCTTCACCCCTGTTTGCGCGCATCGCGAGCGCGGCCAGTCCGCGCACGCTGAAGATTGGCTACGTGTCGCCGCAAACTGGCCCGCTCGCACCATTCGGCGAAGCCGATCGTTTTGTCATCGGACAGATGCAGGCGGCGCTGAAAAACGGCATTGCGATCAACGGAAAGCAGTATCCGGTCACCATCCTTGTCAAGGACAGCCAGTCGAATCCGAACCGCGCCGGCGAGGTGGCGAATGATCTGATCCTGAAGGACAAGGTCGACATCATGCTGGTTTCGGGTACGCCGGAGACGGCCAATCCCGTAAGCGACGCGTGCGAGATCAACGAGATGCCGTGCGTCTCCACGGTCGTCCCGTGGCAACCGTGGTTCTTCGGCAGGAAGGGCGATCCCAAGAAGGGTTTCCGTTTTACGTACCACTTCTTCTGGGGCCTTGAAGATGTGATCGCCGTGTACACCGGCATGTGGCAATCGGTGCAGACCAACAAGTCGGTCGGAGGACTCTTTCCAAACGACGGTGACGGCAACGCATGGGGCGACGGCAAGCTCGGCTTCCCGCCCGTACTCGCGCAAAAGGGCTTTACGTTGAAGGACCCCGGCCGCTTTCAATCCATGACGCAGGACTTCTCGGCACAAATCGCAGCGTTCAAGCAAGGCAGCGCACAGATCGTGACGGGCGTCGTGATTCCGCCCGACGCGAAGAATTTCCTCGTGCAGGCGCGCCAACAGGGTTTCAAGCCGAAGGTTATTTCGATCGGAAAGGCACTCCTGTTTCCCACTTCGATAGAAGCGCTCGGCGATCTTGGTGACGGTCTCTCCACGGAAGTGTGGTGGTCGCCCTCCCACCCGTTCAAGTCGTCGCTGACGGGGCAGTCGGCCCGCCAGTTAGCCGATGCGTACGAGAAGGCGACATCGAAACAATGGACCCAGCCTATCGGGTTCGCGCACGCACTGTTTGAGATCGCGGTGGACGCGCTCAAGCGTAGCAAGGACGTGGACTCGAACGAAGCGATTCGCGACGCGGTGGCATCGACGAAGCTCGATACGGTCGTCGGTCACGTTGCATGGGGAAGCGGGCCGGTGAAGAACGTGGCGAAGACCCCGCTGGTTGGTGGTCAGTGGATCAAGGGGCAGACGCATCGCTTCGACCTCGCGATCGTGAACAACCAGCTCGCGCCGAACGTGCCGCTGTCAGGCCCGCTCAAGTTGATTGGCTAGAGGGAGGCGAGCATGAGTTGCGTTCTCAGATTGACCGGTGTGTCGAAGAGCTACGGTGCGCTGAAGGTCACCGACAACATCAGCTTCGCGATCGAGCAAGGCGAGACCTACGGCATTCTCGGACCGAACGGCGCGGGCAAGACCACACTATTTAACCTCATCAGTGGTGACGTGCGGCCGGACGCCGGCACGATCGAATTCGATGGAGCCAATATCGGCAAGCTGGCGCCGTACCGCCGATGTATAGCGGGCATCGGCCGGTCGTATCAGGTGCCGCGGCCATTCGGCGGCATGACGGTCTTCGAGAACCTGCTGGTGGGCGCCACCTTTGGCGGCGCGCTGAAGGAACGTGAAGCGGCCGACCTGTGTGTCGATGTCCTCGAGCGCACCGGTCTCAAGCGCCGTGCGGACCAACTGGCTGGCACGCTTACGCTGCTGGACCGCAAGCGTCTTGAACTCGCTCGCGCGCTGGCGACCCGGCCGAAACTGCTGCTGCTTGATGAAATAGCGGGTGGCCTGACGGAGCGCGAGACACACGAACTCGTCGATGAAATTCGCAGCGTGAAGGAGCGGGGAGTGACGATCGTATGGATCGAGCATGTGGTGCATGCGCTGCTCGCCGTCGCCGACCGGTTACTGGTCATCCATTTTGGCAAGCACCTTGCCCAGGGCAGCCCGGCAGCCGTGATGGACGACCCCGAAGTCAGGCGCGTCTATCTTGGCCTGGAGGGTTGATCATGCCGGCCATTCTTGAAACTCACGGCCTGACCGCTTTTTATGGGGATTTCCAGGCGCTTTTCGGCATTGATGTCACGGTCGAGCGCGGCGAGGTGATTGCGCTGATTGGGTCGAACGGTGCGGGGAAGTCCACCTTACTGAAGGCGCTGGCCGGACTGTTGCCTGCGCCTGCGCAGCAGATTGTTTATAAGGGTGAGGCGGTCGGCGGCGTGGCTGCCGCACGTATTGTCGGAATGGGGATCGCGCTTGTGCCTGAGGGGCGGCGGCTGTTCGCGAGTCTGTCCGTTGAGGAAAACCTCTTGCTCGGCGCATATTCTTCGCGGCCCGGTCGATGGACCCTTGACACGGTCTATGCGCTTTTCCCCATCCTGAAGGAGCGGCGCCACCGTCCGGCAACCGCGTTGTCCGGTGGCCAACAGCAGATGGTGGCACTCGGTCGTGCATTGATGAGTAATCCAGATCTTCTCATGTGCGATGAGCTTTCACTTGGTCTCGCACCGGTCGTGGTCAGGGAAATCTATGCAGCGCTGCCGTCGATTGTTGCGGACGGTATGAGCGCGATCATCGTCGAGCAGGACGTGCAACTGGCGCGACGCGTGTCGAAGCGATTCTATTGCTTTCAGGAGGGCCGCGTGTCGTTGGCGGGCGCGTCGGCGGAAGTTTCCGACGAGGCTATTACGCAAGCTTATTTCGGAGCGGTGTCATGAGTTCAATCTTCAATATCCTCTTGCAAGGCGTGCTGCTTGGGGCGCTTTATGCGCTCTTCGCAATGGGTCAGTCACTGGTGTTCGGTGTCATGCGCCTGACCAATACCGCGCATGGTGACTTCATCGTGCTGCTGGTGTTCGTCTTGTTCGTGCTGACCAACCTGGCTCATATGCCGCTGTGGGCTGCCGTCCCGGTGTTGATCGGGATTGCGTTCTGCGCGGGATATGCACTGCAATACGCCGTGCTCAATCGGGTCAGCGGCCGTGACCCCTTGCCATCGCTTGTCGTCACCTTCGGCCTCTCGATCGTGATTCAGAACGTGCTGCAGGAAGTGTTTTCCGCAGACCCGCGCGCGCTAGCAACCGGTGGCTTTGAGTCCATGAGCATCGCGTTGCCCGGTGGGATAGCGCTCGGACTCCTGCCACTTCTTACGTTTGCCGTCACGGTGGCGGCCACGCTTGGGCTGCAGTGGCTCTTTGGCCGCACGCCACTCGGCCGGGTCTTTCGCGCTACTTCAGACGATCGCGAGATCGTGCAACTGATGGGCGTCTCGCCACGCAGGACGTTCGCCCTCGCAATGGGCATCGCGTTCGTGCTGATCGCGCTTGCCGCCACGCTTTATGCCATGCGTACGGCCGTTTCTCCGTCCGATGGCCCCTCGCTGCTGCTCTATGCGTTCGAGGCGGTGATCATCGGCGGGATGGGTTCGTTCTGGGGAACGTTCCTCGGCGGAGTCGCACTCGGCGTTGCTCAGCAGATCGGTTTTTACATCGACCCGGGCTGGGGCATCTGGCTGGGGCACGTGCTGTTTCTGGCTCTGCTGACGATCCGGCCGCAAGGCCTGTTGCCCAAGACCGCGTGATGAGCGCCGGGAGGTTAATCACATGAACGTCTCTGAACGACATTTCGAAATCCGGCGCGCAACAAGGGCGAGCAGGGTGGCCGTGCTTGCGCTGTTGATTGTCGCTGTGCTGGTCGCGAGTTTTCCCTATTGGGCCGGCCGTGACACCTTGCGCGACTTCACGCAAATTGCTGCGTATCTGGTCTTCGCCATGATGTGGAACCTGCTCGCAGGTTACGGCGGCATGGTGTCGATCGGCCAACAGGCGTATTTCGGTATTGGCGGTTACGCCATGCTGATACTCGCGAACTACGGCGGCTTGTCGCCCTTTGTAGCCGTGCCGGTGGCTGGCGCTATAGCCGCACTGATCGCGGTGCCGGTCTCGCTGGTCGCGTTCCGGCTGGAGGGCGGGTACTTCGCCATAGGCACATGGGTGATCGCGGAGGTCTTCCGCCTGACTATGGCAAACCTGTCGTGGCTCGGTGGTGGGTCG